>CAYSDY010000002.1:194954-226401 GCA_964429995.1 uncultured Methanosarcinales archaeon
ATATTTTTACACAAGCAGGTGAACATTCTTTTATTGTGCAAACAAATAATTTAGATGTAGATTATTTGGTTGTTGCTGGTGGCGGAGGCGGTATGGGATATAATACTTATCAATGTGGAGGCGGAGGAGCTGGTGGTCTTCTAAAACATGTAGAAGGTGAAGATGGAAATACAGAAGAGGATAAATTATCTTTAGTATATGGAACATATCCTGTATCAGTTGGTTTAGGAGGAAGGGGAAGTTATCATTATGTTGTTATGGGAAATCCATTATATGTGGGTGAAAATGGATATAACTCTTCACTATCATCTTTGACTGCAGTTGGTGGAGGTGGAGGAAGTGAAACAGGTTATATTGGTGGTTTAGGTGGTTCAGGTGGTGGTTCAGTAAGAGCTGGTGGTTCTTCTGGTACAACTGTTGGAGGTAGTGGTATTTTTCCACAAGGACATAGTGGTGGAACTGTTCAGGCTGGTGCTGGTTCAGGTGGTGGTGGTGCTTCAATGACTGGATTGCCAGCACCTGTAAATGGGAATTCTAAAGGGGGAGATGGAAAAATATCTAATATAATTCCTGTTTCTTTGGCTTTATCTTTAAATATTGGACATGTTATAGAGAATGATGTTTGGTTTGCAGGTGGTGGAGCTGGAACTAGTTATACACATGTAACTCATGGTATTCAGGCGAAAGGTGGCGGAGGATTTAACGATAACAGAAATGCTTTACCTAGTACTGGTTCAGGTGGAGCTGGAGGTTGGTGCAAGGGAACATCTGGTTCTGACATAAATCCTGTTGCTGGTGATGGTTCTACAGGTGTTGTAATAATTCGTTATGAAATAGACTAATTATTCATAATTTATTGTTTCTAAAATAATGAAATAAATACTGTTGTTTTATTCCAATGTTGTCTTTAAATATTTTTTTTGCATATTCTTCTATATCTTTGTTATTTGTTTTGTTTTCTAAATAATAGGTTTCAAAAATTTGTTTAATCCATGTATCTACTGGGAATGCTTCTTTGTGTTTTAGGGCAAAAAGTGCTATACAACTTGCAACTTTTTCTCCTATTCCATTAAATTTTTTAAGTTCTTCTTTTAAATCTTTAAGATCTAATGAATATAATCTGCTTAATTGTTCTGGATTTTTACAATAAAAATCAGATATTTTGATTATGTAATCTTTTCTATAACCTGTTTTTGCTAATTCTAGAAGAGATATGTTATTGATTTGGCATGGATCTGGGAAAGTATAAAAAACAATATTATCATATGTTATTTTGTTACCAAAAAATTGACATATTAGTTCTAAATTCTTGGTTATTTTAGGGATATTGGAACATGAAGAACATATAAAAGATATTATGGTTTGCCATAAATTTGCATTAATTATTCTTAATCCTGTATATTCTTTAAGAGCTTTTGTTAGATAAACATCGTTTTTAAATGATTCGTATATTTGCTGATAATCTTGATTTAATGAAAAAAACTCAATAATATCTTTAGCATCTATATTATCATATATTAAAAAAAGATTTTCCTGTTTTACCTTGAATATATTTTTACCGTTTATTATGTAATAAAAATCATTTATCAAGTAGTAAAGAAAAAACTGTCCTGATTCTAGTGTTGCTTTTAAATTAAATAGTGGAGCATAGACTTTGTTCATGTTTAATTAGAACCCTAATACTTGTTTAAAAAAAGATAGTTTTGAAAAACCTATTGTAAGAGCAATGATTATAAGTAAAAATATAACGATTATTGCTATAAGATTTTCACTTATTTCTGCTTTTTTATATTTACTTCTCTGTTGTTGCATAGGCTTTTTGGTATTCATCATCTAATAATTCTTTTTCAGGTATATCTAAAAATACCTTTATTGTTTTATAACTATTTGCTTTTTGAGCATTTGCACAAAAATTATATGCATAATCATTAGGTCCTAACATAAATACATCTAGTTCAATATATTTGCCATTTAATTTGTCTCTGTTGATTATGTCCCTTAAATCGTACTTATATACTTGAGGTATTATTTTTAATGTTACACTTTCTTTAGATTTTAAATCTAAAAAGTTTCTATTATCATATGAGCTAAACAAGTCTTTGTTTACGTTGTTTATTTTATCTATATTTATTTGTGTTTGTATTGCAGTATTACTGTAACTTTGTGATATATGACATAAAACAATATTATTTACGAATGCTCTTTTTGGCATAAAATGGTTATTTTCTACATGAATTGTTCCAATTACCTGACTTGCATCATAGTAATTTAGTGTTTTTAAAGTATATTCATCGTTTATTTCGTATTTGATATTTAATCCAGAGGTATTGCTAGTAAATAGTATCAATGCCAAAAAAATGATTGCTAATGTTAAAATAGCTATAAGATGTTTTAAATTTTTTTTATTTTCCATTTTTTTTTGGTACAAGATCAAAGCTTGATATGTATTTTCCTATTAAAAACATTATTGCGGTAGATATTAGCAACAATATCAGTATTATGTTTCTTGATAAATTAAATACATCCCAGAAATAAAATACTGAGAATAGATATGTGGCAATTGATGCAATCAATGCTATAAGATATAATTTTCTGTATCTTACATAGTATACTACTGTAAAAATCAATGCTATCACAAAAGTGAAAAAGCCTGCAACTATTGACCAACCTGCAACTCCTGCCATTTTATTTATCTAACCTCCTTAAGTAATCTCCTAATATGAAAAGGATTACAGCTAACATAAAACTTAGTATTACTTTTATTTCCTGTGGTATGTAATTTAGGTAACTGCTTACAAAGTAACCTAGCGTAAGAAATAAAAATATGATTGCTGTAGCGTAAAATATGTTTTGTATTTCCATTTACATTCTATATATGTATATTTGATTATATAAAGCTTATGAAACACAGTTATATTTAAAACAGTAATTTTTTTATAAAGTATTTTATTACTATGAAAAACTTTACAATCATTAATGGCTCCATTTTAAAGTAAATTTTTTTATATCTTCTAATGAATTGATTTCATCTATTGATTTATCAGTTCTTAGCATTATTATTCTTGGAAATCTTAACGCATAACCGCTTGAGTATATTTTTGATTCTTGTATTTCCTGATATCTTACCTGTATTATTATTACTGGTTCAAAAAATATTTGATTTTTTTCTTCTTTTATCTTAAATGGTTTAAGTAGATTTGTAAGATTTGTCATATTGTGTTCTTTGTTTTCAAGTTCGGTTATTCCTGATGCAACTTTACCAATTGTTAAAAACTCATCACCATTTTTTACTGAGACTATAAACGAAGAATAATATCCTGCTCTTTTCCCGTGTCCATATTCTGCACCTGTTATTACAAGGTCAAGATCTTCTTGTATTTCTTTAAGTTTTGCCATTGCTCCTGTTCTTTGTCCTGAAACATATGGGCTATTAAGATTTTTTATCATTACTCCTTCAACTTTATCATTTATGCTTTTTATGAAAAAGTTGTTTGCTTCTTCTATGTCTTTTGTTATTATTGATTTTGTTGGTCCTGCAAACATGTAATCTTGCATTATGTCTAATCCTTTTTCTGTTTTTGCTAAAAATTCGTACTCATCATTAATTTTTGTTATTTTTAAATCTTTATTTTCAATAAGTATGATTTCTTTTGATTCTGTTTTCTTGTTTGTGAATGTGGTAAGATCCATATAGTTATGATATTTCTTTGTTTATTATATATTTTTGGAATTGTGAACAAAATAAATCTTAACTTTTATTAATGGAAAAGTATTCTTAATAATAATGAATTTGATTGAAGATATAAAAAAGCAGGGGTTTCTTGTTTTAGCACCAATGGCTGCTATAAACTGTACTGCCTTTAGAATGTTGTGTAAGGAAAATGGTGCATCATTAATATATACACAAATGATAAATTGTGATCTTATGAAAGATAAAACAACAAATGAGTTGAAAAATTTTATTAACATAAAAGATTGTGAAAGACCTGTTGTTGTACAGTTGATAGGATCTGATGTTAAAAATATTCTAAATGTTGCAAAAAAAGTAGAAAATATTGCAGATCTTATCGACTTAAACATGGGTTGTGTTTTAGATGATTATGTAAACAAAGGTTCAGGGGCTGCTCTTTTAAATGATTTGGATAAAGTTGAAGAAATAATAAAAGCACTAAAAAGTAATGTTAACAAGCCTATTTCTGCTAAAATAAGAATAGGGTGGGATTCTCAAACTATTAATGCGGTAAAAGTTGTTCGTTTGCTTGAAAAATGTGGAGTTGATTTGGTCTGTATTCATGGAAGGACATATGAACAAAAGTATTCTGGAAAAATTAACTGGTCTTTGATAAAACAGGTTAAAGAACTTGTAAATGTTCCAATAATTGCTAATGGTAATGTTGAATCTTATGAATTAGGACTTGATTTAAAACAAAAAACAGGGGCTGACTTTGTTATGATTGGTAGATGTGCAAAACATAGTCCATGGGTTTTTAACAAGGATTTTATTAAAAACAATCAAAATGTTAAAAAACAAATATTAAGGTTTATTGAACTTTATCTTATTCATGAAAACAGGCAATCTGTTAATGAACTAAGAGAACATGTTTTTTGGATGTTAAAAGATTATAAAACAAAGATTAACATGAAGGTTGTCCATACATTAAAAAGCATTAAAGAAATTGAAAATTTTATAAAAAACCTTAATTAAATTTTTCTTATAAAGCATAAAAAAGCTGTATGATCTATTTCTTTTCTATGTTCTGGTCTTGAGATTTTATCTGTTACTTTCCAGTTTCTTATTATTATTTCTGAAATTTCTTCCATATATAAGTCTTTATTTGATTTTATCGTGTTATGTATATCCTGTATCTGACATATTGATGGAACATAACATACAACATATGAGCCAGATTTTACTCCTTTAAGATTTTTTTCTAATAATTTGTCTATATCTGGCATATCTAAAAAAAGCATATCTATTTCAGTTTCTTCTTCTATGCACTCGTTTATGTCTTTGTTTATCAATTTACAATTGTCAAAACCTGATTTTTGAAGATTCTTCTTTATGATTGAACAGTTATTTTCGTTTATTTCATAAGTTGTTATTTCTTTGACTATTCCTGCAAAAAATGTTGTTGCAAATCCACTACCACCGCCTGCCTCAACTATTTTGCTGAACTTGTTTATGCCTGTTCTTGATATTATGTATCCAAGATCTTTTGGCGTTATTATCTGTGGACCTCTTAAAAATTTTTTTGTAATATCGTAATTGTTTGCATCAAATATTAAGAATTCTTTTTTGTTTTCACTATTTGATGTTATTACAATTCCAGTTTTATCTTTTAAATCTTCTTCCTTAAAAAAACCTTCTTTTGTGTGTAATTCTCCACTTCCATTGTAATAATAAAAAAGACCTGTTTTAGTGCTTATTAGTACTTTCATACTATTATTAGTGTTTTATTATTTAAAACTCTTTGGTTCTGATTAAACTTTTTCATCATATTGTAACAAACCATAAACATGATTATTTTGGAGTGTAGGGTAATTATTACTAAAAGATAGCAACAAATTCGAAAAGTTTATAAATAAGGGAAAACTAATGTAATTATCATTTGTCAAAATGGTTAGAAAGATGAATGCGATAAAAAAAGTATTAATGTTTGCAATCCTTGCGGTTGTATGTCTTGCAGGAGCAGTTTCTGCTAGTCCTATTAGCGTTTCTGACGTTAATATTCAGGAAGTAAAAGGTGAATACATCGTTTTGGTAACTTTAGCTAATACTAACGTTGCAACAGGAATATACGATGATTTAAGCTTTAAAATCGAGGAATTTGGTACAACAAAGAGTGTTGGACCTCAGACTGTGGATGTTTCTTCAAAGACTGTTTCTTTTAATCTTAACCAGATTGTAGAATCTTACAGTTCATTAAAAAGTGGAAATACTTATACATTAGTTGCTTCAACAAGCACTGGTAGTAAGGCTGTTTCTTTTTTATTTGGAAGTGAAAAGACAAATACAGGTTTGGATTTAGTTATAGATTCAGTTAAAGTTAATGGTGAAGTTGTTACAACAGCTGATAAATTAAATGTTATTAACGGTGAAACTTTAACAGTTGATTTAAGATTTAAGGCTTTGGCTGATTTTGATGATGCACGATTGATGTTCTTTATAGAAGGTTATGAACATTCTCCATTAGTTGGAACAACACCAATATTTGCAGTTAAAGAATCAGTAACATATTCAAAGATCATATCACTTGCTTTGCCAGCTGACATGGATTCTCAAAGAGAATACAAATTAAGAATAGTTGGAGCAAATGATTTGTCAGGAATTACATACAAAGAATATAGCTTATATGTTGATACACAAAGACATAGAGTTGATATAATAGATATGGTAATGACACCAAGTACTGGTGTTGAACCTGGACAGAATATAATTGCTAATGTTAGATTTAAAAATAGAGGTCAGAAATCACAGGATTCTGTGAAAGTTATGATATCTGTTCCTGCATTAGGAGTTCATGAATCAAGTTATGTAAGTAACCTTGATAATAAAGAAGTTATTACATCAGATGATATGTTATTAATGGTACCAGATACAGCAAAGGCTGGTCAGTACGAAGTACTTGTTCAGTTGGCATACAATGATGGTTATACAACAAGTGTTGAGTCATTTAACATGAATATAATTGCTCCAAGAGAAGTTCCTGAAAAAAACCTTATGGTAAGTTTTAGGGATAATATAAACTTGAAAGCAGGAAAAGAAACTTCATTTGAAATTGTTGTTGCAAATCCAAATACAGCCTCTAAGGCTATATCAATATCAGGAATGCAGGAAACATGGATAGAAGATTTAGTTGTTTCTCCAAGTCTTGCAATGGTTAGTGGTGGAGACAGTGTAGTATTTAAAGTTACAATTACACCTAAACAAGATATTGCTGGTGAAAAAGAGTTAAACCTTGTAATAAAGGAAGGATCATCTAAAATAAGTGATGTGACTGTTAAAACATATGTTGAAGCATCATCAAGTATGAGTTGGGTTGACATATTATTAATAGTGTTATTGATAATTGCTGTTATAGTGCTTTTATCGTTGCTATTCACATTTGCTAAAAAAAGGAAGACAGAAAAAGAAGATGAAGATTTAACTTCAACAGAAGAATATTATTAAATCAAAATCTTTTAATTAATTTTCAAGGCGTTTTAACGCTTCGTATACATTTTTATTTCTTAATTGTATGTCACGTATTGCTTGTGTTATTTTAAGTGGATTTTCATGTTGCCAGATGTTTCTACCAATTGCAAAACCTTGTGCTCCACAGCTATTTACTTCTTCTATTTGTTTTAAAAAATCTTTTGAACTTTCTGCTTTTGGGCCTCCTGCCATTAATAATTTAGCTTTTCCTGCTGCGATTACTTGTTTTTTCATGTCTTGTATGTTTCCATTATATTTTACTTTTAACATGTCTGCTCCTATTTCGAGTCCTATTCTGCTACAGTATTCTAATAATTTTGGATCAAGATCATTTTTTATTTCTTTTCCTCTAGGATACATCCATGCTGTTACAGGAAGTCCAAAATCGTGTGCTTCTTCCTGAATTTTTCTAAAATCATCATATATTCTTTCCTGATATTTTGATCCAGGAAATATTGTAAAGCCTATTGCTTTAGCATTAAGATCTACTGCTCGTTTAACAGAGCATAAAATTGGTGAGTATGGATCTTCTGTCTTATCTCCTATAAGTGTTTTCCCATTAACTTTTAGTATTATATTAGTTTTATAACTGTGTGCATATTTTTCAGCCAAACCTTTTTGACATATAAAGGCATCAAATTCCCCTTTTTCTGCTATATTAAATATGTAATCAGGATTTATTGAATTTGAATCAAGTTCATCTGTTCCATGCTCTAATCCTTGGTCTTGTGCTAAAAACAGCGTTTTACCTTTAGTTTCCAGTTTTTTTAATGCTTTTTCTATTTCTTTTTGATTGTACATACTTAAAAATATATATGCTTATTAAAAATCATTTGTTGTTTTTATTTAGGGGTTAAAAAAATAGAGGTAATTTTTCTTTATGTTTATGATTCGGATGTGGTTAGGATAATTTTTATAAAAGAATAATTTGCATAACTTATTATGTATAAAATTTTTAGTTCATCAAAAGGAGTATCAGTCTTTATTAGTGTTTTAATTTTGTTTCTTGTTTCTGTTTTGTCAGTAATGGCATTTAACGGTTGGTTTAGTACATACATGTCAAATGTTTCTGTTGATATTGAAAATAAACATTCTAATTATAATTTTGAAAACTCTGTAAGAATAGAAGAACTTATTGGTAATATACTTTATTTTAATGCGGGTAATAATACACATTTAAGGATGTTAAAAGTAGATGGAGAGGAATGTTTTGTTGAACAAATAAACTATTCAGGTATTGTTGAATTGGATATTTCTGAGTGCATTAAGAATATTTCAGTAAAAAATCCTGAGATTTTAATCGTTACAGATGATAAAATTTTAAGAAAAATGGTTTATGTAAAACATGATATTTCTAATCAACCAATTTATAATAATTCTTGTGACATAGGTTATGGTGTTATTTTAAATCATCAGGAAAGTTTTATTTTCTATAATGATGAACATCCTTTGGGTGGAATTTGTCAAAGTGAATCAAGAATATGTGATAATGGCGTGCTTTTGGGTAATCAAGAATATGTTTATATAAATTGTTCTAATGGATGTAGTTTTTCTGATGTTGAATTAAGAGATGGTGAAAATTATACATTTTATGCTTTTGAACAATTGCCTTATGCAAATTCATGTGAATTAAATAGTCAGTTAAGAGTTTGTAATAATGGTACATTAAATGGAAGTTATGCACATTCTATGTGTGCTGTTGATAATGATCCTGCTTATTCTTGCTTTGATCTTAAAAATAGATTTTATTTTCTTGATGATGGGATATATGTTATAGATACAGATGGACAGGGACCTAATACACCTTTTAATGTTTATTGCGATATGAATATGGATGGTGGAGGATGGACATTGCTTTTTAATAATCATCATAATTATGTTAATGCCTATAGTGAAACAGTTTGTTCATCAAAAACATCTGCATGTGGAGGTGATGTAAGATATCAAGATATAAATTGGAGTTATATGGTTTTTACATGGTCTGATTGTCCTAATGCTTTTGCAAGAGCTTCAAAAGCTCAATTTGTAAGTGATTCTGGTGCATGTCTAAATACTGGAGATAATTTTAATCTTACTGTTGTTTCCTGGTGGGGTGCTCCTGGAGGAGTACTTAAGTTTTGGAATGATTGTGGTTATACATGTGGAGGACAAACAATAATAGGTTATGTTGGAAATCAAGGTATGGTTTCAGATGATACATTTATAATAAATCATGATGGACTTATAAGGAATAATGCTGGGTATTGTAATCGTTATCATCCTTATTGTAATGGATGGGGACAAATGTGGTTAAGATAATTTTTATAATTTAAGAGTTATAGATTTTTGTAATTAAATATATAAATAATTGATTCTTTTCAATTATATTGGTTGTTAGTAAATTTTTCTGGAAAATTTTAGGGATTAATTTGATATTGTTAAATATAATAGTTCTTATAGTATTTGGTGGTTTCATTTTTGAGAAAAAAATCCACAAGGATGATTTTTTTTTAAATGATATGATTAATGATACTTTATACTTTAAAGAAAATGGAGACATAATAATAGGAGATAAATCTGCAAATGTTACAGTTTATATTTATTATGATTATACTTCATCTTTCTGCAGAAAATTTAGTAAAAAAACATACGATAAAATAAAAGAAGAATATGTTGATAATGGAAAATTAAAAATAGTCTTTAAAAATTATCCAAAATATCATTTTAAAAATGCATCCATTGAGGTTGCTGTTGCTATGAAATGCATTGATATGCAAAATGAATCTTATGATGATTATCTTGATGTTCTACTAAAATCTAAGATAAATAATAACAAACAGGTTGTTTCTTTATTAAAAGATGTATACTTAGATATAGATTATGTTGAATTTGAAAAATGCATTAATAATGAGTTTATAATTAATAGTGTTGAGGAAGATATAATTGAGGCTGAAAACTATGGTATAACTGTATTACCAACTATATTTATTGACGATTTTAAAATAGAGGGTATAAAACCTTATGGTTATATAAAAGATCAAATTGATAAAAAACTTTTTGAAAATAAATAGTATAGCTACTTTGCCAAGGATTAAAAAATCTTCTCTTTAGTCAAGCTTTATAAAGGCTTTTTGATTACCATATTATAAAGAGAGATGAGAAGTGGTTGCTTTGTAACCATGGAGTATGCTCTATATTAAGAACTTGCTTTTATTCTCTCTCCATTTCAATTAAAAATGGATAATCTTACTCAGATGTATGTAGAAGAAACAAGTCCTTCAAACGAAATAAAAGGGTTTACAAAATCTTTTGTTAAAAGAAAAAAAGATAAAAAAACAGAAGATGTAAGCGTTAAGGAATTATTGGGTTTTGTTAAGGATAAAAGGGTAGTTATTGGTGCTAAGGTAATAGAAAAAAAAATGAAAAACAATCAAATAAGTAAAGTTTTTTTAGCATCAAATTGTCAGGAACTTGTATTAAGAAAAATAAAGCATTATGCAAAAATATCTAATGTAGAAGTTCTTGTTTTAGATTTGGATAGTTCAGATCTGTCTCTAAAACTAGCAAAACCATTTTTGGTTAATGTTGTTGGAGTTGTAGGAAATTAAAATGGGAAGAAAAACAAACGGTTTATTTGCTGCAAAGAAACTTATAAAAAATAGAAATAAGTTTAAGATAAGAAAGGTTAATCCATTAGTTAAAGCTAAATACGATCCTTTAGAGAATGCTAATCAGGCAAAAGGTATTGTTTTAGAAAAGAAAGAAAAGGAAGCAAAACAACCAAACTCAGCTTTAAGAAAGTGTGCTGTTGTACAATTATCTAAAAATGGTAAGTCAATTACTGCATTTATGCCAGGTAATAATGCATCAAAATTCATAAACGAGCACGATGAAGTTCTTGTTGAAGGAATTGGAGGTATTCAAGGTAAATCTAAAGGAGATATTCCAGGAGTTAGATGGAAAGTTATTCAGGTTAATGGACAATCTTTGGATGCTTTAGTTAGAGGAAGAATTGAGAGGGCAAGAAAGTAAAATGGCTGATATGGAAATAAAACTTTATAATAAATGGTCTTTTTCAGGCGTTGTTGTTGAAGATGCAGGACTTAAAGATTATATAAATTTAAGACCAATAGTTGTTCCAAGAACAAATGGTTATTATCACAACACTCCATTTTATAAAACAAAAGTTAACATTGTTGAAAGACTTGCAAATAGGTTACAGGTAATAGGACATAAGGGTAAAAAACATAGATACTCATCTGGACATAATACTGGTAAAGCAAAAGCATTGTCTAATGTTGTAAGAAATGTTTTAGAAAAGATAGAACATAAAACTAAGGAGAATCCTATACAGGTTTTAGTTACTGCAATTGAGAATGCATCTCCAAGAGAAGAAGTAATTACTATTGAAAGAAGTGGTGCTAGATATGCTCAGGCTGTAGATATGTCACCAACAAGAAGAGTTGATTTGGTTCTTAGATATTTAGCTCAAGGAGCAGGTCATAGAGCTTTTAATGGTAGTGTATTGTTAGAGGATGCTTTATTTGAAGAAATAATGGATTGTTATAATCTTGGAAAAAAATCAATGGCATTGTCCAAAAAAATAGAGATTGAAAAAATGGCTGCAGCAGCCAAATAAAAAAATCTTTAGATAGTGATTTTATAAAAAAATAAGATGACAACTGATAAGATAAAAACAGGAACAACATGCATAGGGTTATTATTCAAGGATGGCGTTTTGCTTGCAGCGGACAGAAGAGTTACTGCAGGCTATATTGCAAGTGATAGAGCAGAAAAAATTTATGAAGTTTCATCTGCTATACTTGCAACTACTGCTGGTCATGCTGCTGATAATCAAAAAGTCATGAGGATAATAAAGGGTGAACTTAAACTTTTAGAATTAAGAAAAGAGAGGACTCCTAAGGTTAAAGAAGCTGCTATGATATTAAATTCAATGCAGTATTCTATAATAAGAACTCAGGGAGGAATTGTAAGTCTTATACTTGGAGGATATGATTCAAAAGAAGGATTTTCATTGTATAATCTTAGTCCTGATGGAACCATATTACCACATGATGGGTATGTTGTTGATGGGTCTGGAAGTGTATATATAAAAGCTATATTTGATAATGAATATAATCCAAATTTATCAAGAAAAGAAGCTTTAGAAATTGTAGAGAAGGCTTTTAAAACTTCTTTTATGAATGATAATGCTTCAGGAGGAGGATTTATTGCAAAAATAGTAACAGACAAAGGTGTTATTGAAACAGTTGAATCAAAAATATTAAAAACTGAATTTATAAAAAGTTAAAATGGAAATTGTAAAAGATGTTGAAAATAAGTTAATGGGTAGAAGAGAACTTGAATGTTTTGTTGAGAATGATTCTGCTACTTTAACAAGGATGCAGATAAAATCTGCTATTGCAAAAAAGTTGAAAATTGATGAGAATCTTATAATTGTAAAGCATATTTCAAATACATTTGGAGATTCAAACATCAAGATAGAGGCTAGGGTTTATGACTCTTTAGAGGTTTTACAAAAGAATGCAAGACCACATCTTATAAAAAGAAATAGTCCTAAGAAAGAAAATAAGGGTGAGGAGTAAAATGTCAAGATATAAACATCCAAGCAGAAAGAAAAGTTTGATTAAGGCAAATAAACAGACAAAATGGGCACCAGTTTTTGCAATACTTAAGAAATTTGGTGCAGGTAAAAAAGTACATCCTTCCCAGATATCAAGAAAGAGAAGCTGGAGAAGAAATAAATTAAAGTTATAAATTGTATAAGAGTTATAAAAACTCTAATTTTTTAAAATTGTCATTGTTGATTTTTATTTGTTTAAAGTTTTATTTTTAGTATGTTCTTGAAGATACATATATTGTAAAATGTCAAATATAATAACATTTGAAAATGCTAATTAATGAATCTTCTAAAAGGCACAATATAAATTTGTTAGATTGTAAAGTTAATAGAAATTCGTGCTACGAGTTTTTGCTTTGAGTTTGAGAAAGGCAAATAATTTAGGCAAAGAGGATATCAACTTTTTATACTATGATTTTTTTTTACAAATATTTATATTTAAAAATAAAAATTGAATGTTATGATAATAAATTCTCATTCTAAAAAGTGTATATCCCCAGTTGTTGCAACAGCTTTATTATTAGTTGTAGCAGTTGTAGCAGTAGTTGGTTTTCAGAATTGGTTTGCAACATATTCAACAAATGTTTTAAGTGGAGTTGAGAGTTCATCAGTAAATGATGTTGCAACCAGTAGAATAGAAACAATTGTTGGCAATAGTTTGTATATAAAAAATGATTATGATAATTTAACAATCAAAGACATAAAAGTAAATGGTTACAGTTGTTTTGATAGTGAAACAAATTATTCTAAAGGTGTATTAGAAATTAACATAACAGATTGTATATTAAATTTAAATACAAATACTCCAGATGTTGTAGTTGTAACAGATAAGGGTTTGATTGAGAAAAAGATTTATGTTAAAAGTGTTAATACTACAGAAACAGGTAGTGGTGGTTTGCCACCAGTAGTGGATTTGAGTTGTTCTTTAAATGGTACAACCATTGATAATGGTTCATCACATGTATTTTATCTGTACGATAAACCATATAACAACTTAGCAGGGTGTTCTGCTATTTCACAGGAAAGAACATGCTTTGGTGGCACATTGGATGGTACAAATAATTACAGTTATTCAACATGTAATGATAGCTTAGCACCAATGCAAGGTGGAGAATGGGTGCTTGTGTTTGCAAATGAAGATTTAGGTGTTAACAATGATTTCTATATTATGAAATATGAGGCAAAATTTACAAATACAGTAAGCAAAACACAGGATGCAACATATAATGGTTGGCAATATGCTGGTGCTGGTGGTGATTTAAGTATAAGATCACATCCAACACCTGAACCAATAACACATATTACTCAACCACAGGCAATTTCTTCATGTGCTTCTTTAGGTACAGGTTATAAATTGATAACTCGTGCTGAATGGGTAACAGTTGCACGAGAGGCAGAAAATAATACATATAACTGGAACAGTAGTGAAATATATTCAGAAAGTATGTACAAAGGACATAGTGATAATTCACCTTCTTTTTCTCTATCTGTAACAGATATAAACGATGGTTATACAGGTACACTTAATAGTGGGACATCTAATCAAAGAAGAATTGTAAAATTATATAATGGAGAAATTATATGGGATTTATCAGGTAATGTTCATGAGTGGAACAGTGATGTTTATAATACCAATGCTGAAAGCTCACTAGGACAAAGTTCAAGTAATTATTATGAGTGGACAAATATTGATACATCCTATAATTATTTTAAACCATACAATACATCTTTAACTTCATCTAATGGGATAGGTACTGTTTATGCATCTGTTGGGAATGCTATTCCAAGTGGAACAGTGCATGCTTTTCGTTCTGGTGGAGCTTGGAGCCTTGGAGTTGAAGTTGGTATTTTTTCATTGATATTAAATAGTGCTCCATCTGGTTCTGGTTTTAGTATAGGCTTTCGTTGTTCCTATAATCCATAATTTAAGGATTTAATTTTATGATACTGTGAAAATATTTTACAAATATTTATATTTAAAAATAAAAATTGAATGTTATGATAATAAATTCTCATTCTAAAAAGTGTATATCCCCAGTTGTTGCAACAGCTTTATTATTAGTTGTAGCAGTTGTAGCAGTAGTTGGTTTTCAGAATTGGTTTGCAACATATTCAACAAATGTTTTAAGTGGAGTTGAGGGTTCATCAGTAAATGATGTCTCATCAATAAACATTGAAACAGTTGCAGGAAACAGTTTATATATTAAAAATAGTGGATCTAACCTTAGTATTAAAGAGATAAAAGTTGGTGGCTATAGTTGTTATGATAATGATACTGTTTACAATACTGGAGTTTTTGAAATTGATATAAGTAGTTGTCTTGAAAATATTAGCATTTCAAATCCAGATGTTGTAGTTGTAACAGATAAGGGTTTGATTGAGAAAAAGATTTATTACAAACCAAGACCTAAAGCATGTTCTGTTGGAAATTTAGTTCTTGAAACAGGAGATTCTTATACATTTTATAAATATGATAAACCATACAATAACATAGCAGGATGCTCAGCAATTTCACAGGAAAGAACATGTTCTGGTGGTGTTTTAAGTGGCACAAATGAATATTCATATTTATCATGTAATGATAGTTTAGCGCCAACACAAGGTGGAGAATGGGTGCTTGTATTTGCAAATGAAGATTTAGGTGTTAACAATGATTTTTATGTAATGAAATATGAAGCAAAGTTTGAAACAACTACCGGAAATACCAAAGATATAGATTATAATGGATGGAGGTATGATATATCTACAGGTGATAGAAGTATAATTTCGGCTCCATTACCTGAATCTATAACATATGTTAGTCATATTGAAGCTAAAAATGCTTGTGAGTCTTTAGGTAGTGGATATAAATTGATAAATCGTTCAGAATGGGTTGCAATTGCAAGAGATGTGGAAAATATTGCAAACAATTGGAATAATTTAGTTGTTGGAGAAGGTTTTTTATATAGAGGACATAGTAGTAATTCTCCAAATAGAGTCATAGGTGTATCAAATATTTCTGATTATTATTCAGATATTGTAAATGCTGAAGGAATTGAACAAAGAAGAGTTATGTTTATTTCTAGTGGTGAGGTTGTGTGGGATCTTGCAGGAAATGTTATGGAATGGAATAATGATAAATTTAATTCAAATGCTGAAAGTTCTTTTGGTAAACCTTCTGAGACATGGTATGAATGGACAACGGTTTCTGAGTCTTATGATTCTTTTAAACCTTTGAATAAATCATTGACTTCTGCTAATGGTATAGGTATGCTTTATGCAGATCCAAATAATGCATATCCTTCAGGAACACAACATGCATTCTTATCTGGTGGAGCTTTTAATAGTGGTAGTGGAGCTGGAATATTTAATCTTCAGGTAGATATTGCACCAGAAGGGAGTTTTTATCATATCGGATTTAGATGTTCTTATAGGTAATGGTTTAAACAATATTGTTAGTTTTTAATTATTATTTATAAAACATAAATATTATAAATTTGAAATTGAAAAGTATTTTAATGATTAGATAAATGGCACAATTATTTCATAAAAATGATCAAATATTGTCTGATATGGTTTATGCAACATCTATATTACAGATATCTAAAGGTTTAATGTTTGCAGGAAAAAAAAAGATAAATAAGGGAATGTGTCTTGTTATTCCTAGTAAAATGGATGAAAGGATTAATTCTTCGGTTACTATGTTGTTTTGTTTTTATAGTATGGATATTATTTTTGTTGATTCTAATTTTAATGTTGTTGATAAGCAAACTTTAAGACCTTTTAAAGTATGTTATGTTCCTAAAAAAAAATGCAGATATGTTATAGAAAGCTTTAAAGGCAAGTTTAATAATATAAAAATTGGTGATAAAATTGAAATTCACCTGTAGTAGATGTATAATTCAAAATTTATTTCTCTTTGTGATGTTGCCCAACTTATTAAACCTGATGGTGCTCTTTTAAATTTGTATGAACGCCTGTTATCTTCTGTTATTATAACATTGTTGTATTTAAAAGATCCAAAATTGCTTATTGTTACATTATTAAATATTGCATCTTTATTTTGTGGCATTGATATTGTAAGTTTAAATGGTGCATTTATTATTGAGTTTTCAGAATTTGAATAGAGGGTGTTTAAAGAATGTTCAATTATTTGTTTTGATTTTGCACATGCACCTATGTGAGTATTGTCATTGCACGTTATTTCTATATCGTTTCCTGCAAATTCGTTGTCAAGACAGTAATTTATTAAATCTTTTAATGTATCTCTGTTTCTTTCTACATAACAACCAGTACTCATTTTTATCATTGAGTTAAGAGTTCCTTCTGCTAATATTTTGTATTCTGATTCTTGAGCATTATCATCATCATTAAGACTTTTTAAGGCTTGTATTCTACCATATATCAAGATTCCTAAGATTATTACTACAAACATTAAAGCTACTCCAAAGATTTCTGCCTGACTTTTTTTATCATTCATAACTAAGTATAAAAATAAAAATTTATAAATCTTAACAATAAGAAAAATATTAATATCAAATGAATAAAAAATTTTTTTTGGTGACAATTGGTTTTTTTGTATTATTAAACCATTTGATTTTTGGTTTTAGTGCAGAAGAAAAAGATATTAGTTCTTATGATTATATCAAATTGAAAATTAAAAATGATATAAGTTTTTATATTGATTTTGAGGATAAGTATGATGTAGAAAAATTTAGTGTTGATTCTTTTTTTCTTCCTATAACCTATAATGGGTCACAATATCTTAATAATTTTAATTCATCATCAGAGTATGTAATTGTAAATGATAGCAATGAGTTATTTTTAAGATTTGATATTAAAAAGAATAAGTTATCTGAAAATAATTATATACTTAATGAGTTTGTTGTTGAAAGTACTTATCAAAAACCGTTGATTAAAGATAAGATTGATTATCCACTGATTAGTATTGATAAAGAATATACACAGTATTTAAATTTTACAGAATTGATAGATTTTGATTATGAAATACAAAAACAAGCATCTTTACTTGCAGAAGGCGAGGATGATGTTTTTATAATAGCTTCAAAAATTGCTAAATGGATAAGAGAAGATGTAATATATGATTTATCAACAATAACCAATAATCCTAACCAAAAATCATCTGAAACATTTAAATTAAAAACTGGTGTTTGTAAGGAGATAAGTAATTTATATATATCTATGATGAGAACTCTTGGAATTCCTTGTAGAGTTGTTTCTGGTTATGCATATACAGATTCAAAAGAAATAGTTGAATTTATAAATTCAAATTGGGGTGGACATGCTTGGGTTGAAGTTCTTATTGGAGATCAATGGGTTCCTTTTGATCTTACTTATAATCAGTATGGGTATGTAGATTCTACTCACATTGCTTTGTATAAAGGAGTTGAACTTAAAAAAAATAGTTTATATATAGATACTTTTGGATACGGTTATTCTTTTAAAAAACAATCTTTTGTAAATAATTCATTTGAAATACTCGATAAAATGAAATATTCTAATGAATATGATTTTTCAATTGAAATAACTGGTCCAAATGAGATAGGATTTGATAGTTATGGATATCTTAAGATTGATGTTAAAAATAAACTTGATGAGTATAATATACTTTTCCTTAACATAATATCAACACAAGAGGTTGAAATACTTGATAAAGACTATCAGATGCATATCTTTAGACCTAATCAAGAGCAAACTATGTATTTTAGATATAAACTTTTGTCTGACAAAATGAAGGATGATTATACATATACTATTCCTTTTAAATTGTACAATAATGAAATAGAAAAGGATTTTTTTGTAAAAACACAAAAGGATTTTCTCAATATAAAAAAAATAGCTTTGCCTGAAGAATATGAAGTTAAAAAAAATTACAGTAATAATGATTTGATATTTGACTGTAACTTTATTTATGATATGCCAAAAAATCTTATATTGTGTAGCATGAAAAATCCAAACAATTTTGAAATAAATAATCTGAATGTTTGTATAAATAGCCAAACCTGTACAAAAATTGCCTTAAAAATAAATGAAATGGCTTCTGTTGCTTTTGAAACAGAGAATGAAAGTGAAGAAATATTTTATTCATATTCAAATATTACAAATAGTCTTATACTAAATCTTGCAAAACCTTTGATTAATGTTGATTATTCTATTGAAAATGAAAGTTTAATAATAAATTATTCTATACAGAATTTTAATAATAAAATAAAGGTGAATATATATGATGATAAGAAAAATGTTTTGTTAAAATCGTTTAATTCACACCAAAAAGAGAATATAGTAATACCTCTTGATAAAGGGCATAATAATATAACATTGAAGATGGAGGTTGGAGATAATTTAATTGATTCAAATGAATTTAATATTGAACTTGAGAAAAGTTTTTTTGATATTATTTACTCTTTTATAATATATATAAAAAATCTTGTAATGGATCTATTTTAACTTTTGAATTAAAAACACAATGTTTTTTTATTTGTTTACTTTGGAAAACATTGGAAATAATTGTTTTTTTATGTATTTGTAATTGTGTTGTTCTCTAAAAATTCCTTCATTTACAGACTTAATGCTTTCTATTGAATAAAAAGCTTTTTTGTTGTACTTGTTTATTATTTTTAGCACATCAGTTAAATCCTTGCTTTTAATTACTGAGTACAGTATTTTGGTTTTTCCGTTATTGCCGTGTGAATCAATGACAGTTACACCAAAATCGTTTTCTTTTAGTTCTTCAATTATATCCTCATAATCTTTTGTTACAATGACTCTTACTGCAATTTTTGAGTTGTTGAATTTTTCACTTATGCAAACACCAAAATATGTTCCTGTTGCATATCCTGCTGCGTATGCAATCATCCATACGTAATTATTGAGTCCTGTAAGTATCTGTCTTGCAACAAGAACCCAAAGTATAACTTCAAAAAAACTTAAAACAGATGCTACTCTTTTAAAACCCTGAGAAACAAATACAACTCTCATAGTTCCAAAACTAACATCAAATACTCTTGAAAGGAATATTAATAATGGCATAACTATCCAGTTGAATATGTTGGTGCTAAATATACCTGCTAAAAAATCCATGTTTCTATATTCATTTAGTCTGGTCTTTATAAATAGAAATAAAGTGTGAATAGTGTATCTTTTCTTTAAACGTTACTTTCTATTGTTATGTATGGCATAGGTTTAAGATTTTTTATGTCTTTTTTTGATTTTTTATTATCTATAAATCCTTGCCATGCTATCATTGCTGCATTGTCCATTGCAAATTCCATACTAAAACTTGAATAAATGCAATTTCTTTCATTGCACATTTGATTTGCCATTTGGGTTATTCTTTTATTTGATGCAACTCCTCCAACTATAAGAAATTCTTTTTTCCCTGTATATGCCATTGCTCTTTCAACTATTTCCATCATCATTGCAAAAACGTTTTCCTGTAATGAAAAACACAAATCTTCTATTGGTATTTTATTGTCAAATTTTTGTTTAAGATTTGTGTAGAGTCCTGCAAGACTTACATTCATACCTTTTATTGTATATGGTAATTTTATAAAATTGTTAGATTTTAATGCTGTTTGTTCTATTATAGGACCTCCAGGAAAGTCCATTCCTGCATATCTTGCAAAACTATCAAAAAGATTTCCAAGCCCTATATCTTCTGTTTCTCCATATATTTTGTATTTATTTGATTCATCTTTTGCAATTATTTGAGTGTTTACTCCTGAAACATATAAAAAAAGTGGATCGTTTAGATTTGTAAGCATTTTTCCTATTTCAAGATGTGCTTTTATGTGATTTACCCCAACAATTTTTAAATTGTATTTTAGTGCTAGTGTTTTTGCAACAAGTGCTCCTATCTTTAAAGAATTACCTATTCCTGGACCTATTGAAAAAGATATTAGGTCTAAATCGTTAAAATTTTTATTTATTGATTTAAGAAATGTTTTTGTTTTGGTAAGGATCTCATCAAAATGTTTTATGTGGAATTCTGTTAATTTTCTTAAGTCCATACCAACGTCATTTTTAAACTGTATTTTATCGTTAAAAAGAATTTTTTTGTTTTTGCAGTCAATTATTCCCATTCCAAAGGTATGTGCGGTTGATTCTATTCCTAAAACTATCATATTATGGTTAGTTTTTGTTGATTAATAAATGTTTTTAGAGAGTTTTGAAAATACAATTTGCGGTATGTTTTTAAAATTTTAGTGCTTAATATTTTTATGTCTGATTATACTGATGAAAATCTTAAAGAAATATATTTGCAAGAGCTTATAGATAATTACAAAAATCCTAAAAATTTTGGGAAATTGGATGATTTTGATTATTTTGCACATAAGAAAAACAGATCCTGTGGAGATGAGTTTGATTTGTTTTTAAAATTTGATGATAAAAATAAAGTTTCTAAGGTTGCTTTTAATGGACAAGGATGTGCTATATCTACTGCATCTTTCTCAATATTTACAGAATACATTAAAGGTTTAACATTAGATGAATTAAAAAAACTTAGTGAAGATGACATATTTGAAATGTTAAAAATTGAAATATCTTCTGGAAAGGTTAATTGTGCAATTTTACCATTAGGTGCATTAAAAAAGGCTTTGAAAATTGAAGATGAATGATTATTTGTTAAATTATGATAAAGTGTATGAACCGCAGGAGGATAGTTTTTTACTGTTAAAATCTGCTTTGGATCAAATTAAAAATAATATGTTTTTATCTTCTAAAAAAATTTGTGAGATGGGAGTTGGTTCTGGATTTGTTATAAAAAATATAGCATTAGAATATAAAAATAACATTTATTTCGGTTTTGATTTAAATAGTAATGCAATAGATATGACAAAATCAGTATTTGAACAGGCAGGATTAGAAATTGTGCTATACGAATCAGATCTTTTTGACAAATCTGTTGAAAAATATGATATGATAATTTTTAATACACCTTACTTGCCGACAGAAGATGATGAAAATATCGAAGACCTATCCATTAAAGATAGGGCTTTGTATGGAGGGTTACATGGATATGAAGTTATTGAAAAATTTATATTGCAGATTAATGATAATCTTTTAAATGAAGGCTTGTGTGTAATCATATTATCTTCTTTATCAGATTATGAACATGTTATTCTAACATTAGAACATAATTGTTTTGAATATGAAAAAATAGATTCTGTGAATATTTTTTTTGAAGAAATAATCGCCCTTAAGATCATTAAATCAAAATTATTGAAAAATTTGGTTGATGATGGCATCAATAATATAAAATATTTAGCAGAAGGAAAGCATTCAAAAGTGTTAGAAGGACAGATTAAAGGAAAAAATGTTATAATCAAATATGGTAAAGAACAACATATTTTAAAAGAAATCATATTTAACAAAAAGCTTAACAGTGAAGATTTTGTTCCAAAATATATTAAATCATCTGCCAATTATCTTGTAAGAGAGAAACTTAATGGCTTAATGATAAGAGAATGGCTTAATTTTTCCAACAAAAAGGACACATTGATTGTATTAAATAAAATATTAAATATCTGTTTTAGGCTTGATGATTTAGGAATAAATAAATTTGAGATGACCAATCCTTATAAACATATTTTTATAGATGAATCATTGGATGTTAAAATGATAGATTATGAAAGATGTAATTACTCTGTTAAACCTAAGAATGTTAATCAGGTTCTTAACTATTTTATAAAAAATTCAAAAATATTAAATGATAAGGGGATTTTTTTGGATTGTTATAAAATTTATGATATTGCAAAAGAATATAAGAATAATAGAGAAAAGTTTTGTTTAAAAGATCTTCTTAAAAATTATTGAGAATTTAAAAAATCCTTGTTTTTTGTAAGCTTTTTAGAAAGATAGCGTTGTAAAATATTCATATTGCAAGGTTTTACATAGTTTCCTTCTCAAACTATGGGATTTTTCGTAAACTCTTTATTGAAATTTAATTTTTTTTAAAATCTACTGTTTTTAATAATCATGTTTTTAAATACATGTTATATTGATAAATTATGGTTAAGAAAATAAGATTGTCTGATGATTTTTCTTCAAGAATTTATCAACAGTCTATTTTTGCTAATTCTTTAGAGAAAAATTCATTGGTGGTTTTACCAACAGGTCTGGGTAAAACAGTTATAGCATTGATGTTGTGTGTATATTACTTTAATAAGTCAAATAAAAAAATACTATTTTTGGCTCCAACAAAACCACTTGTTGAACAACAGGAAAAATCTTTTAAGGGATTTATAAAAAACAATGATGAAATTTCATTTCTTGTTTTAACAGGAATGATTTCTCCGCAGAAAAGAACTCAAATGTATCTTGATAATGATTTTATATTTTCTACTCCTCAGATTATAGAAAATGACATTATCAATGGAATAATTGATGTAAATAATTTTGGTTTTGTTGTTATAGATGAAGCACATAGGGCAGTTGGTAATTATTCTTACTGTTTTATTGCAGAAAAATTTTCTAATGCAAATATTAAGATGTTATCACTTACAGCATCTCCTGCAACAAATAGCAAAGATCTTGAAAAGATACTTGCCAATCTTAAAATTGAACATTTAGAAGTTAAAACCTATGATGATGAGGATGTTAAACCATATGTTAAAGGAACCGATATAAATAAAATTTTTGTTGATCTTTCAGATGATTTTAAAACTGTTTTAACATTGTTAAGAAAAACTTATGATAAAAAACTTGAATCATTAAAGCAGAATGGGTATTTTAAAGGTAAGAGTATTTCTTTGATAACAAAAAAAGATATTCTTGCATTACAACAGGAACTTCGTTTAGACATTTCAGGAGGCCTTGCTGATGAAAATATTTTTAAGTCAATATCGTTATGTGCATCCCTTATGAAATTAGGTCATGGAATAGATCTTTTTGAAACTGAACAAGTAGAATCAGCTCATTCTTATTTTTATAATTTTTTTAATAAAGATAAAACAAAAGCAGTAGAATTGCTTCTTATTGATTCAGATTTTAGATTAGCCTATGAAATAATAACCAAATTGAAAAAAAATAATGTTAAGCATCCTAAATTATTAAAACTGATTGAAATAGTATGTAATGAACTTGAAAAAAATAAAAATCTTAAGATTATAATTTTTAATCAGTATAGGGATAGTGCAAGTACTATTGTAAATGAATTATCTCAAATAAAAGAAATAAAGCCTGTTCTTTTCATTGGACAGTCGAAAAAAGGAGATATTAGCATATCACAAAAAGAACAAAAAAAAATAATAAATGATTTTCGTTGTGATCAATACAATGTTTTAGTATCAACATCTGTTGGTGAAGAAGGACTTGATATTCCAAAGGTTGATCTTGTTATTTTTTATGAACCTGTTCCAAGTGCAATAAGAAGTATACAAAGAATAGGAAGAACCGGAAGATTTCAAAGAGGTCTTGCATATGTCTTAATAACACAGGGAACAAAGGATGTTTTAACATCTTATGTATCTAAAGCAAAAGAAAAAAAGATGTATGAAGTTTTAGATTATTATAAAAAAAAACTGGAAACAACAGATTCAGATTTAAAAAATAAAAAGAATAATCTTAATAATTATATAAATGAAAATACAAAAAAAGAAGAAATAGTAATTGAAAATCCTTACATGGTTTATATTGATAGCAGGGAAAATTCTGATCTTATAAAAGAATTATATAAATTTGAAGATATAGAAGTAAAAGTTAAAAAATTGGATGTTGCAGATATAGTAATATCAGATTATGTTGCAATAGAAAGAAAATCAAAGAAAGATTTTGTTGATTCTATAATAGATAAACGACTTTTTCCACAGATAATGAATCTTATAAAAAACTATAAAAGACCTTTACTAATTCTTGAGGGCAGTGAAAATATATATTCGTTAAGAAATATTAATCCAGCGGTTATTCGTTCTGTTTTGTGTTGTATAAGCGTTGAATTTAGAGTTCCTATTCTTTATACAGATTCTATAAGCGAAACTGCAACAATGATATCTGTGCTTGTTAAGCGTTATAATAAAGAAAAAAAAGAAATTAATCTTGGTTGTGAAAAATCAGCAATAACTCAAAAACAAGAGCAGGAAATTTTTTTAGCATCAATTCCTAAAGTTAATATTGCAACATCCAAACAGATGCTTAGTCATTTTAAAAATATAAAAACAATAGTAAATTCTTCGGCTGACGAACTTTGTGAGTGTAAAGGATTAGGAAAAATAAGATCAAAGTCTTTATTTGAATTTTTTAATAGAGATTATTAGATAGACACGATTTAGAGAGGTTTTTGTGAAAATTTTGGGTTGATAGATTTTTTTCTAAATTCTTGTTAAATATAATTTGATCGAAGGATATGATAAACATTGTAATATATCAAAATCATGTATTATAACTTCTTATTAATGCCAGTAAAAGTCATAAATAGAGTAGGTTCAATTGGAGTTAACAGATAGTTGAAAAAAACATCCATAGTTTGAGAATCGGAACTATGCTTTTTATTTTTTTTCTTCTGTTTGATTGTTTATATTTTAAAATTTAGCCACTAAAAATTCTTGCATTTAACATTCACCGTTTTGTTAATTATCAAGAAACACTAAAAATTTTTAAATGGAGATGATAATATTATTGTAATGGAATTTATAAATACTTTAAAGGCTTCTTTTAATCTTTTGACTCTTGATGATGAAAGTTATGACTATATTAAGGAAAACAAAATATCTAAAAGGAATTTTATATTTCTTTTTTTTCTTTTTTTAATATTGCAAATGATTCCTGCATCATTAGATGTGTTAAACACAAAATCCATTGCATATAAGCCATGGATAGTATTTAGTACATCTCTTAGTTATATTTTAGGGATTTTTTTTGTTTTGTACTTGTTTGCATTTGTTTTTTCAAAATTATTTGATAAAAAGGACTCTTTGTCATTGTATAATATATTCTTACTTGTATCTTTTCCATGTTATGCCTTGGGTTGTATTTTCAATACTTTATTTGTTTTGATTTTTTCAGATATGCAGAGTTTTGTTTTTACTGCATTTTATGTAATTTCTGCCATATTTGTATTATTGCCTTTATTTTTATTAGGTGTTTTAAATCTTTTTTTACTTATCAATTATGGTTCAAAGTTTTTAGAAATATCAAAACTAAAAATGACTTTATCATTTTTATCCGTCTTTATTGTTCTATTCATATTAATTATATTTTTAGGATTTGTATTTCTATGATATTTTCTAAAAATCATATTTTACAAAATACATTTCTTTATTGAAAAAATATACAGTAGTAACACAAAATATATAAAGGATGGAACTACAAAACCTTTATAAAGGGAATTCAATTTTTATTTCTATTCATGGATCAAAAAGAAAAAAAAGTTACAAATTTGATTAGAATTATGAACACAGATATCAACACAAATTATAATATGGCTTATGGTTTGGCCAGAATTAAAGGTGTTGGTTATATGTTTTCTAATGCTATTTGCGTTACTTTAAAACTTGACAAGAACAGAAAGATTGGATCTTTAACTGAAACTGAACAGAAAAAAATAGAATCTTTTCTGTCTGATGTTACAAAATTTGATTTACCTGTATGGTTATTAAATCAAAGAAAGGAATACCAGACTGGAGAAGATATGCATCTTGTTTCAAAAGATATTGACTTTAACTTGTTGCAGATGAGAAGAAGAGAGGCAAAAACAAAGTCTTATAGGTCTTTAAGGGCAAAAGCAAAGTTACCTTTAAGAGGTCAGAGAACAAAATCTAACTTTAGAAAGAGTAAAGCTATTGCAGCAATGAAAGCTAAAAGAGGGGCTAACAAATAAAAAAAATGGGATTACCAATAAAACATAGAAAAAAATTTGTTTCCCATAAAAAGAGATGGGACAAGCAGACAATAGTTGATGAGGCAGTACTTGTAAACGATTATGCTTTAAAGAATAAGAAAGAAATAAGAAAAATAGAACTTATGCTTTCTAAATACAAATCCATTGCAAAATCATTAAACAGGACTGTTGCAACAAAACAGAGTTCTGATGCTGAGAATTTTATAAATAGCCTTAAAAATAAGGGTTTTTTAAAGATGGATGCAACTTCTTTAGATGAAGTTTTAGATATAGGAATGAGAGATATTCTTGACAGAAGGCTTTCAAACATACTTTATAAAAAAAAATTAGCAAGAACTCCTAAACAGGCAAGGCAATTTGTTGTTCATGGACATGTAAAGGTTGCTGGTGTTTGTGTTTCATCTCCATCTTACATGGTTTCTCTTGGTGATGAGGATAGTGTTGAGTTTTTACCAAATTCAGCTTTGGCTGATGAATCACATCCTGATAGAATTCAGGCTATGGGAGGAATGGTTGAAATAGAGGAAATGGAAAAGATTCCATTAAAAAACAAAAATGAAAAATCATTTGATGATGTTGAAGAACAGATGGATGATGAAGAGGTTTTAGAGGAGGTAGAAGAGTAAAATGGTTAAAAATGCTGATGATATGGTTGACATTTCAGAAGAAGAAGTTGTTAAAACAGAAGAAGATTCTTCATCCAAGAAAACTGTTGATGTAAAAAAAGCATCAAACGATTCATTTAATTGGGGAGTTTTACACATCTATTCCTCTTACAACAATACACACTTACACGTTACAGATATAACAGGCTCTGAGACAATAGTTAAGAGAACTGGTGGTATGGTTACAAAATCTGATAGACTTAAAGCTGCTCCTAATGTTGCAATGGCTGCATCAAAAGAGATTGCAGAAGCCTGTCTTAAAGCTGGTGTTAACGCATTGTATGTTAAACTTAGGGCTGTTGGTGGACATAATGGTCCAATGAATCCAGGACCTGGTTCTCAGGCTGCTATAAGAATGCTTACAAGAAATGGAATAAAACTTGGAAGAATTGAGGATGTAACACCTGTTCCACATGATTCATGTAGAAAGAAAGGTGGAAAGAGAGGTAGAAGACCATAAGGTTAGTAAAATGGTTAAATTAAAAGAAGAACAGGATAAGGCATTTTTTGTTTTTGAAAAGGATGTGCATAATACAATAGTAAATGCTATAAGAAGAATTATAATCGAAGAAGTTCCAACATTTGCAATAGAAGATGTAGAAGTTGTAAAAAATGAATCACCTTTATATGATGAGACAATTGCTCAAAGGCTGGGTCTTATTCCTTTAAAGACAGATTTTGAAGGTTATAATTTTAAAAGCGAGTGTAAATGTGGTGGTATCGGTTGTGCTTTATGTGAGGTTAAGATGTACCTAAAACAGGATAAAGATGGTTATGTTTATTCTGGTTTGATAAAGTCAGATGATCCTGCAATTGTTCCTGTTGATACAGAAATTCCGATTACAAAACTGTTTAATGGTAAAGGTATTGAACTTAACATGAAAGCTGTTTTAGGAATTGGCAAGGAACATATTAAATGGTCTGCTGCACATGCATATTTAAAAGAAGACAAAGAGGGATTACAGCTTATAGTTGAGCCTTATGGACAATTATCATCAAAACAGATATTCAATAAAGCATTAGATGTTTTGTGTGATAAGATAACTGTTCTTGAAAATAATTTAAAGAATTGAAGAAAATGGTTAGCAAAAAAATTGATGAGAAAGTAACTGTAATTGATGGAAAGGATTTAGTTTTAGGAAGACTTGGTAGTAATATATCCAAAAGACTTCTTATGGGAGAGTCCATCGGATTAGTTAATTGTAAGGATATTGTAATACTTGGAAGAAAAAAATATCTTGTTGAAAGATATAAGAACAAGTTAAGCAATAGAGTTGTAAAACAGGGTCCATATTATTCAAGGAGTCCTGCTGATATTGTAAGAAGATCTTTTAGAAATATGCTTCCTTACAAGAATCAAAGAGGAGTTGAGGCATTTAAGAGATTAAAGTGTTACAATTCTGTGCCAAGTACATTGTTAAGTGTTAAGAAAGAAATAATTGATAATGCAAAAATAGACATTGATTCTGTTTTCTATTATACAAAAGTTGGAGACATATGCAAGGTTTTAGGTTATGATAAGGTGAGATAAAGATGGTAAAGAACAATATTATATTAAAAACAGGAAAAAGGAAAACAGCTGTTGCAAGAGTTATGATTGTGAAAGGTTCTGGAAATATTAATGTTAATAATCAGGATTTAAACTCATATGTTCCTAATGCATTGTTAAACCTTAAAGTTAGAGAACCATTGATGATATCTGGTCTTGATAAAAAATACGACTTTAAAGTTAATGTTTGTGGTGGAGGACAGAGTTCTCAGGTTGATGCAATAAGACAAGGAATTGCAAGAGCTTTAGTAGAAGAAACAGGGAATGATGATCTTAAAAAAAAATTTCTTGAATATGATAGATCAATGTTGATTACAGATACAAGATTCAAAGAGATGAGAAAACCTAATACTTCAAAAGCAAGAGCTAAGAGGCAGAAATCTTACAGGTAAATACTTAAAATGGTTAGCGAAAAAAAATTTGTAAAAGTTAAATGTCATGGATGTGGCAATGAACAGGTTATATTTGGTAAGGCATCAACAACAGTTAAATGTCTTAAATGTGGCCAAGTTCTAAGTATCCCAAGGTCCGCTAAGGCTGCTATTAAGGCAGAAATAATAGAATTGTTATAAATACTGTTTTATTATTTGAAAAAATAGAGAGCTTAAGAAAAACAAGGTTTTTTTAAATTCTCAATAGTTTTAAACAGAATTTTTTTGATTATACAAAAAGATATAAAACATTAAGTGATTTGTTTTTTATGATTTATCTATCACAGGCATTATTGTTGATTGTTGTTCTTATTTTTGCTGTTTTATGTATTTTTAGTGATATAAAAACAAGAAAGATATCAAACAATATAGTTCTTGGATTTTTATTTGTATCTTTGCTTTTCTTTTGTTTTTTTATATGGACTCTTAAGCTAAGATTTTATTTAGTTTTATTGATAATATTTAGTTTTTATTTTGTTTTTTATTCAAAAAAGTTATTAGGTGGTGCTGATGTGAAGATACTTATGATAAGCTATTTTCTTATAGCTTCTGTTATGGGTATTGATTTTTATGTTGATTTTATGATTAATCTTTTACTTTTTTATAGTTTTTGCATAATATTTATAGCAATTACATATACCTCGTTAAAGTCTAAATTGAATGTAATTAAAAAAAAAATTGATTATGAAATGATATTGTTTCAAATGGTTGTTTTGTTTGTTATATTAAGACCTTTTATTAAGTATATATTGTCTGTTAAAATGGTCTTTAGCACAGTTTTTATAATATTTGTTTATACTTTTTACAGATATATTTCTCCAAGACTTGCTATTTTTTTTTCAAGATGTAGCAGGCCTAAAAAAAGACTTATAAATCTTGGTTTTATGTTCATTTTTTTATTAATAAACATTAATTCGTATTCAATTATTGTTTATTTTTTGATGTTTTTATTTTTTAGGTTACTTGCAGATTTTATATCTAATATGATAGAATTCATTGATACAGGTTCTGATGAAAAATATTCTACGCCATTTTCCATGTTTATTTTTTATAGCATATTTTTTACCTTTTTAATAAATAATAATTTAGTTTCTTTTTTGCTTAAATTAGGATTATAATGATATAAAATTTATCTTTTTAATGAATGACTTATTTCCCAGTGGATTAAATTTATACTATTAATATCTGTGTTTGTGTTATTTTGTGATTCATTTTGTTTGATTGGTTTATATGAATATAATTTGCCAGATCTTAAATCTAAAGCTATGCTTTTTGTATTTGGCACTTCTAATGGTTTTAAATCTTCTTCTACTATGTTAAAAATTACTCCATTTTTTTTTGAATAAAGATATTCTAAAACTTTTAAAGGTAAATCTGGACAATATTGTCCTTGTACTATTATTGTGTTAAATACAATTCCCTTTTCAAGTAATCCACATTTAGATGCTGTTTTTGTTATTATATCAAGACTACTTAGTAATTTCTTTTTTCTTGTATATGTAGGATTAGGTGATGTATCGTTTATATGTGCTAAAAATCCTATTCTTGGTTTACTGCAATATCCAGCAATACCAATGCATGAACCTATTCCACATGTTGCTATTATTGGTTTACTTTCATTTCCACAACCAATATAACCAGTATTTTTTGCCAATTCATGAATATTTTGCATTTCATAAACAGGCAGTTCTAATCTACTCATTGGAATTTATTAATCATTTATGCTTTATAAGTTTTTTTTACTAAGGTGTTTTTAAGGAACATATTGTATTTAAAATTGAGAACATAAATTTAAAACTGAATAAATTATGCTAAAGTTGAAAAAAAACTTCAGTTTTTCTTAAAATTAAAAAAAGAATTATGAGGATACAGTTAATGCTTTGATTAGCTTTAAAGGTTTCAGTCACTCATCTTATTCGTTCGGAAGTTTGTTATTCACAAACCATTGTGATTTATGCAATCCCTTTTTAATAAAAAAATTATGCACAAAGTTACTACAAAACAAAGTAACACATAGTTATAAATTTAAAAATAGACCTGCTTTTTATGAACAGAAATCAGGAACAGAAATCAGGAACAGAAATCAGGAACAGAGATCAGGAACAGAAATCAGGAACAGAAATCAGGAACAGAAATCAGGAACAGAAATC
>CAYSDY010000003.1:0-121471 GCA_964429995.1 uncultured Methanosarcinales archaeon
ATTACTTAACTTCATAATATCAATATTGTAGATATTACGAAAAAGTTTTGGGAAAACACATATTTTAAAGTGTTGCAAAAAGTATATAAATAAATTAAGTAGATATATTCTATGAATAAAAAAACTATTGCACCTATTGTTGCAACTGCTTTATTGCTTGTCGTTGCTGTGTTGTCTGTTATTTATTTTCAGGATTGGTTCTTATCATATCAATCTACTCTTTCAAATAGTTTAGAGAGTGTTGATATGAAAAGAATAGATGTTAATCATATTGAATCAGATACTTTATATGTATTGAATTCTGGTAAAGATCTTGAATATTCTGATGTTAAGGTTGGAGGTGTTTCGTGTGCTATTAATGGGACTATTAGTGCAAATCAGATGAATTCTATTTTACTTGATAATTGTACTTTAGGGATGTCAAAAGGTCCAAAAGAGGTTGTTATTGTTACCAAATCAGGAGTGTTTGAAAAGATATTGATGTTAAGGGATGGAGTATCTGGTAGTTCTTCTAATGAACCATCATCCCCTGTTGCGGGTGCATTTTCTGGATATGGATACGGTGAAAACATAGGTTACGTATCATTTAATGGCACAGGTTATCAGGTTCTAATGAACGAAAATCAGTTATATGGAAATGCTTACAGTGAAAATTTTGGATATATTTCCTTTAATGGTAGCAATTATGGTGTTATTAATGTTGCAGGAATTCTTGATGGTTATGCATATTCTGAAAATATGGGATACATATCATTTAATGGTACAGGTTATCAGACAAGCTTTAATGGTTCATCTTTTTTAGGTTATGCATATTCTGAGAATTATGGATTTATACATTTTTCATCTCCTTTACAGTATCAGGTAAATTATGGGTGAACCATAATTATGTTTAAGTTTACTTACTTATAATTTTGTCAAAAACGTTTAGATAATGAGCGAAAATAACTTTTGTTTTTCCAATTACTTTTTCATCAAAAATTTTTTCATTTAAAATATAAAATTCATCAATAGAATATTTTTCAATATAGTTTCTATAACTTTTTTCTATATTTGTGTTATTTATTAAAGATTTTATTTCTATACCTATTTTCTTGCCTTCTTTTTCTAATAAAAAATCAACTTCATTGCTATTTTTATAATTATAGAATTTCGGTTTAAATCCATATTTAATTAATTCTGAAAATATAAATGTTTCATAAATATACCCTTTATCAACTCTTAAATTTGTTGAATTAAACAAATCCATAATTGCATTTCTAAAACCTAAATCTAAAAAATATATTTTTGGAGATTTAATTATTTCTTTTATTTTTTGGATATTAACTGGTCTTAATTTCTTTAAAATATAGGTTTTTTCTAAAATATCAATCATATAATCTATTTTTTGTAGACTAATGCCACTATCTGAAGAAATATTAGTTTTATTTAAAATATTAGCATTTTTTACTGCCATAATTTCTAGTAATTTTTCATATTCATAAGAATTCTCAAAGGAAAGTATTTCTCTAATTTCTTTTAAAAGATAAGAATTAACTAAATTTTTTACTACTTCTTTTTTTTCATCTTTAGACTTAGAAATAACAACTTTTGGATATCCACCATATAATAAAAACTCTTCAAAATCATTTTTAATAAATTCTAAAGTTTCTTTTTTTATTCCTCTTTTATAAAAACTTAAATTTTGAGTAGATTTATAATTTATGAATTCTTCAAATGTTAAGTGTAATATTATACAAAAAATTCAGTTGAATTTATGGATATGAGTATAAATAGGGAGCTTGCGAAAAACAAGATTTTTTTGAATTCTCAATATTATGCTTATATTTGAGATGATATCAAAAACGATAACAAATGATTAAAAATATTATATCAATAATTCCCAATTAAAGAAAAAAAAATTCTTAAAATTGAGAATTATTTATAAATAAATATATTTTTTTTCTCAAAATTGAGAAAATTTATAAATATAACTTATACTAAAATTATATGAAAGAACTTAATGAATATTGGAAAGATTGTTTAATATCGCAAGAAGAAAAATAAATGTTGATTAAAAAATATGAAAATATGTTAATAGAAACAGAAAAAACTTGCAAACTTTTAGAAGAAAATAAAAGGTATCATTGGACTATAATTTCTGGCTATTATTCAATGTATTACAAAACACTAATACTGTTAGCAGTAAAGCACAATTTAAAACCACATAATTATGAATCACATTCTCAAATAATTCATGCATTACATATTCTATATGATAAAAAAGAAATCTCGGGTTTACTAAATGTAGCATACAATAAAATTAAATTTGAAGAACTGCCGGGAAATTTATTGTATAAAGGCAAAGACTTAAGACAGAAAGTTAATTATATCAGCAATGAAAATTCAATTGAAATTAATAATCATGAAATTCAAAACTTTTTAAATAATATCAAAAATAAATTTCTACAACTAATTGACAAAATATTAGAGGAAAACTAGAATGATAACGAATATTCTAAGCAATCATAATGCAATAAAACTTCTTTATTATTTTTTAGAAAATCCTAACATTAAGCAAAATGTAACTACATTGAAAAATAAAACTAACTTCTCTAATAATTTGTTGTACTCATCACTTGATACACTTATAACATATAAAATAATAAATAAAACTAAGAATCAATATGAATTAAATTTTAAAACAGAAAATACATTGAAAATAATTGAGATACTAAGAGAAGACAAATTAAAATTCAAATTGATGCCATTAAAAACTTTTTTAACAATAAAAGACATACTGAAAGACTTGGAAGATAAAAAAGTAAATCATGTATATTTATTTGGTTCATTTGCAAGAGGAACAGCAAGAACAGATTCGGATATTGATTTGGTTGTTTTGCCATCAAAAGATTTGTCAGAATTACAATACAAGTATGAATTAAAAAAAATTAAAATAGATTTTCATTCTTTTGACAAATTCAATAAAAATAATCCTTTGCATAACAACATATTAAAAGAAGGAATAAAAATCATATAAAAAATTATTCTTACCAAAACAACACATAATTTTATTAACGATCTTTTTTTAATATTTATAAATTGGATGATAAAATAGTTGAAGAAATTAAAAACTTTGTAGAAAATGAATGTAAAAAAACTACTAGTCATTATGGATATGAACCTTTTGTTTTTCATTTTATTCCTATGGTAAACTATGCTCAACAATTGGCAATAAAGTTTAATGCAGATATGGAGATTATCCTAATTTCTGCTTGGTTACATGATATAGGTTCAATTGTTAATGGCAGAGAAGATCACCATATAAACGGTGCAAAAATTGCAGAGGAGAAGTTAAAAGAATTAAGTTATCCTTTAGATAAAATAGAATTAGTAAAAAAATGTATTTTAAACCATAGAGGTTCTACCAATTTTAAAAGAGAATCAATAGAGGAACAAATTATTGCTGAAGCAGATATTTTAAGCAATTTTGAAAACATATCAGGAATTTTTAAGGCAGCGTTTGTTTATGAAAATTTGAATCAGAAAGAAGCATCAAAAGCAGTTTTTGAAAAACTTACAAGAAAATTCAATCAGCTTCAATTTGAAGAATCTAAAAAATTAGTTCAAGAAAAGTATAAGGCAGTTGAAATTTTGTTTAAGGAATAATTGTATTGAGAATTTTCTTTTTAAACTGTGGAGTTGTTTTAGTTTTCTGTTATAATTCTGTAAATAATTTTAAAACTTTAGAAAAATAAATAACAAAATTTGAATATGCTATGTGTTGAAATTATTAGTGTTTTCTTGATATATTGTTTTATATAAAAAACAATATGGTTTGATACTGTTTTCTTTAAAAAACAAAAGTTTATAAATTTTGAGCGTTTTGCAACCAGGTAATGTGAATTACAAAGATGAAGCTAATATTAAAAATTTTCAAAATTGCAAATAACATTCCCAAGTAAACCAACAAGTCCAAATCAAATATATAAAACAACTAAAAAAGGTTTAGATAGGTTAGAAAAATGAAAAAATTCATGTTTAAAAAACAACAAATTCAAAAAATTAAATTTATCAAATGAACGATTTTTAAAACCACATTTATAGCTACGTATTTTACAATAAAAAACATAAATCCAAATAAACAAAACTATAACATTTCTAAAAAATTTATTTAATATTTTTTCATTCGCTAAAAACTTTTAATCAAAACTCCTGCTAATAATTTTTAAGCAACAAAAAATATATATACATATTCTTAAAAACATAAAATAAAAATTATATACTGCATATAAAAAACAAAATAAGAATATATTACACAAAATAACTATCAAAAACAGTAATATTTAATAAAAATTATTGATAAAAAATTATAATCAAAGATAATAATGTTTAAACAACAAATATTAAATATTGTTAGCAAAAACATTAATTTTTAAATAACTCTGTGTTATTAAAAAATTCATGTTTGAAAAATTTAGGCTCTTTGATATAATTTCCCGAGATATCGCTCTCAAATATACTTATTGAGTCACTTTTTTCTATTTTTTGATATGGAAAAGAAAACCACCCATTAATCTTTAATTCATGTTCAATATTTTCAAAACAAAAACATATCAATAAATCGTAATCAGTGTTTTTAGGCACCTGAAACTCCCAAAAATTATATATATAGCCTTTGTTATTCTTTATGGTTTTATGTTCACTCATAATAGCAGTAATGATAATAATTTTTTTTAATCCTTCTGTTAGAAGGTCAAATTTAGAACTTTTCGGTGTTTCTAATATTTCAATATCCTTTAAGCTTAATTTGTATTTTAAATAATTTATTGCAATTTTTTTATGATCTATCATTTTACAATATTTCTTTTTTTACTAAAAATTTTATTAATAATAGAACAGCACATATAATTGTTACACCCAGTATTTTTTTTGCTGATTCTAAATTTGCACCACCAAAATAAAACATGGCACAAGAAATTCCAGACCATATTAAAAAAATTGCCATAAGGTAAGTTTTTTCAGACATTTTTATTTTTTTCATAATATATTAACATAAGCTTTTATTTATAAGTTTTTCTAATAAGTAAATTATTAGAAGTATTCGTATAATGTATATTATACGAACTTTTGGTATTTTTGTCAAAAAATAATCAAAAAGTGATAAGATTAATTTTAAAATATTTGATATATGTAAAATAGAAATTGGATATTGGATTGGTAAATTTTATTTTATTAATAATTATTTATTAAAAATGAAAATTTAAATAATAATTTATATCAAAATTCAATTTTTGATGAGTAAAACATCATAAAATTAAAAAAGTCTTCTGATTTTGCGTTTAAATCTCAAATTGCCTTTAAATGGCTTATATTGTTAAAATTATAAAGATTATTTGGAATGAATATTATCTTTTTAAAAGTTATTATTTTTGATAGTTATTTTTAATCAATTATGATAATTAAAAGTTGTTGTAATTGATATTAATTTTTAAGCATATTCTGAGGTTAAAAATTAATGTTTTTGATTGTAATTTTTAATCAATTTGTTTTTTAGAAAAAGTAAAGATTTTTATTTGAAATTTTAATCAAAATTTATAATTTTGTTTTGCTTAAAAATTATTAGCAACATTTTTGATTAAAAGTTTTTATCAGTTTGAAATTTAAAATATAATTTTTATTTACCATATTTGTTTTTTTATTTCTAATAAAAAAAATATTTAATATAAACTTTAATATTTATTTATAACATATTTTATTTAGTAGTGCCTAAATTTATAAATAAATAAATCTTATATTTTATTATGGTTTTTGTAAGAATCAAAAAGAATAAGGGTAAAGAATATTATTATCTTGTAGAAAATTATAGAAATTCAGGTAAAGTATGTCAAAAAAATTTAAAATATTTAGGAAGTGTAGTGCCTAATTCAACAATGCTTAGAACATTAAAAGAAGAATTTACAGAAAAAAAAGTTCAAAAAATTATTAGAGAAGGTATTAAATTTATGCCTTACAAAATAGATAGTAATACTTTGACACGTGCAAAATCAATAAAAGAAGAGTTTTTTTATAATTTGAATAATCTATCAGAAAAAGCAAAAAAACAACTAATTCAAAGATTTAAAACTGGTTATACTTATCATTCCTGCTCTATTGAAGGAAATACATTAACAAGACAACAAGTTGATATGGTAATTAACAAAAAAGAATCCGTTTCTGGTAAAAAAATAATTGAATTAAGAGAGGTAGAAAATCATGAAAAAGCAATAGAATATATGTTAAACGAAAATTCTGATTTATCAATTGATTTCATTAAACGATTGCATAAAATATTGACTAATGGAACAAAAGAATTAAAATCTAATAGAAATAGTTCTGATTACGATCCTGACTTCTTAGAAGGGGAATTTAGAAAAGATCAAAGATATATAGAAGGAGCAGATTTTATTCCAGTTATTCCAGAATTAATTGAATATGAAATGAAAAATTTAATTAGATTTTATAATGAAAACAAATACCAAATTCACCCTTTAGAGCTTGCAAGTGAGATTCATTATAGATTTGTTGTAATTCATCCATTTACAGATGGAAATGGAAGAATGGGAAGACTACTAATGAATTTTATTTTAGATAGAAGTGGATTTCCAATGATTGACATTTCAACCATAAACAGAGAGAAATATCTATATGCGTTGTCAAGTGAAAATACAAAGAACTTAACGGAATTTATTTTGTTAGAATTAGAAAATTATATTAATGAAGTATTTCCTAAAAAAAAGTAAAAAACTAAACAATATAAATTTTTATCTTAAATTGCTTAAAAATTGTTAGCGATATTTTTGATTAAAAGTTTTTGTCAGTTTGAAATTTAAAATATAATTTTTAGTAAAAATTATTTGTCAGATTTGTTTTTTTCATTTTCTATGATTTTTTTAATGTAATCAATATAGGTTGGAAATTTTTTGATTATGTTTTTGTATTTTTTTAGATTTTCTTTTTCATTTTCAAACATATTTTCGTCTTTATGTGTTGCTTTGTTTCTTAGAGATGTAATGTTTGAAAAATATTCCTTATTCTCTTTATCTATCGGATAATATTTTGAAAGTTTTTGAAATGTTTGATAATATGTTCCTGCAAAATCTTTATTTTCTTCTAATAATTTATTGTTAATCTTGATTGAAATTTCTATAATCTCTTCTACAAATTTTGTCATTGCAGCAAAAAAAAATTCTTTTTCTTCTTCATTAGTTGTATTATCATATTTAGAGAATAATTTATTAAGTTTAATAAGTAAAGATTTGATGTAAATTATTTTTTCGTTTATATATTCAATTTCCATTTTATAGTGATGATGATAAGAATTTTTCTTTTGTAGGTTCTAGTAGAGTTATTGAATCAACATAGTCAAAATATGCATTATCTTTTTCGTATTCATAATATTTTTTGTTTGAATAATAAAGTGCTATACCTGTTCTAAAAATTTCTAATTTTAGAATGATGGGAATTTTGATTGAAATTTCTATTAAATCAAAATCCTTATATTTGATTATTTTAAATATATCATTTTCTAAATTATCCTTTTCTTTTAATGAAAGTTTGTTTTTCCTTATAAATGCAAAGTCATAATCACTATTTTTTTTTGATGTTCCTTTTGCTCGTGAACCAAATAAAATAAATAAATCTAAAGAGTGCTTTTTTGCAATTTTTATAAGTTCTTCTTTTATAAAATTAGATATATCTATTTTTGTTTGTTTATCCATATTTAAAATTAAAACTTGTATATTTATAAATATATCTTGGTGTAAAATAAATTTTCTTAAAACTTATATTGTACAACTATAAATCCATAGTTAACTTTATATATTCTTTTCTTTTAATCAACTATATGAACATAGAAGATTATTTTAATACTTTAGGCAAAATATCTAAGAAATTTGAAATAGATTTACTTGTTTTATTCGGATCTTTTGCAACAGGAGATAATAATCAAAATTCAGACATTGATTTAGCATATTTTAGCAAAAAAAAAATAAATGATAAAGATTTTGTCTATGAAATAATAAAACAAACAAATTTAGACAATATAGATATAGTAGAAATAAAAAATACAAATTCTGTAGAATTAAATTGGAATATTTTTAAAAACGGAATTAAAATTTATCAATCAACACCTAGCCTATTTGATAATTTGTTAACTCAATCATTTATTAATTATGTAGATTTTAAAAAATATTTAGAAGTAAGAGATAAAATTTTAGATAATAAAATAGATGGAATTAACACAGATAATTACACAAAAAAAATAAAATTATAAATTAAAATGGACAAAAATTTAATAAAAATAAAATTAAAAAATATTACTGAATATTTAGAATATTTAGAAAAAACTCATAAAAAATACCTAAAAGAAAATGATGATTTTGAAAAAATAATATTGAAAACAAGTATGGCTAAATTTATTGAGGAAATTGTTGAGAATGCTATTAAAATCAATACTATTATTTTAAAAGAGAATAAATTATATGCTGAGAATTATTATCAGTCCTTTAATTTGTTAAAAAAAATCTTAAATTTAGATGAAGATTTTATTGAAGAAATTGCAAAAACAACATCTTTTAGAAATAATATAGTTCACAATTACAATGATATAATAACACAAAAAAATATAGAAAATAACATAGAGCCTATAATTTATCTATATAAACAATATTATCTTATAGTAAAAAAAATCGTTTCTTAATTAAGTTATTCTTTCTAAAAATTACATATTAAATTTTAAAAAATGTAAGATTATATATTTTTAATTCAGGTTTATTTTATAAAAAATATAAATAAACTTTATAAATATAGAAATATATTATCTCTTATGGCAAAAAATAAATTTTATGCGATTATAATTATGTGTTTATTGATTGTAAGTCCAAGTGTATTTGCTGTAGATAATAATGAAAAAGGTTTTTTCTCAAAGATATGGAACTTTTTTTCAGACTTATTTGTAGATAAGCAAGAAAGTTTAAATGCTACTGAATTATATGATATAAACTTTCAATTTGATAATCAGACAATTTTATTGAATATAAGTCAAATTAATGCAGTATTAGATAAAAATGAAGATATAAAAGGAATTATTAAAAAATTAAATAATGATTGTTATTTTTTAACAATTAAAAAAGATAATAAACTATTATTAAATTCAACATTTGTATTTGATAATAGTTTTAATATACAGAATATATACAAAGAAAACGTTTGTAAAAATTATATAACAATTGATGAAAAATTATTAATAGAGATTAAAGATAATGGTTTTGATAAATCAAAAATTATGGATTATAAATCAAATTTTGAAGCTAATATGGGGTTATATATGGATTTAGTTAAATTAATTTAATTAAAACATATGAATCAATCATTTTTAGGATATGAAGGTTAATATAAGATTTTCTGATTAAAAAGTATATAAAGGTAAAATTCCTTTATTTCAATTAAATTTATAAATTCCTAATTTTAGATTTTCAAGAACCTTAAATTATAATATTCTGGTTTCTCTCCGAAATTTTCTCCCAAAAAGGCCTAATAATTTAAACAGCAATTCTTTTACTTTAATTTCAATTTCATCCCTAATATTTCTAAAATCATCAATTGTTATTGGGTCTTTTAGATTCCAATCAATTGTCTTTTCTTTTGGAGTTAAAGGACAACTTTTTATACAACCCATTGTTATTATCATTTTAGATTTCTTAGCAGCCTCAACATCTAATACTTTAGGTTTTTGATTAGAAATATCAATTCCTTTCTCTTTCATAACCTTAATTGCAAAAAATTTAATGGAAACTGCAATCTTTGTTCCAGCACTTATTCCAATATAATTATTATTTTTATTATAAAAATTAAAAAATCCTTCTGCCATCTGACTTCTTGCTGAGTTATGGGTGCAAACAAATAAAACATATTCTACTATTTTTATATAATATGATTATACCTATTTTTATATAAAATTATCTTTTATCTTTTAATTTGGGAGTTCATCATAAAAAATAATTCCAATTATCTCTCGAATACTTCTCATCATACAACTTCTTTGCTAAATTTAATTCATAATCTGAAAGAGTTCCTCTCTTTAAAACAATGCCTTTTTCTCTAAATAATTTTTCAAAGCCGCATCGCATTTCATTTTCAAGCCCTTTTAATGAAATTGATTTTTGAAGTTCATCTTCAATAGAAGTTATTTTCTTTAACGATTCATTAAGAAGAATCTTACGGTTTTCTGACTGAAGAATAATACAATCTAACAACTCAGAAATATTGTTTTTTGTAATTATTGTCCCGTGCTGCAATACAATACCATTAATTCTTGCCTGGGCATTTCCTGAAATCTTCTTATCAGAAACAACAACATCATAAGGATTTTCATTTAGATAACAACTATCTTCTCTTCTTTTTGATGACTTATTCCTCTTATAAGAATTCAAACCTAAATTATTCAATCCTAATATTAATCCTTCGCTTAAATATTTGTAAGCATCAACAATCTTTAAGGGAAGAAAATCTTCTGGAATAATCAAAGCATAAACCAAATCATCTTTATGCAGAACTGCAGTTCCTCCTGTCATTCTCCTAACAAAACCAAACCCTTTCCTATTAATTTCATCAAAATCAAAATTATTACTTTTTTGATGATAACCAATTGTAATTCCTGCAGGCTCAAACGTATAAAACCTTAAAGTAGGCAAAGACTTTCCTTTTGAACACGAAATTGCTATAGCCTCATCAATAGCCATCTGCATTCCAGCATTATCATCTATTTTATCAATTAATCTCCACACATTTGTATAAACTTTTTTCATAATAAATCACCTGCCTGATATGAACTTCTAACTAATGAACCACATGCAATTTTTTCAAAACCTGTTTCTTTAGCTATTTCAGAAATTTTATCAAATTCTTTTTTTGAATAAATTTTTTTAACTTTAAAATGATCTTGACTTGGTTGTAAGTATTGTCCAATTGTCAAGATGTCGCAACCATTCTTTTTCAAATCAGAAATCGTATTTGATATCTGCTCCATATTTTCACCAAAGCCTATCATCAACCCGGATTTTGTCTTAATATCTGAATCAAATTCTTTAACATTTCTAAGTAATTCTAATGACATCTCATAATTTCCATTTGGTCTTAATTCATTAAAAAAATCTTTTACAACCTCAATATTATGATTAATTACATCTGGCCTGCATTCAACTATCTTTTTAAGAGCATCCCAATTTCTTCCCAAATCAGAAATAAGCAATTCCACTTTGCATTTAGGATTAATTTCTCTTATTTTTAACACAGTCTCAACAAATTGATTTGCCCCCCCATCTTCTAAATCATCTCTTGTAACACAAGTAATAACAGCATAACTAAGGCTAAGTTTTTTTATCGCTAAAGCAATCTTCTCAGGTTCATTTTCATCAACTCTTTGAGGAACTCCTTTTTTAATATTACAATATTGACAATTTCTTGTACAAACATCTCCTAAAATCATAAAAGTTACTGTTTTCTTTGAAAAACATTCATACCTATTTGGACAATTCGCTTCAATACAAACAGTTGTCAAATCATTTTCTTTAATCAAATCTAAAACCTTAACATACTGTTTTCTATCAAAATCATTTATTCTAAATCCCAATTTAACATTTCTTATCATACTATCCATTTAATTCTTATTTAAAAAATTTAATTTCTTAAAACAAATCTCGCTAACTATTGTGATTGGATCAAAAATAGGAGCAGATGCAGGATTATAACAAGTTTCAAGTTTCATCAACTCATCTATTTTACATTTTTTTTGCAATGCAAGCGCCATTAAATCAATCCTTCCAACAACCTCTTCATCCCCTAAAATTTGAGCTCCTAAAATCAAACCTTTCATATCACAAATTATTTTAATTGTTATCTTACTTTTTGAAGGATAATACTCTGCTCTAACATTTCCAGTATATAATGCAGACACTGTTTTTATCTTTAATTCATCACATCTATTTTTAGTAAGCCCGACACTTCCAACAAAAATATTTCCAATTTTAGAAATAGTATTATTTAAAACAGGTGCAAATTTGATATTATTACCAGTAATATTTTGTGCAATAATTTTTGCCTGCCTTACTGCAGTTGTTCCAAGAGCACTGAGTATTTTTTCCCCAGAATTAAATTCAACAGACTCTGTACAATCACCACATGCAAAAATATCTTTATTAGAAGTTTGCATATGTTCATTTACAACAATTCCTTTATCAACATCAATTTCTGCTTTTTTAACTAATTCAAGATTTAATTTTATTCCCGTACAAACAAACAATTTATCAAATTTTATTTCCAAATCATCTAATATTATCTTCTTTTTAGCAATTTCTTTTATATTTATATTTTCAATAATTTTAAGGTTTTTACCCTCAATGCTTTCTTTGAGTTTCAAAACCATATCAGAATCAAGCATTGAAGAGAGAATATTTTCTTTAGATTCTATTAAGGTAACTTTTTCACCTTTTTCAGATAACGAAACCGCAAGTTCAACACCAATTAGTCCACCACCAATGATTATGGAATTTGATTTTGTTTTTATTTTCTCAGCAATCTTTTTTGCATCATCAATACTTTTTAATACAAAATAATCCTCATTTTCAAGTCCCTTAATTTTTGGAACAAATGAAGAACTCCCCGTTGCAATAACTAGTTTATTATAAATAATCTCTTTTTGTTCTTTATTAGATTTATAAGTTATACTTCTCTTATTTTTATCTATATCAATAACTTCTGAATTCAAATTCAATAAAATATTATTTGACTCATAATCTTTTTTATTGAAAATAAAAATTTTCTCAAAATCAACAATTTCACCAGATAAAACATAAGGCATTGCGCAAGGAGAATACTGCGTATAATTACTTTTTTCAAGAATTAGAATTTTAACATTCTTATCAAGTTTTCTAAGTTCGAAAGCACATGTTGCCCCTGCACTTGCTCCACCAATAATAACTACTCTTTTCATTTTTTTAAATTATTACTCAATTTATCTCCGGGATTTACACAATCATTCCCAAGGCAATATAAAACCTTCTGCTCCATCTCTTGACTCATATAATCAGCATAACCAACCCAATATTTATCATCAATAAAAGTTGTTGGAACACCCCTTGCTGTAGTACCATAAGCTTTTGCAAGCTCTTGGAATAACTTAGCATTATCAGGATTTTTCCAAGTTTCATACATTTTAACTTCCACCTCTGAATACTTATCTTCAAGTCCTTCTAAAAATGGTTTTTCTTCAGCACAATGAGGACATCCATCTCCCCAAAAAAAATAAATTACAACTTTATTTTCATCATCAATTATGTTAATTGATGTATCATTCTCATTATTTGCATTATTACATCCTGAAAAAATCAAGACTAACAATATTATTATCATTACATAAATCTTTCTGAATTTCATTTTAACTTTTCCTCATAAAACTTTTTTGCATCATTCGCATTCATTAAGTTTTCAATTTCATCTTTATTTTTTAACTTTACTTTCATAATCCACGAACCATAAGGATTTTTATTGATTTTAGATGGCTCTTCAAATAAAGAATTATTCACCTCAACAATATCACCAGAAACTGGACTTGAGAGGTGTCCGGACCATTTTACTGCTTCAAGTGAAACATAATTATCTCCCTTTTTAATATTCTTGCCTGTAATAGGAAGATTGATGAAAATAAATTCTTCTATTCTTTTTGCAGCTGAGCCTACAACTCCTATTACTGCCATTTCATCTTGAATGCTAATCCATGAATAATCTTTATTATATTTTAATTTTTTCGGAAACTCTTCTGCTTTCATTTTTTTGCACCTCTTTTTTTATTTTCTTTTTTATTATTACTGTTTTTGTATTCATTATATGTTTTTTTATCATTTAAATCTTTATATTCTAATGCTTCAGTCCCTATTTTAATTCCATACTTTGGAAGTATTCTTCTATGAACAAACATTATTATAAATGATAATATAGTTGCAATTACAAAAACATAAATTGAACCTAAAACTGAATTCATCACATCAGGCAAAAACACTAATGCAAATGCAAGAGCAAGCATTATCATTCCTCCAATAAGTTTTAGGATTCTTCCATGCTTCTCTTCAAATTTGCTTGCCTTAAGAGTTAAAATAACACTAGCAAAAACCACAATCTCATCTATCAAATATATAATCATATATGTCAAAAACAATGCTATAAACATAGTTGTTGAAACATTATGCTGTGCAACAATATTTGTCCAAATCATAGGAAAACCAGCGGTACAAGGTAATTCAACAAGAACAATACCAAGTGCCATAACAGCTGTTGCAAAAAGCATACTTGCAGTAGAACGATTTGGATTCATCAAATCTCTTACCTGTTTGAATAATTTTGGTTTGTGCTTATCAGATATTGTAAAAGATATACCCTTCTTATACCAGAAATAATCCTTTATATTCACAACTGCAAATATTGTTGCTATAACAGCCACCAAAACTTTAATCCATAAAGTATAACTAACATATGTGAAAACATTAAGCAATCCAAGCATGAATAATCCATATGTTGTTGATGTTACCAGCAAGAAAGTTAACCCTACCAGAAATATTTTTTTCCTTGAACCTGTATATATCACTATTCCTAAAAGAAATGTTAGAACCCACAATGAACAGGGATTGAATCCATCAACAAAGGATATCAAACCAGTCATAACAAAAAGCGGCATTTTTCCTAAATCAACCTCGCCTACAAGGGGTATATTCATGGCATCAGTTTTTTCTGATTTGAAATCACCGCCTTTAGGCATTGATGGAGTAATTCCTTTTATCATACTTGAAGGACAAGGACAGTTAGTATTTTGACATTTATGAACTATATCCTCAAAATTTTTCTTAATGGAATTTATTCCTATAAGATAAGTGTCACCTATAAAAACAGTGGGATAGCCAGCACTTTTAAGACCGTATGTCTCTTTAAACTTTTCATAAATAATTTTCTCTTCATTATCATTGATATTATGATAAATCACATCTACGTCCTCAAGATTTAATGAATTAATAAACACTTTGGTCTCATCACATTCCGAGCATGTCTCATCAACAAATGTATGAACGCATAAATTGTTTGAATTGTTAATTATTTCTGAATTTGTTTTTTGTTCAGCTGTTACAATAGAAATTATCTTACTATTATTCTCAATAATTTTTTTAACTTGATTTTCAATTTCAGGTTTCATAGACTCAGCAAAACCTACCCAATATTTATCCCCTATAAAAGTAGTAGGCACACCTCTTGCTGTTGTCCCATAATCTTTTGCCATCTTTTCAAAAAGTTTAGCATTATCATGATTTTTCCAAGTTTCATACATCTCAATATTCAAATCAGGATAATTGTTTTGAAGTTCTTCCAAGAAAGGTTTTTGCTCAGCACAATGAGGACATCCATCCCCCCAAAAGAAATATAATGTTATATTTTCTGATTCATCATCCATACTCATTCCAAATATGAAGCCTGACATTGTTACTGTTATAAATATAACAGCTAATAATAATTTAATTATGCTATTTGATTCCATTTTTGTTAAATGTTTGTATATAATTAAAATTGAAATGATTTATAAACATATATTTCAAAAAATGAAATGAAATGAATAAGAGAGGTTATTTCATTTTTTGAAAAGTTCTATAAATTCATCATTGAGAATAATTTTATTTGTCATGCCATTCTTTTCTTTATATAGGATATTTTTTGATATAAGATTAGATAATTTTCTATGAAGTCTCACAGCATCTATTTTAGTCTCATCACTTAATTTATTTTGTGTAATTTCACCATTATAGTCAATGATTGCTAAAATTATTGTTTTTTCATCATTATTAAGAAAATTTAATGTTTTCTCAACATTTACATGTATTTTATTCTTTTCGATTGAAAATGTCTTTGACAAAAAATAATATGTTAAAATACCAACAAAAACTCCTAATGAAGTTAATATAGCTATAACAATTGGTAACGATATTTCACATGTACAAGCTAAACCATATCTTTCTTTAATAATATAGATGGAAATGGAAACAATAAAAACAAAACCCATAATCAAAGCAACTGCTAAAAGTATATTTCGTAAATTTTCGTTTGCGTGTTTATTTTCGAAAGTCATTAAAATAATAAAAAATAATTAGATTAAAAATGTTTCTAAAAATTTAATTTTCTATTTCAACTTTTTCTCTATTGTTTTTATGTCTTTTTTTTTAATATTGAAATCATATTTACCATAAATGTCAACATGATTCCAAACAAATGGAGTTGCTTTTACAACTTTTTCCCTTTCTTCATCTGAAATTTTTTTATCTAAGAGCAATTTAGATAAAATTCTACAATTATAATAAATAATTATTGAACATAAAAGCATAGCACTATCTTGATATACGTTTTGCTCATGCTCAGATTTTCCTTTAACTTTTCCCCCATCAGCATAAAATACTGCTTTTTTAAGTCTATGAAAAGCTTCCCCTCTATTAAAGTGAATCTGTATTTGTGTTCTAAATTTTTCATTGTTAATATATTCCAACATAAAAGTTGAATATTATGAAATAGGTGATATTGTTGATGGAATTGCTCCAACAATAGGTTGTGTAATTATGAAAAGTTAATTAAAAAAAACATAATTTTTATAAAATATTTCTGTTTTTATTTAGGTTTAGTCAACTTAAATTAAATAACTAAACTTGTTATTTATCTTAACTTAAAAAAAGAAATTTCTATTGAAGTTTATTATATTAAACATAAATAAATTTAATTTTTTATATAACATTTTAATTCCAAGGTACTTGATAATAATTTCCAACAGAAGCTATGTTGTGTCTTAATATAAATTATTTTTTTATTAAAAATTGTTATCAGAATTTTTGATTAAAACATTTTAACAATCATAATAAAAAATATGACATTTAATTATATGAAAGAACATATCCTAATGTTGGATTCATAAATTGAAATTTTGTCAATATTGTGTTTTTAAATATTCTTCCCTTAAATGTTATTTTATCTTTATTACTGTTATACATCAAATATAAAAATTTTTCAATTTTATAACCAGAATTCATGATTAATCTATCCATTGTCTTTTTAGATGGCCAGAAAGTATGATCTTGATGTACTTCTTCATTTTTTCTGAAATGATTTGATAAATTAAAAATGGTCCAGACATTTGGTGTTGTAAGTAGTAATTTTGTTTCTTTATTACAGAATTGTTTTAAGTTTTCTAAAGCTAATCCTGGAGAATCTAAATGTTCTATAACATCTCCAAAAACAATTATATCATATTTATTTGAAATTATTTCTTTATCATATTTGTTTTTTATTATATCTCCAAAGTATATGTCATTAATACCGTATTGCTTTAATTTTAAAATAGAATCTTTATCAAAATCTAATCCTATAAGATTTTTTGCAACTAATTTTAATTTTTGATGTAATAATTTTTTATCTTTAGCCTTAATTTCGTGATAAGGATAATCTGTTGCACCTACATGTAACACGTTTTTCCCCTTACACATTTTTAATATGAAATCATGTTTATGAAGTACCATAATAACAAATATTTTAATAATTTTATAAGTTTATTCTTTTGTTTTTATTATTATTTGTGAAAATATTGTTTAATATTAAAAATTACATACCTAAAAATTTTAATAATCCATGTACTAAAAATGCAGGCCAAACTACTGCTTTTAATAACCCAAGAACTCCCATCCAGAATCCACTTGATGTTGATATGTAATAAATCAATGCTCCTATGAATCCTAAACCATATAAAAAACCACCACAACTTGTGTCATGAGAGCATTTTTTATCTTTAATGCAATTGCATTCATCTTTATCTTCATCATCACATCCCTTATCTATTTTTGTACCAATAGCTTGTCCTATTTGATTCCAAGTAGGATCTTTATCATCTATTACTTTTTCTTTTTTTGCCATTTTATATTTATGCTTTGTGCTGATAATATTTAAGTTTTTATTTGTATTATTTAATATTTTATTACAGCTATTACTTAAATGCATAACTTATATTTATTTTTTTTGGTTTTTTAGTTAAATATTAAAAAAGAAATATATAATTTTATTCTAAAACAAATTGTTTTTATTTAATTAGCAAATTTTTAAATATAAAATAGTTTTTTTAACTTTATGATAGAAAAATATTTGGTTGAATCATATCTTGATACTTTAAAAATAATGTATCCACAACATATAATTGGAAAACTTGATGTTGGTGATTTGATTGAAAAAAGTTTATCGTTTAAATATGAAATAGATGATTTAAATATTTATAAAAATCTTGGTAAATTCCCAGATGGAGCTATTCCATATGGTTTGATTCATAGATTATTTAAAAATTCTAAGGAAGGAATATTAAATAATTTTAAAAATAATTCAGTTATCCCTTTTTCATTAGCATGTGATACTGGTATGGGAGAATGTCTTGAAAAAGCGGTATTAATGCAATTGGCTCTTCAACCATATTACAAGTCATTTATAATCAATGGTTGTTTTTGTGATGATAATTCTTTAGGAGTTGATTATCATGCTTATAATATTCTATTTAAAAATGGAGATATTTTTTTGATTGATAGTCAAAATCCATTAAAAAAAGATGATAATGGAATTATTACACATCCTTATATTGCTCCTGTTTTAGGTATAGATAAACAAGATTACTCATCTTTTATTGTTCCTAATGAATGGGAGATGGGAAGAAAGTATTCTGTTTTTTAATTTACTACTAAAAGGTAAACCAAAATATTTAATTATTTTTAAAATACGTTTAAAAGTTATGGTTTAAATTTTGATAAAATTTAAGCTTTAATACAAGATGAATAATACAAAACTTAATGCTTTTGAATGTACATGTGCAGTATTTTGTTTAGTATTTTTTATCTTTTATTTAACACTATAATCACAGCACTCCAAAACTGTTAAAAGCAAAGCTGGATGTTGTGATTGGTGTACTATTTTTTACAATACTATGTTTTGTTTTTAACGTTTTCTTACTAAAAAATGATACAAATACAATACATAGAAACAATTGATGACTTAAAACAAGCCATTGCAATAAAACAGGATAAAAGGGATGAAATAGTAGAAAGAGTTGGTAATTTCTGGGTTGATAGAATGGGGCATGTTCCATCATTTCTAAAGGATAATTCTACATCTTTTGTATTGTCAAGACAAATTGCATCAGCTAAGAATGAAACTATTTTTTTTGATGTTTTAGGTTATTTAGCAGATGTTAAAAGAGTTTTAACTACTTATCATTTAGATTCTTTTGTTAGCTTTAATAAGGAAAAGATGGGTTATATAAAGATTCCTGAAGTTGATTATTCTAATCATTTATTTCAAAAACAATATTTAAGAATGATAAAAGATGTTAAAAATATTGAAAGGATGAGTTTTAATGAGATATTTTTGGAAAATAATCTATCATTAATAGATTATCACAATAAAAGATTGGAAATGATACAACCTGGATTTTCAACTGTTGATCTTTCATCTGAAATATATGATTTAGGACTTGCAGGTCAAAGCCAGGCAAGTCATTATTATGCATCTTATTTTGCATTATGTGCAGGAGCAAATGTGTTATTTGAAGATTTTGAAGGTAAAAAGGATGTTGATATAAGGTTTAGAGAAATGATTGCAATACCTGCATATGAAGATGTTAAAAGATTGTTGGATGGATTGTGTTCTGTTTCTTTTTTTAGAATGCCTGATAATTTAAATGGTATTTATTATCTTGATTATCCAAAAAATCAAAAATCAGTAGAATATGTTAAAAGTAGTTATACTAATCATTTGAATTTTAAAAAAGGATTAGAAAATAAAATTGAAAAAATCAGTGCATAGAAAAATGAATAATGTAATAGAAAAAATTGAAAAGATAAGTCATAGACAACTTGAAAATGAAGTAATAACAAGAAATATCATAAAAAAGATATTGAAAGAAAATAACATCAAATTCATTGAAAATTTATTTGATACATCAATACCTAAACCTTTAGAATGGTATCTTATTGTTGCAGGTCAAAAAATAGAGTGCTATCCTTCATGTCTTGAATCTGGAAAAATAGAAAATAGGAATTTTGTAATATATGATAATTTTTTGGATGATATGGATAAAAATGTGGTAAATATAAATTATAGTTCAAAAACAGATTCAATATCAGTTGCAACTCATTTCTACAAACATGCCATTACTGTTTCTAGAAAAGATATAAATTTTATTAGGAGTAATATTGACAAGGTTTATGGTAGTGTTATTATTGAGAAAAAAGATGTTGTTGCTGGTCAGATACTTGTAGGTAACAAAACTAATCCTAAAAATATATTGTTTTCGCATTATGATTCCATAAAAGATGGTTTTATAGATAATTTAAGTGGAACTTATCTTTTGCTTAAAATTATAATTGATAATCCAGATTTATTAGATGATAATTTGTTTGTTTTTGATGGTAATGAAGAACTTTCTTATGATAAGCCATATTATTGGGGACATGGATATAGGATTTTTGAGAAAAAATATGATAAAATTATGGAGACTTCAAAAAGAATATTTGTTGCTGATTGTATAGGTCATTCTGATTTGGAAATAATTAGGGATGATGAAATATTATGTGAAGGATTCCCTGTAGTTAATCTTGAAAAATATAAACATAAGATAGAAATGGTTTCAGGAAATTTTGATAAACTTATGGAATTTTATCATTCAGATGAAGATATCAAAGAAAAGTTTCATTTACAGTATTTTTTGTCTGCATATGATTATTTGATAAAAGAGTTAAGAAAGTAAGATGGATATTATTGAGAATTTGAGGGATTAAATGGTTTTATTCTCTAACTATGAATTTTTTCTTTAGCTTTATACTATAAGTCTATATTTTTTTAAATTAATTAAAAATTAGTAGTATTTTTTTTAATAAAAAAGTGTACAAAAACGTTAATTTTTTAATTTTAAAATTACTAAATTGGTATTACCCATGTTTCTTTTTTCAATGATGTTTTTTTGTTCATATTTTGTAAGAATTCTTGAAATTCTTACTTTGTTATAGCCAGTGTAGGCAACTAAATAATTTTGTTCTAACTTGTAGTTGTGTTCTATTAGACATTTTAAAATCTCAGCTTCATCTTTAGGTAGTAGAAATAATATTTTTTCTAATTGAATTTTATTTATTTTCCATTGAAACAAAAGAATTAATACTGCTCCAACAGACAAGGAAATTAATGCGATTACATATACAATAATAGGTAGACTATTTCCGCTTTCTTCTACGTAATAACCATTTAGAATTGCGAATAGAACTCCTAACAAAAAAATTAATCCAAAGCCTGTAATTAATCTGCTAATAGGAATTTCTATATTATTTTTCATTTTAATCTTTAAGTTCTTTTAAAAGATCATTATATTCTTTTTTAGAAATTTCTCCTTTAGCAAGTCTTTTTTTTAAGATATCTTGAGGAGTGTCATTGTTAATTTTTCCAGATTTCATTACCCAATAAATTATTCCTAGAAAAATTACAAATAACAGTATTTGTAAAACAAATCCAAAACCAGGAAAGAACATTTGTCCTATTTTCATTGTCATTTTAATATATTACCTCTTTTATATTCTTATGAAGATATCTGATTTTAGTTAAATCTATCTTAATTATTATTGTTTTATTTTTCATCTTACATGTTTTGTATTTAATATTTCTATTTATTGGATTGATATATATTTTATGGAATTGATATATTTAAATTTTAGTATTTATGTTTGTATCTAAAAAAAATTTAATTTAAATTAGGACAATTTACATAATTAGCTCTTTTCATTTGGAATCTGTTTTTGTTATTTGAATTTAATTCTAAATTACCAGAATTTTTATTTTTTTGTCTAATCATTCCTTGACCTAATCCTAATTTTGCTTTTAACTCATTAGCTTTGTCTAAATCTGCCGAAAATTGTGCTTCTCTTAATTCAACAAATAAATCAAAATTATCTTTATTAATCCTGTTGAGTATTCCTGGAGTTGTTCCATTCTTTGTCATTAATTCGTACCAAGAATCATAATCACGATTTTCAAATGCTTTAAGCATAGCATCATGTCTTTCAGGACTATAATTAGGTCCTGTTTTGCTAGGGTCTGCTTTGTATGCAAATACTGAACTTACTGAGAATATCATTCCAATAAGTGCAATAAACATAAGTCCGTAACCAAATATCTTTTTCATTTTATTTTTACTTCCAACTATGTTGGATAATGTTTCCATATATGAAACAGGATATATTCTTTTGTGAAACCAGTTTTTGTTATATATGGTTCATAGTTTATTTTAAACAAATGTTAATGTTATTATAATCCAAAATTTTGTCTAAATTCTATGAATTCTTTGTATTTTTCTATAAAGGCATATCCTTTTTCATTTATTGTGTAAAAAACTTTGTTCTTGTCTTTTGTTTCGTTTACCATCTGTTTATTTAAGAGTTCATCTATATATGTTTTAAAGATATTATGTGGCAGATTGGATAAGTGTAAAAGTCTTGTTGGAAGTACTGATTTTTCATTTCTTATATGAATTAATATGTCAAAAATTACATCTAATCGTTCTCTTTTTTTTGCCATTTTAAAATTTTTTTAAATTCTTGTATGTTATATACCTAAAAATTACAAACATTCCAAATGTTAGAATATCCATTATAATGAATACTTGTGCATATAGGTAATCATTGTTTGAAACAAGAAATATCCATGCAAGAGTATGTCCTATCCAGCCTATCAGGTTCAATAAAACAACTACAAAGAAAAGTGATGATATGTTGTTATTTTTGTTTTTGATTTTATTTTTGTATGTTATTGATACTGCTGATATGAATATTGTTATTAATGGAATAAAGTTTATTAAACGGTTCTTGGTTATTATGCTTGCAAGTGATAATAAAAAAAAGAATAAAATGGCAATTGTGTTTATTATTATGTGATTTTCTTCTTTTGTTATTTTTCTACGAATTAATGCATATAATATGTAAAATCCTGCAAGTGAGGTTAAAAATTGTTCTGAAAAAGCAAAAAGTATATACAATGGCTGTATAGTATTTGTAAGATAAGAAGTGTTTTCAACAAATAACCTAAAAAATCTAAAAAAGAATCCTAACCCATATAATATAACAGATAATGAAAGATATTTTATTGGTTTATATGAACTGAAGACATAAACTTTGATTGTTTTAGAAAAAATCATATAACATAATATTAATATTGCAAGCAGAAAAAATGATTCTATAAGAATCCAATTATTAAAATAAAACTCTTCTATGTACATGATATTTTCTAAACAATATTCTTTTAAATAATTTACTGAATTGGAGATATGGTTTGATTAGAATACTAATTAAGGATTTTACTTAAATTTTTATTTTTATTGCTTAACTTTATAAAATATTCTTTATGGAATATGTATGAATATGCAGGAAAGAATTAAAAAACAGATTGAAAGAATAGCTAATGAATTAAAAAAAAGAAGATTAAAGCTAAATTATTCTCAGATAAAATTTGCAAAAGAATCAGGCTTATCTCAGTCTATGATAAACAAATTTGAAAATCTTAAGGCAGATCCTAATTTTTCAACTATATTAAAATATGAAAATGCTCTTGAAAAACTTGAAAGCCTTTCTAAAAAGAAAGTTAAGGATGTTATGGTTGTTAACATTAGAAAGATCAATGTTAATGAAAAGATTTCAAAAGCTATGGAAATTATGCTTGAAAATGATTATTCTCAACTTTTAATTGAAGAAAATGAAGTTATAATTGGAATCTTACATGAAAACTCTATTCTTAAAGCGATTGCAAAAAAAGAAAATATATACGATATGAAAGTAGCAAAATATTTAGAAGAATTGCCCATTATAGTTCCTGAAAATTATATGGTTTCTGATTTGTCTTTTTTATTTCAAAATAAAAAAACTAAACTTGTATTGGTTGGTAGTATTGTTAAAGGTATTTTAGGAATTGTTACAAGAAGTGATATATATGAAAACTAAACAATTCTTTAAAGAATAATTGTGTCATGAATTTTTATATACTTTTTAAACTTTGTATTTTTGATGAAAGATAAATATTATTTTACTTCAGAATCGGTAACTTGTGGTCATCCTGATAAGATGTGTGATCAAATAAGTGATGCTATACTTGATGCTTGTCTTAAACAAGATCCTAATTCAAGGGTTGCATGTGAAACTGCAACAAAAACAGGAATGATTGTTCTATTAGGTGAAATAACAACTAATGCAAAAATAGATTATCAAAAGATTGTTAGGGATACTATAAAAGAAATTGGTTATATTGATTCTTCTTGTGGCTTTGATTATAAAACATGTAGTGTTTTAGTTGCAATACAAGAGCAGTCAAATGATATTAAGATGGGTGTTGATATTTCTGATAAAATCGTTGGAGCTGGGGATCAGGGTATAATGTTTGGTTATGCTGTTAATGAAACAGAAAGTTTTATGCCTCTTAGTATTGATTTGGCAAATAAACTCGCATTTATGATTGAAAAATTAAGAAAGGAAAATGTTTTGAATTATTTAAAGCCTGATGGAAAAACTCAAGTTACTGTTGAGTATGAGAACGGTTTAATTAAAAGGATTGATACTGTTGTAATATCTGTACAACATCGTGATGATGTATCTTTAAGTAAAATAAGAAAAGATATGATAGAATTTGTTGTAAAAAAAGTCATTCCAAATACACTCTTAGATGAAAACACAAAATATTATATTAATCCTACAGGTAGGTTTGTTATTGGTGGACCACAGGCTGATGCTGGACTTACAGGACGTAAAATTATTGTTGATACTTATGGAGGACATGGAGCTTGTGGTGGTGGTGCTTTTTCTGGTAAAGATGCAACTAAAGTAGATAGAAGTGGTGCATATATAGCAAGACATATTGCAAAAAATATAGTAGCTTCAAGAATTGCTGATAGATGTCTTGTTCAATTGTCTTATGCAATAGGGATTGCAGAACCAGTTTCTGTTTTTGTTGATTGTTATGGTACTAACAAGGTTGATATTTTAAAAATTAAAGATAAAATATTAGAAGAATATGATCTTACACCTTTAGGTATAATCAATTATTTAAAACTAAGAAATCCTATATTTAGGAAAACAGCCTGTTATGGACATTTTGGAAGAGAAAATGAAAATTTTGCATGGGAAAATTTGGATAAGGTTTTTTTATTTGCTAAACTTATTGAAAAAAAATAGTTTTCTTAAATCATTTTTTATGAACTAAAAATTAATGAATCAAAACATTTATAATCTATTTTGTTTTTGTATAATGTATCATGGCAGGTTTTGATAAAAATTTGGATAAGGAATTGTTTGGAGAAACAATAAAACTTGATGGTACAAAAATAAGGGTTTCTGTATTCTCTTACAATGAGAATAAACCAAAATTACAGCTTTCAAGAGAAAATCTTACAGCTGAGGGAGAAGATTTCAGGTTTGCAAAACTTGGAAGATTAACAAAAGAAGAAGTTGAATTAGTATTGCCAGTAATAGATAAGGCAATGAAATTCATGTAATTTTTTAAATCATTAATTTTATTTGCTATTTTAATTTTAAAAAAGTAATAACAATATTTTTTAAATTAGTCTATTTCGTTAGTTAATATGAAATATGGTTTTTTTGATATAAAGGAATCTTGGGAAAAGAAGATGATTAATAAGGCTCTTAAAAAAGAGGATGTTGTTTTTTTTGATGGTACTGTTCAAGATGCAGATCCAAAGGATTTAAAACAATTAGATGTTGTTTCGGTTTTTGTTGGTTCTTTACTTGATTCTGAAAATCTTAAAAAAATGCCAAAATTAAAGCTTGTAGCAACAAGATCTACAGGTTTTGATCATATAGATGTAAAATATTGTAAAAATAATAAAATAGCTGTAAGCTATGTTCCTTTTTATGGGGAAAATACTGTTGCTGAATTTGCTTTTGCACTTATGATTGCTATTTCAAGAAATGTTATTGATTCTGTTCATAGAGTTAAAACTGGTTCTTTTTCATTTGCTGGATTAAGAGGATTTGACCTTAAGGATAAAACTGTAGGAATAATGGGATTTGGTCATATTGGTCAAAAGTTTGCAAAAATGTGTAAAGGTTTTGATATGAAAGTTTTGGCTTATGATCCTTTTTCTGAAAAACTTCAACCTGTAGCAGACGAAATTGGAGTTAAATTTTGTACAATTGAAGATATTATGAAAAAATCAAATATAATTAGTCTTCATATGCCTTTGAATAAGGAGACAAAACATATACTTAATAAAAATACATTGGAAATGGCAAAACAAGGATTGATAATAATTAATACTGCAAGAGGTGGACTTATTGAGACTAGGGCTCTTATTAATGCTCTTGATTCAGGAAAAGTTGTTTTTGCTGCAATTGATGTTCTTGAAGGAGAAAATGATTTAAAAGATGAACTTCATTTTCTTGAAAGAAATTATAAGGATCTAAATGCATATCAGACACTTATAGAAAATCATGAATTAATGAGAAGACATAATGTGTATATAACTCCGCATAATGCATTTAATACAAAAGAAGCACTTGAAAGAATAATGCAGACAACACTTCTTAATATAGTTGCATTTTCACAAAAAAAGGAATTATTAAATCCTGTAAAATTATAATTTCTTTATAATTTGTGTTCTTATTTTTTTATTTTACACTAAATGCGTAAACATTTCCATTGTTATCAGTACGCATTGAAAGTTTTTTTTCTTTTATATCGTTTAGTATTGATACAAGACTTTTCTCTTTAATGTTTTCTGAAAGTTTCATTTCATCAAAAATAGAATGCATGTTGTCCATTGTTACAACGCTTATACTGTACTCTTTTCCATAATAATCAACAACTTTAAGCATTAACATGTAATCTGTTTTTTCGTTTGATGATTTACTACTAAAAGGGTTGTAGTCTATAGAACTTGTTACAGAAAACCAATCAGCTTCTGGATGAGCTTGAAGTGAATAAAAATATGCATTCTTAATTCTACCTGTTTTTGATTTTAAACTGCTTAATTGATAAGGAGTAAGACTGTTATGTGAAGAACCATCACTCATAATGCAGTAATTCATGTAAATCTTCTTATCTTTGTTATCCATACCATTACTAATTTTTTTTAATAGTTCTGAAAGTGCCATGAATTATAATATTTATTGTAATTTATAAAACTTTTGATTTTGTAGTCACTTTGTGGTAACAATATGTGTAAAATTTTGGTTATTTTAGATTTATTTATTTGAAAATTATAAAATTTTAATTGTATGGTTAATATAATTTTTTATAAATATTAGAAAAGATTTATTGGTATATGTTTAAAAAGACTCAAAGTGCACTTGAATTTATGCTTATATTGGGTTTTATGTTTATATTATTACAGTTTGTTATGTATTTTGTTGGAATATATATGATAGAAAACCAAGAGCATAATCATTTTAAAAGGGCAAGCAGTTTTGTAGAGCAGATTAATAATGAACTTAAAATACTTAATCAAGTTGAACCAGGTTATTACAGAGAGTTGAAATTTAATGTAAAAGATTACTACATAAAAAACATAACTCAATCCCTTTTAGTTCTTGAAGATGTTTACAATAATAAGACTTATTATTTTGATCTTATAGGAAATCATAATATAACATTTTTAAATTATACTGATGTTGAAAGTGGAGTTGAATATCAAAAGATAATATTGTCTAAAAATGATAAAAATGATTCATCAAAGTTTATGGAAATATGATTTATATCGTGTTAATTGAAAAAATAAGGTTTTTTAAAAAATTTAACAAATTTATTATTAAAACATAATTTTAAAAAAAGCAAAATATTACATATTCTATATAATGACAGAAAATATAAAAAAACATCAGGAAATGGGTTATGATAGATCTGCTGGCATGTTTTCACCAGATGGTCTTTTATTACAGGTTGAGTATGCAGAAAAGGCTGTAAAGTTAGGATCTGCTGTCATGGGAATAGTTACTTGCGAGGGTGTTGTGCTTATAGCATACAGAAAGCTGATTTCAAAATTGCTTGTAATTGATAGTTTTAAAAAAATCTTTGAAGTAGATTCGCACATTCTTGTTACTGGTTCAGGTGTTATGAGTGATGGAAGAAGATTAATAGAAGAGTCTCAACTTATAGCACAAAAAAATATGGTTGAAATGCAGGAACCTATAGACATGCTATCGCTTATAAAGGATATTGCCAATGTTAAACAATATTACTCTCAATCTGGAGGATTAAGACCTTTTGGTGTAAAATTGCTTTTTGCAGGAATAGAAGAAAATACACCTGTACTTTATGAAACTACTCCTTCTGGAATGTATCTAAGATATTTGGCAAGAGCTGTAGGGATTAATTCTGATAAATTGAACAATGATCTTGATGAACAGTATAAGGTGAATTTATCTAACAAAGATGCAATTAAAATTGGAATGAAAATTTTTAAGGATAATTTTGAAAAAGAATTTGATATTGCAAGTTTTGATGTTATGAGTATAGATTTAAAACTTAATAAGAAAAGATATACTGCTGAAGAAATTAAAAAAATCATGTAATTATTCATCATTGATGTTTTTTATTTGATATCTTTTTTTTCTATTGTTTTAATCATTTTGCATGCATTGCATATCTTGTTTTGCGATGGTTCACCACATATTGTACAATATGTTACGTTTTGTCCGAATTTTTCTATAAAACTATTTCTAAAAGAATTCATGTTATCAAGATAAAAATTTACAACTGATGTTTTTATTCCGCAATGATCATTTTCAAGTTTGTTTAAAATCTGTGCGATGTCTCCTCTAAATGATGTTTGTGAGTAAGGACATTCGTTAAAGCTTACATTAAAACCTTTTAAAATTGTATATATTCTTACTTCTTTTTCTGTTACAAGGTATAATGGTTTTACTCTTGGTATGAATTTTTCGTTTTTAAGAACACCATTATATGGTCCAAGCCTTGATAATATTTTCATGTTATTCTTAAATACGTTAAGCATAATACTTTGTGCTTCATCATCAAGGTTATGTCCAGTTACAAGTTTGTCTGCCTTAATGTTACGTGAGGCAGTATTAAGTGCAAATCTTCTTAATGTGCCACAAATATTGCATGCTGAAATGTTAGAGTTTTTACATGTCTTTTCTACTGCTTGATCAAGAGTATGGGAAAATAATTCTTTAAATGTTATGATTTTTAATTCTATTTCTTCTTTTTTACAGAATGTTTTAAGAAAATTTAATGTATTTTCTCTGTAATCTTTTATGCCTTCATCTATTGCTATAGCAGTAATGTTCTTTAAATCATAATTCTTATTTTTTCTTGTTAGATATTTTTTTACAAGATAAAGTACTGTTATAGAATCTTTTCCGCCTGAAGTTGCAATTGCTATTTTATCGTTGTATGATATTAGGTTATAGTTTTTTATTGTTCTAAATACTTTTTCTTCAAAATATTTTATAAAACAGGTCTTACATAGTTTTATATCGTTTGGTAATTTATATACAGGTTCGATATTGCACAATTTACATGTCATATTTATATGTGAGTTAAAATTAATTTATAAATTGATGGAAAAATCAAAGTAAAGTTTTTTATTTTACTTTATAATTTTTTACATCATGTGTTTTTAATATCTGAAGAAGATTTTCTATTGCTATAAACACGTCTTTATCTGATTTTGTACCTGTACATACAATCTTTCCGTTTCCAAAGATAAGAAAGGTTGCCTTAGTTTCATCATTTATTTCAAATACTAATCCAGGAAACTGTTCAGGTTCATATTCAACATTATTTAGTTTGATAGCAATTTCATTTAAATCAAGTTTCATATCTATATCAGAAGATGCAACCATATTTACAATCTGAACTTTTGGTTTTATCTTGATTTCTATATCTATTTTTTTCATGTATTCTATAAGCTTTAGAATTGCAAGATTGACTTCTTCCATAGATTTAGTACCTGTACAAACTACCTTTCCTGATGAAAAAATCAAAAAGGATGCCTTAGGTTCCTTTATTTTCATTATCAGTCCAGGAAATTGTTCAGGATTGTATTCTGTATTTGGTAATACCATAATCAATTTCTCTAAAGGGATTTTATGCTCTAGAGAAGTTGAAACTACCATGTTAACTATTTTTGTATTTAATCCCATTTTTATAATATATAATTTATCCTAATGCTCTACTCATTGATTCGATTACAACTTCTCCTACCTGTTCAAGACTTCTAAGTTTTTCTTCAAGTTCATCAGAGCCTTTTTTTTCATCCATACTAAAATATACTTTTACAGCTTTAAGCCCAAAACCTACATTGTACTCTTCAACACTTTTTATTTTTACTGATGAATCGTATCCTTCAATAGTTTCTCTTGAAACTTTTTCTAATTCACTGTATTCAATTTCACCACTCTCAGGCATTATCCTATACGTTAAAATTATCATTGCCATTTTCAAATTCAAATAATATATTTATATTATTTATAAATGATTTATAAATAAACATTTATAAACTTAACTATTGTGTCATTCATGTTGTAACAAAATTTTATAAATAAATTATTTATTAAAAATTGTTTTTTGCTATAAAAATAATTTTTTAAGACATGTTATAACTTAAAAAGTAATGCCATATTTTTTAAATAACATTATATAAATATGTATTGATATATCGTTTTAGTTTTAAATGATAATCACAAAAATTGCAAATAGGCAATTTTTTTTGTTAAAAATGCATGAAAATATAAAGTTATTTAAAGCACTTGGAGAAGAAACCAGATATAGGATAATAGAGGTCTTGCTTCAAGAAGAGGTTTGTGCCTGTAAGATTCCTGAATTAATAGGTAGAACACAATCAAATACTTCAATGCATCTTTCTAAATTAAAAGATTTAGATATTATTCAATATAGAAAGCAAGGAAATAGGATAATTTATTCTATTAAGGATGAAAGGGTTTTTGATTTTTTTAGAGCACTTAACTATTGTAAAAAATAAAAAAATGGTTAAAGAAATTAAGGTATTAGGAAGTGGTTGTCCAAGTTGTATTAAACTTGAAAATAATGTTAAATTGGCACTTGAGAAAAGTGGAAAAGAAATTAAAATTACAAAGATAACTGATATTGTCAAAATTGTTGAATATGGTGTTATGTCTACACCAGCATTGGTTTTTGATGAAGAAGTTGTAAGCTATGGTAAGGTTAATGATGTTGGTGAAATTGTTGAATTATTAAATAAATATTCCTGTTTAGATAAAAAGAATTGTAGTAGTGCTTCTAGTTCTAAAGATAATAAGAAAACTTGTTGTAAGTAAGAAAAATGAAAAAAATATTGTTATGTTTTGTTATTTTGATTATACTTTTGGTTTTTATATATAGTTTTAACAATAATAACAATAATAATGAGGAAAAAAAAATATTGTTAGGATATTGTCCTACTATGAAGGAGGTAGCAAGTAAAATTGCTTTAAATAACAATAACATTAATATAGTTGAATACCAAAGCACAATAGATGTTTTAAATTTATTGAATAAAAATGAAATTGATATTGCACTTGTTGGAAGAATTGCTAAATCAAGTGAACTAAAAGAGAATTTTAGTGAATTGATGTTGGATAATGGTTTTACTCTTGTAAATCAAAATAAAAATATTATTTATTACAGAAATTTAAACAATATTAAAATTCATACTTATTTAAATGAAAAAGAAGTTAAAGAATTTTTAGGAAATGTTGATAATGTTGTTTTCTATGAAAAAATAGAAGACATAAATCAAGAACATGTTAGACTAATTGATTGGAAAGATTATAATGATAATTATGAATTAATAGTTGTAATTGATGAAGATAATTTAAAAATCGAAAAATTTAGGATACCTGTTCTGTATTCATATAATAGTTTAAATGATTTAAAAATAAATTAAAAATGAAAAAAACAAAAAATATTTATAAGATAATTTCATTAATATTAGTTGTATTTTTGATAATTTTATCAGTAGTTATTATTTCTATGATTAATGGAAAACACAATAAATTACAAGAAACAGATAAAGGTTTATTAGCAAAACAATATGAAAATATATCTTTGGAAATATATCATTTTCATGGAACAAACCAATGTGTTTCTTGTATTGCCATAGGTGATTTAGCAGAAAAAACGCTTAATACTTATTTTAAGAAGGAACTTGATAGTGGAAAGATAAAGTTTGCCCATATTAATGGAGAACTTGAAGAAAATAGAGATCTTGTACTAAAATATGGTGCAACTGGCTCTTCTTTATGGATTGGTACTTATTTAGATACAGAGTTTCATAAAGAAGAAAATATAAGAGTTTGGTATAAAATCAATAACGAACAGGATTATATGACATATTTTAAAACTGAACTTGAAAAAAGGTTGATAGGAGATTTTAGTTAAAATGCACTTTATGGAATTTATGGAACTTATGGGAACAAGTGATTTTGGGATTGTTGCATCATTTTTTATAGGTCTTATGATGGCAATAAGTCCTTGCCCACTTGCAACTAATATTACTGCAATTGCTTTTGTATCAAAAAACATAAATAATAGATTTAAAACTTTAATGATAGGAATATCTTATACATTAGGTAGAATGCTTACTTATGTATTAATTGCAGTATCAATTGTTTATTTTGGATTAAATAGTCAATCTATTTCATTTTTTTTGCAAAAATATGGTGAAAGAATGATTGGTCCTTTAATGATCTTAATTGCTTTAGTATTATTGCAAATAATTAAATTTGATTTTATTAAAGGAAAGTTTGAAAAACTTGAAAATTTAAAAGTAAAATTGTCTGAAAAGGGTTATGTTGGAAGTTTTTTTTTAGGAGTTTTGTTTGCTCTTGCTTTTTGTCCTTTTAGTGCAGTTTTATTTTTTGGAATGTTAATTCCACTTGCCTTAAGAACTGGTGATGGAATTTTAATTCCTGCAATATTTTCTATTGCAACAGGACTTCCTGTAATTATTATGTCAATTATATTGGTTTATAGTGTTTCAAATTTAGGTAAATTAATGAATAAGATCCAAGTTTTTGAAAAATATACAAGAATATTGGTTGGAATTATTTTTATGGTTGTTGGTTTTTATTATTTAATCAGAATATTTGGAGTGTAAATTAGAATTAAAATGGAAAATAAGGAATATAAACTTATGTTTTGGATGCTTTTTATATTTGGTATATTCTATTTTGTACCATATAGGAGTAAATGGTTTGAAGTTTCAGTGATAAGTGGAATTGATTTACTAAATGATTACGCAAAACAACATGTATTAACATGTCTTATACCAGCGTTATTTATTGCAGGAGCTGTTGGTGTTTTTATAAAAAAAGATGCTGTATTAAAACTTCTTGGTGCAAAAACCAAAAAATATATTTCGTATGCTATAGCTGCTGTATCAGGAGCAATTCTTGCAGTATGTTCGTGTACTATTTTGCCTCTTTTTGCAGGAATTAGGCAGAGAGGTGCAGGGTTAGGACCAGCTATTACTTTTTTGTTTTCAGGACCAGCTATTAATATTGCTTCAATATTTTTAACAATGAGTGTTTTAGGTTATGATATTGGTTTTGCAAGAGTTATTTTTGCAATACTAATTTCAATAATTGTTGGCCTCTCAATGGCATTAATTTTTAAGGAAGAAATAGAAGAAGGTAAATTGTTTATTGCAGAAGATAAAAATAATAGTTTGTCAAAAATAGTGTTATCTGTTTTTTTTATATCTTTGATAGGAATTCTTGTTATAAATGGATTGCAAATTTACAAATCAATAAAATATTTTTTAATAGGATTGCTTGTATTAATTATAATTTTTATAGCAATCTATAAGTTTTCAAAAGAATTAACAAAAAATTGGCTTAATGGAACTTGGAATTTTTCAAAACTTATTTTGCCAATACTTTTTATTGGTGTATTTGTTGCTGGATTTATAATGCCATTAATTCCAGAAAGTTTAATTACAAATTTAGTAGGTCAAAATACTATAATAAGTAATTTGATTTCTTCTGTTTTTGGAGCATTTATGTATTTTTCAACATTAACTGAAATTCCTATTTTACAGGCCTTAATTGCAAAAGGAATGCATGCAGGACCAGCCTTAGCACTTCTTCTTGCAGGACCATCACTAAGTCTTCCTAATATGCTTGTAATCAAGAATATACTGGGTTTCAGAAAAACATTAGTTTATGTATTATTGGTCATATTTTATTCAACTATTGCAGGATTTGTTTTTGGATATGTATTTGTTTAATATTGATATTTTAAATTATTTATATATTATAGAATTTTCTTATTTCATTTTCATAATTTTTTGATTTTATAAGTTTCCAGTGTTTTGGGAATGTTTTTGAATAAAAAGGCCACAAAAACCTGTTATCCATAAGGATTATAATGCCTCTGTCTTTTTCTGTTCTAATACATCTTCCACCAGCTTGTATTATTTTATTCATTGCAGGTTGGATGTATCCATACATGTTTCCCTGTTTGAATTTTATGTCAAAATAATTTATTAATGCATTAGTATAAATATCAGGAACTGATAAAGGTAAACCTACAATGATTACTTGTTCTAATGCTTCATCAGGTAAATCTAATCCTTCAGCAAATGAACCTGATGTTACTGCTAAAAGAAGTTTTCCATGTTTTTTGTTCTTGCTCTTGAAAGCTGAAATAAAAGTTTCTTTATCTTTTTTATCCATAAATTTTGTTTCTTTTAGTATCTTGTGTGTGATCAATGTTTCATCTATGAAAAATGCTATTTTGTTTAGCAAAACGTATGATGGAAAAAATATTATTGTATTCTTATTCGGTGTTATTTTTAATATGTTTTCTATATGTATTGCAATTTTTTTATACATATCATCGTTTCTTAATGAATATTTAGTACTAACATCTTCAATAACCATTGTTAATTGATTCTTGCTAAGGAATGGAGATTCAAGCTCAAGAAGTTTTACATCTTTTACATCAAGAATGTCTTTATACATTGTAACGGGTGATATTGTTGCAGACATAAGTATTGAAGAGTATGCATTGTTAATTATTTCGCTACTTGCAATTGATGGATCAAGACATCTTATTTTTATTGATATTATTTTTTTTCCATCTTTTGATGAATCACTAATATCAATTATCCTTATATAAGATTTTTCATCTAATTCATCAAATTTTTCAAGAAATCTTGCAGTTCTTCCTATAAAGGATATAATCTTTGTATCTTTTATTATCATTTCTAATTCTTTGAATTTATCTATTATTTTGAATAAATTTGTTTTATAATCAGATGTATGTGGAAGATATGTTTTGTAAAGATCTGTTTTTAAGAGCATTGCTTCATGTTTTTCTTTTGTTAATGTTTTTGATGCAATTTTATTTACTGATGTTATAAGATTGTCAATGTATCCATCAAATTCATCACTTTTAATAAAATCGTTTAATTCTTTTTTCGCATAGCTTAAAAGCTCTGTACTTAATGTGTAAGAATATGAGTTTCTTATCCTATCAGGTAAATTATGTGCCTCATCAATTATTAATATGCATTCTTCTATAGGTTTTCCAATTTTTCCTAAAAAAGTTTCTTTTATGCCTGCTGAAAAAAGGTAATTGTAATCACATATTATTACTTTTGCTTTTGATGCTTTTATTGATGCAAGTTCATATGGACATAATTTATTTTCTTTTGCAAGGGTTACAAAATTTTCCATATTAAGAAAATTTTCTGAATATGTTGTTAGTACTGAATTAATTTTTTCCTGATAATCTTCATTTTTTATGTTTTTATAAAACGGACATTTTCCTTCTTCTTTTGCTTTTTTACAAAAATCATTAAAATCAGTTGCAGGATAAAGATCTTTGTTTTCATGAATACACATGTTTCTTTTACCAGCAAATGCCATATAATCTGTTTTAGTTTCAAAATCTATTTGTGTTGCATTAATATCCTTTATTGTGTTGATTATCTGATTTATTTGTGTTTGTCTTGAAGTTAGACATATAACTTTTAAATCGTATTCCTTTGCTAAAAAAATGGCAGGAGCCAAAGCACTTATTGTTTTACCTAAACCTGTTGGTGCATTTACAATAAGGTTTTCCCTGTTGTCAATTGCATTGTATACACTTTTAAGAAAATCAAGTTGCCCTTCTCTTAAACTTGGATATGGGAATCTGATCTTTTTTAAAAAATCATTCATTAAATATAAGATATAATATGTTTTTTATATAATTTTGTCATACTATAATTTTGTACCTTTCATATAGTTCTACTAAACTTTTTTCTACATAAATCATATTCTTAATAATATGGAAGATAAAATAACTAAAGAATCTGCATTAAAATTGTTAAAAAAGTATATAAATAAGGAATCTATACTATTACATTCTAAAGAATCTGCTCTTGTTATGCAGGGTTGTGCCAAATATCTTAGTCAGGATGAGGAATTATGGTATGTTACTGGATTATTGCATGATCTTGACATGCAAATGATAGATGAATCTTATAAAGGGCATGGTGATGTTACAGTAAAAATACTTATGGATGAAGGATACAAGATTGATGAAATGAATAATGCTATATTAGCTCATACTGAATGTTTAAATACTGGTTATAAAAGAGAATCTGTTTTTGATTTTGCCCTTTGTGCCAGCGAACAGATAACAGGAATTATAACTGCTTATGCAAGAATGAGACCGTTAAGATTTGATGGTTTAAATGCTAATTCAATTAAAAAAAAACTTAAAGATAAGACTTTTGCAGCAAATGTTTCACGAGAATTTATATATGATATAGTTAAAGCAGGAATTGAACTTGATGTGTTTTTAGATATAGCCATAAAGGAAATTGCAAGCATGCAGGATGAAATAGATTTTTAGAAAATTCTGCTTGTATAGAAAAAATAATTTTTATTAGTGATGGTAAAATAAAGACCTTAGATTATCATTCATTTAAAACAGGCGATATAGTTTTAGCAGAATTAGGAAATTATCTAGGAAAAAATTGTTTGGTTCCTAAATAATATAATTATGGTATTGTTATAGGAGATGTGATTAGAATAAGGGTTGAAAAAAATAATACTATTAAAAAATATATTTATTAAATATTTCTATTCCTCTTCCATCAATCCAACTCCAAAATCAATTCACAGAAATAGTCCAAAAAGTAGAACAATTAAAAGAATATCAAAGTAAATCAAAAGAAGAAATCAATAATTTGTACAACAAAATCTAATTAATGCAACAGGCATTTGAAGGAGAATTATAAATGTTTATTTCAAATTATTGAAAATAATCAATAATATAAAACAATATATTTATAAATAAAAAACATTATTAATATAATAAAAATGAAAAATATCGATATCTTATACTTAAAATTAGATAATTTAGAAGAGAAGATCGTTTCAAAAAAAGTATTATTAAATATAATTCGTAATGTAATACAAGACAAACCTGAAATTTATTTGAAAAAATTAAGAGAAAATAGAAAAATAAAAGCAATTTTCAACAAATATTATTATATTTTATCCGAAAATGAACGAAAAACTAATATACTTAATTATTTTGATATAGAATTAGTATTTGGAGCTTTAAATAAATCAAATGTGAAATGGTATATTTCTTTAGAAAAAGGTTTAGAATTAAATAACATTTTATGGCAAGCACATAAAACAGTTACAATTATTAATAATAAATTTTCAAGAAAATGTAAAATCTTAAAAAATCAATTTGAATTTAAAAAAATCAAATCAAATTATATAAATAATTATATTAAAAATAAAACTAAAAATAGGATTACTCAAAATATTGGTATTAATGAGAAGATTTATTTAGATTATATTTATTTTAAAAAAGCTCCTCCAATAGAATTAATTGAAAAAATAGATAAAACCAAAGTTATTGAAATTTCAAAAATATATCCTAAAAACTTTCAAGAGAAAATAAAAGAAAATGAATAATAAAGATTTTAAAATATATTTGTCAAAAATAAAAGAAGAACAAGAAATTAGTATTACAGAGGATTTAATTGAAAAAGATTATATTCTTTCGTTATTTTTATCTAATTGGGCAAAAGAAAATACTCCAAATTTAGACAAACTAATCTTTAAAGGTGGAACTCTTTTAACAAAAAATTATTTAAAATATCATAGAATTAGTGAAGATTTAGATTTTATTCATCAAGATTCAAATATTATTAGAAAAATAAAAACTAAAAGAATTGAAACTGAAATTAAAAATAGAATTATTTCAATTATTAATGAAATTGATAAAATTGCGAAAATCTCAAAATTAGATTTTCAAAATGATAGAAATAATACAAAATATATAATTCAAAGAAATTCTAGGTCACTTTATATTATTAATTTATATTATATTTCTCAGATAACAAAAAAAGAAGATAAAATTAAATTTGAGATTTCATTTGTTGAAGATTTGATAAATTTGCCACAAAGAGAAGAAATAAATAATATCATTGATTTCAAGATTAAAAACCTAGAACTTTTAAAAAAAATTATAAATTATGATCTTGAAAAACCAATATTACAAATATATTCAATAGAAGAAATTATACTCGAGAAGATTCGAGCAACAATTACAAGAGAACAATTTAAACCAAGGGATGTTTTTGATTTGTATTTAATAGATAAAAAAAATAATATATTTAATCAAAAAAAAGAAGATATATTTCAAAAATTAAAATCATCTCCATTTGAATTTGAAAAAACCATAAATAATATTCAAAATTTTATAAATGAAGAAATTATAGTTGATTTAGACGATATTTATAATCTATCTTTAATCAAATTTGATCAAATGGATTTTTTTAATTTCACCAATAAACTAATAAAGTATTTAAAACAAATTGCAGAGGAATTCTTAGAAAATTTAAAAGATATTATTGAAGACTCAAAACAAATATAATATTTTAAATTAAATTTATCTTAAATCTCTAATTAAACCTTAAATTTTTGTTTTTTGTTAAATTTCTCTCCATTTCTGTGATATGAATTATAAGAAAAAAATAGAAATTAAAAAAAGTTATAAGTCAAATAATGTTGTTTGTAAAAAAGAGTATCAAACTCAACTAAAAAAATTGAAATTTAAATATAATAAAAAAAATATTTTTTTTATAAACATTTTTTCAAAATTCAAAATATTCAAGAATATACCCCTTTTATGGTATGAAACATATTAATATAATTACTTTAACATGACTTTTGGGATTTTATTTTTATATTAATATTCAACAGATATTTCATTTATTCTAAAAATTCCCAAATCTGTTCCTGTTACGGAAAACCAAAAATTGTTCATGTCAAAATCATTCTTAAATTCTTCATCAATGCTTATATTGTGAATTGTTTGGGACTTATTGTTAATATTAAGTGTTATGTCTATTGTCTTATCTTTATTGTTTATATCATATATTAATTTTATGTTGTTTGCCTGATCATCAATAGTTGCTGATTTTACTCTAAGGTCTGTTTTTCTTTTACCCATATGTAAAGCATTTATGTTATTTTCATCAATTATTAATTCAAGAAAATTAATGTTATTACGTACTGATAAATCAGGATCAAAAAAACCTATAAACATGTTGTTTTTTCCATTTTTCTGAGTTTTTAAAAAATCAACATCAAATATGATTTTGTATTCATCGAATCTATTTAATATAAAATATTCTTCATTTGTGATTTTAAGATTTATATATGATATTGCATTTTTTTCACTAATACCTTCATAAATATTGAAACGATTTAATTCATCAATTTTTATATTATTTGATAATACTTCTAAATTAGTGAATTTAAATGTTTTTCTTCCTGAATCCATATATCCGTTAACCATGAAAAAAGTTACTAAAAAACTTATCATTATCACACCGATTAACATAATTTTTATTTTTATTGCTTTCATTTTATATCATAAGTTTGGTAATTTCTTATAGATATCACACAATCTTTAAACCGTTAATCTATAAAGAAATAAACGAAGAAATAGAAAGTATTGACTGATTTTTAAAGTTTTTTTATTAAAGAATAAAATAACACTTACTTAACACATGAAGAAAATCTCACATAAAAAATATTTAATTTGTGTTATAAATAGTAATCTTTATAAAATAATTTCTTTTTTATCTTTGAATAGTGGTAATTAATTCATTAGAGAAAGAACTAAAAGAGTCTGGTCTTGGTTTAAAAAGTATAAATGGAATACTTTCTGTTATTGGGAATAATACTATGAATCCTATTGAACAAGAAGAATCTGTAAGAGCTCTTATATATCTTTCAGGAATAAATATTAAAGGTATAAGTCCAACAAGATATACCAATTTGGTCTATCCTATAGTTTATGGAATAATTTCAAGATACAAAAAGGAAGAATCAAAAAGGTTTAGATGTTCTTCCAATTAATTATTTATAAAAAATAATTTTGTTATAAAAATGATAATTCAGAATCCTGATAGAAATGATGAATATGTTGTAAGGTTAAAAAATAGAAACCTTCTTGCTCTTGATCTTGCAGAAAGTATAATTGATAATTGTTTAAAATCAAGTATTTTTTCGTTTCCTGATAATGTATGTATTTATGTTACTGGAAGTGATGGAAGGCTTGAGAAAAGTTGTCTTTCTGCAATTGAGCTTATATTGTGTAATAATGGCGATAGAAGTGTTATTGAAATGTTAAAATCAGAGTTAGAAAGGCAATTAAGTGATTATTCTGCTTGTTTTTCCGCAAATATTGAAACAAAAAATTTACTAGAGGATAATTTGATTTTATATACAAATAATCCATTAGCATGTTATCCTACAAGAGTGCTTGATAATTTTTTTATGTATGGTAATGAAAGTATTTTAGAAGAATTATATTCTAAATTTATTAAAGATTTAAAATCAAATGGTAGTGGAAAAATATTAAGGGAAAGGTTTGGTGCAAGAAAAAATAATCATAGATCTTTTCTTAAAAGAGAGGATGAGAGAATTTTTGATATTAAGAAGGGAATATTGTATTATGATGGTCAAAATAGAGATATAAGTTCAACAAAATGTTCTCATCTAAGAACTGTACAATATGCTTTTGCTTTGGATTTTTGTAGGCTTTTAAGGGATTGTGATATAAGTGATGGTTATAGATTGTTAAAAGATCTTCCAAATAATATCCCTGATCGTATTGATTGGTGCACTCAAAATTCTATGACATCATTAACTGTTGATGAAGCTAATAGCCTTAAGGATGCATATATTCTATCTCTTTTTTGGTATAATCAGAGTGAGATTGCATTTTTACAAGGCAAAAAGGCAATCTATGTTGATAAGAGATCTTTAAAGCAAGCAACAAAAACAATAGTTGATTTTGCAACAAAAGACAAAATTTTTAATTATTGAAAAGTTTTATTTATTTGTAAGTAGTACATAGACTGTTAATCCATTTTCTTTATATATTATCCTAAATGAAATATTTTTACAAGAGAAAATATTTCATAAAAATGCAATCTAAAAAAAATCCGGTAATAAGGCTTGTTAATGTCTCTAAAATTTATAAAATGGGAGAAGTTGAGGTAACTGCTTTAAAAAATATAAACCTTGAAGTTCTTGATAATGAATTTATTGCAATTATAGGATCTTCTGGTTCCGGAAAATCAACAATAATGAATATAATTGGCTGTCTTGACAGACCTTCATTAGGAGATGTTTATCTTGATGGAAAAAATATAAGAGATCTTTTAGAATCAGATCTTGCAACTCATAGAGGCAAAAATGTTGGTTTTGTTTTTCAACAGTACAATCTTATATCAACCCTTAGTGCTTTTAATAATGTAAAATTGCCTCTTGATTTTCAGGAGTATGATGAAGAATTGGCAGATAAAAGAGTTGATGATATATTTAAGATGGTCAATTTAGAGGATAAGAAAAAAAATTATCCATATCAATTATCTGGAGGACAACAGCAAAGGGTATCAATTGCAAGATGTTTGGCTGTAAATCCTAAAATCATACTTGCTGATGAACCAACAGGAGCATTGGATTCAAAAACAGGAAATCAAATACTTTCTATTCTTGTAAATTTGTGGAAAAATGAAAAAAAAACAATAATAATGATAACTCATGATCTGCATATAGCAGAGTATGCATCAAGAATAATAGAGTTAAAAGATGGAGAAATAATAAAAGATTATAAAAATTTAAAATGAAAATGATAAAAAACATAAATTTGAAATTGATGTTAATGTTAGTATTAATTGGGGTATTTTGTGTAAATGCATATTCAGCTGTAAGCGATATGAATGATCTTGTACATCTTGATGTAAATCTTTTAAATCAGAATCCTGATCCAGCATATGCTGGAGATATTGTTGAAATTGCTTTATCTTTAAAGAATGCTGGTTATGGAGTCATGAATTTAGATCAGAATACTTATTTTAGAATAGAGGACATGTATCCTTTTACAGTTATTTCAGAAAGTTATATACAGCTTGGAAATGTCTATTCTGATTCTTCGTATTTAAGTACTAAGAAAATTAAGCTTCAGATAGATTCTAACGCTAAATCTGGCAATTATGAACTAATTGTAAAAGAAGTAAGAGGAAATATTGTTTATGAACATAAAATTCCTGTATCAATAGCATCAGATAATAATATAGATGTTATCTCAATAGATAAAAACTCTATAAAACCAGGTGCTATAGATGAAATAACATTTACAATAAAGAATGTTGGAAGCAGTGATTTGCAAAATATAGAGTTTGAATGGGAAAATGATAATGCGGTTCTTTTACCTGTTAATGGTGATAATAGGATGTTTGTTGAAAGGCTTAATATAGGAGAACAAAAAAATGTGACTTTTGCAATAAGTGCAAGTTCTGCTGTATCAGCTGATCTTTACAAATTGAAATTGAGCATTATATATAAGAATCATAAAACATCAGAAACAAATAAAGAAACCTCAATTGCAGGAATATATGTTGGAGGTGATACTGAATTTGATTTAACATATGATGAACAGTCAGGTACTGATTATATCTTTACTGTTTCTAATATTGGTGCAAATGATGCAACAGCTGTAAGGGTTTTTATTGATAATTCTTCTACTTGGATTGCAAATGGGAAATCTTCTGAGATGATAGGAAATCTTAATAAAGGTGATTATACTACTTTTTCATTTGTGTTTGATAAAACTTCATCATCTGATCTTCTTTTAAGAATTGATTATACTGATACATCAGGAAATAGGATTAGTGAATACAAAAAGATCAAAATGAACACTAAATCGCAAGAAGTTGGTGGTTATTTGCAAAATCAAAGTTCTTTGAGAAGCAGTACACAACAAATAACTGGCAATACAAGAAATAATAATCCTATGAGTGGTTTGCAGACAGGAATGAGTACTTTAAAAAAATGGTTTACTTATACTGTATATTTGTTAATTGGATCTGTTGTTTTACTTGTTACATATAGAGTTACAAAAAAAATAATAAGAAAAAAAAAATTAAAAAATCAAAATTAACTTTTATATGAAGTTATTATATATACTATACGCAAATGAAATTTAAAAAAAGCTTTATGATGGCATTGAACATGGTTTTTCATGCAAAACTAAGATCTTGGCTTACAATTCTTGGAATAGTTATAGGTGTTGCATCTGTTATAAGTATTGTTGGAATTGGTAGTGGCATGAATCAACAGATGATGGATAATATGGGAACATTAGAAGCTGATATCATAACTATAACACCAGGTTATTCAAGAGCACAAGGTTTTTCACAAGGACAAAATAGAGAAAATCCTTTTAGGGAAAGTTCTTCTTCATCAAGTTCTCAAAAACCACTTACTGATAAAGATGTTCAGGCACTTAGAGGCATAAATAATGTTGCTCTTATAAATACACAGATAAGCGGACAGGTAGATCTTACATATCTTGGTGAAAAAGGGAAATTTACAGTTACTGGGGTAAATCAAAAAGTATATGCTCAAATAACATCAACTAAAATAAGCGATGGTAGAATGCTAAGTGCTTCAGATTCAAATGTTATATTAATAGGTAAACAACTTGCAAGTAGTTTTTTTGAAAAAGAGATTAAAGTTGGTCAATTACTTACAATAGAAGGAAGAAATTTTAGAGTTGTTGGAATAATTGATGAAGCCAATTCAAGAGCAATCATAATGCCAATAGATGCAGCTTTTGAAGTACTTAAGGATTCAACGAAAGGGGAATATGGTTCTATAATAGTTAAGATAAAAGATGCAGATAAGTTAAATGAAACAGAATCAGAGATACAAACTAAGCTTTTAAGATCAAGAAATCTTAATAAAGATAAACAGGATTTTTCAATAAGAACAAACTCACAATCCAATAGTATGCGAGAGGAAATGACTAGCACTCTTACAACTTTTCTTACTGCAATAGCTTCTGTATCTCTTATTGTTGGAGCTGTAGGTATAGCAAATACTATGTTTACAGCAGTACTTGAGAAAACAAAAGACATAGGTATAATGAAATCTATTGGTGCAAGAAATGAAGATATACTTATTATATTTTTATTGAATGCAGGATTTATAGGCCTTGTTGGGGGTGCAATAGGTGTTATGTTTGGATATATATTATCGTTTGTGCTAACAGCAATAGGGCTTACAAGCGTTATAAGTATAAAAATAGTGTTTATGACATTAGCTGTTGCTATAATGGTTGGAATGATTAGTGGATTTATTCCTGCAATTAATGCATCAAAATTAAATCCTGTTGAAGCACTAAGAAGGGATTAATGTATCAATAATCCATCTTGTTTATAAACAAAGTAAAATAAAAAATAATTAATTTAATTAAAAAAATGAAACCTTACATGTTAAAGCCATATATGCCAGCACCAAACAGATTTATTCCATACTGTGGAGCTTTGGAGATTTTATTTCTTGTGTTAATTGTGTTATCTTCTTTGTATATTTATTCTAAAACAAAAAAAATATATGAACTCTCAGAACATAAAGGGATAAAATATTTCAGATACGGTTTTATGTGTTTTGCAATTTCGCATTCTTTTCTCATTTTGCATTCAATGCTTAAGAATATGATATTTAAAACAAGAATATTGGAAAATTTTTTTTTGTTTGAAGTATATTCATGGATATATCTTACAGGGATTCTTTTCTTAATATCAAGTATGTTTTCTGATGAAATCAATGAAAAATATATCTACTTTGGATCACTTTTTATATTTATTTTAGGAATTTTTTTTGAATCAAAGTTTTTTATGATTATATATTCTACAATACTTATAATAATATTGGGTATAATAAGTATCATAAAGTTATATAAGGACAAAAAAAAACACTTTTCTTTAATATACATAATATACATACTAGTTTTTTCATCTTGGCTTGTAAGTTTTGTTGGTAGAATATTTACTAATATTTATGTAAGAGGTAACATAATAAATGATATTTTAAGATCTTTAATTTTTCTTTACATGGCATATTTGGTTAATAAAAAGTTAAAATGAATAATAAAACTTTAAAAAGGGATAAATTAAAGGTAATATATGATATATTAAAAATAATACGAGAACATAATAATTCTATAAGAGCAACACCTCTTTTAAGATTTTCAAATTTATCTTTTCGTTCATTTTCAGAATATGAATCAGAGATAATACAAAAAGAATTTATTAAAATAATTGAGGATAAAAAGAAAAAAAAATATTATACATTAACAAGCAAGGGATTTGAATATTTGGATAAATATAAATTGATACAAAGATTTATTGAAGATTTTGACCTATAATTCAAAAAACTTATTAAATGTAATAAATTGAAATATATTTATGGATGTTAATTCTTTACCTTACAGAAAAAATGTTGCCATTATAGCATTTAAAGATGACAAATTTTTGTTAGTTAATAAGCATGAATTTGAAGAGGATTGGTGGAAGTTTCCTCAAGGTGGCTTAGATGAAAATGAAAATCTTGAAGTTGGTGCTAGAAGAGAATTTTTAGAAGAAGTTTGCTCTGATAAAATTAAGATTATAGGTATTAGCAAATTTTCTCATAAGTACGATTGGCATAATATGGAACTTGTTCAAAGGAAACAAGCAAGAGGACAAGAACAATATTTTGTTATTGCAAAGTTTGTAGGAAAATTTTCAGATGTTAAGCCTGATGGCAAAGAAATCCGAAAAATTGATTGGGTGAATTTAGAAACAATACAAAGATATTGTGATGAAAATAAAGATTTGTTTGGAATGTATAATGGTTTAATTCCAAAAATATTAAAAGAATTCAATTTTATTTAAAACAAGGTTGTTTAAAATTCTTTTTTTTGTTAATTTTTTAAATATTGAGAATTTTAAAAAAACCCAAAAAATTCTCAGAAGAGTGTTATCAAAAAACCCTTATAAGCCCTAATTGAACAAGTTCAATTCCAAATTTATTCCTTTGAATACTCCACTGCTCTGTGCTTTAATATTCAAAGGAATGATCAAAAATTGCAATAAAAAAAATTGAGTGATAAATACCCCATCATTTATTCATAGGAATAACTCAAATTTTGCGATTTTTGTTTTATAGGTTTTTTACAACCCTCTATTATTTGAAAAATCAGCAAAAGCCTTTTAATAAAATATGTATTATCATTTTTATGATAAATACAGTTGTTGTTCATAATGGTAATTTTCATGCTGATGATGTTTTTGCTGTTGCTATTTTGCAGATGATATATCCAAAGGTTCAAATAATAAGAACAAGGGATGAAAAAATTATTAAAAAAGCTGATTTGCGTGTTGATATAGGTTTAAAATATGATCCTTTAACTAATGATTTTGACCATCACCAAATAGATGGTGCTGGTTTTAGGGAAAATGGAATTCCATATGCCTCTGTTGGACTTATATGGAAACACTTTTGGAATAAACTTGTTGATAACACAGAAGAGTTTAAGTATATTGATGAAAAAATAATACAATGTATTGATGCTGATGATAATGGATTTAAAGTTTATAAGAGTGAAATAGCATCTCCTTACACATTATCGATGTTAATAACTTCTTTTACTCCTGATTGGCAGGATAAAAAACAGGATTTTGATAAAAAATTTTTTACTGCTGTAAAATTTGCAAAACAAATTCTAAAAATTGAAATAAAAAAGGCTAAAGGATACTCTAAGGCAGGAAAAATGCTTAAAATTGCACTTGAAAAAAATAAAAAGAACTACCTAGTATTAAATAAACCTTGTCCATGGAAAAGCTATTTGATAGACAATAATGCGAAAATTGATTTTGTAATATATGAGTCTACATCAAACAGTAATTGGCATATTCAGGCAGTACCATTTAGAAAAGATAGTTTCGATGTAAAAAAAGAATTTCCAAAGGAATTTGCAGGATTAAAGGATGATGAATTATCTAAGAAGACAGGCATAAGTGATTCAGTTTTTTGTCATAGAAATTTGTTCCTTATGGTTTTTAAAAGCAAAGAAAGTGCTATAAAAATGGCTGAAATTATGAATACTTTATAAACCAAAATTTTCAATAACAAGTTTGATTTCTTTGTATTTATCTATGAATGTGTTTCCTTTTTGCGTTAACCTGTAGTGTTTTATGTGTTTAATTGATAATTCTTCTACAAATTCTTTTTCTAATAGTTCTTGTATGTATTCTTTAAACATTAATGATGAAAGGTTGGATGACTGTAAAAGTTTTGTGGGCCTTATTTGACTTGAATTATTCCTTATGACAAGTAATATGTCATAAATAAGATCCAACCTTTCTCTTTTTTTTGCCATCTTACGAGTTCTTAAATGTAGTTTTTACTGTTCCTGCATAAAGTATTATAAAAACAAAAAATATAACTGAATTAACATACCATCTTAAATAAGGTATGAAACGAAATACAATGTTTGAGATGTATGACAAAAATGTTAATACAAGGACAAAAAAATATAGTTTTATGTATTTTCTTTCGTTTTTTTGCAACTTGAGCATTATGTACTTGTTGTAGAGCAAAAACAATGTATATGAAAAAATGCAAAATGCAATGAAATATAGTATAAATGAATTAAATAATCCTATTATTGCAACTAATATTGAAACTATGAAAAGTAGAATAATTTTAAAAGATACATCCTTTTTTTTTGTTGAAAAGTTTTTCCATGTAAGACTATATGAAAGATATAAAAGTGAAGATATTAATGAAATGTAACTGACTAATTTAATTGTATTGTATAAATTAGAACTAAGTATTGATAATTTTGGAATCATATAATAAAGAAAAAATCTTGAAAAATTTTCAATACCAAATAATAAGAATGCAAGACTAAATATTTTTAACCCTTCATATTTACTTATTATATACATTTTATGCGTATTATTAAATATCATAAATGCAATAGCTGATGTCAATACAGGTATAAAAAAGATTAATTTATCAATTATTGAGTCTATCATAGAAATATATTACATCATTTATTTAAATAGTTTTATGGAGTTTAACTTCATATTGTTTATAAATCAGTATTTAATAATATATAGTTATGGTTCATGAAAATATGAAAAAATTGAGTCGTTCTTGTGATAATAAAAAAATTGCAGGAGTATGTGCAGGTATTGGTGAATACTTTGAAATAGATCCTATATGGATTAGATTAATAATGCTTTTATTAATATTTTTTGATGGAGTAGGACTTATAATATATATTATATTGTGGATACTTATGCCTGAAAGAGAAGAGGATAAGGGCAAAAAAAAAACACCAATAGAAGAGAGAGTTGAGTCAGCATCAAAGAAAATAATTAAGAGCATAGATAATAAAAAGAAAAAAAATGATAAAAGTAATGTTATAGGAATAATAATAATTGTTATAGGATTATTATTTCTTATAAGACAGTTCTTTTTCAATTTTATGGATAGGATTTTTTGGCCTTTACTTGTAATATCTATAGGTTTAATATTATTGTTAAAAAAATAAAATGGGATTAAAAATCAATACAACGACATTTGTAGTTGGCTTTTTGGTATTAGTTTTAGGCATGATTATGCTTTTTAATGTTTTAGGATTAAATATTTTAAATCATTTTTTTATTGTTGATATGAAATATGTAAATTATCTGTTTCCAATATTAATAATACTTGCAGGCGTTTTAATACTTACAGATAAAAAGAAATATGGTTTTTTTTTACTTATTTTATCAATAGTTATGTATTTTTCTTTTGGCATTGGAAACAGCATAAGATATGATGGTTCAGCATATGTTGAGGGTGGATATAACAATATTTCGTTTAATTTTGAAGAGCCAAATAAAATAATATACAAAATAAGTCATTTTGTTGGCAATGTGAATATCTCAGAAAACATTTATGATAATAAATCAGAAATGACATATTATTCTGCCAGAATTGATAGTGTTAATATTGTAAACAAATCAAAAGATAAAGATGTGGAAATAACAATAAAACAGGATAATTCTGATAATACATATGATGTTTCAAAATATTTTATAGATAGAAAAACATTATTTGATTTTGATTTAAAACTTAACAAAAATGTCAATACAACACTAATAATAGATTCTGCATTGTCAAATTTATTTATTGATTTTAGAAATCTTAATGTTGATTATGTAGAACTTAATAGTGGATTATCCTCATATACAATATATACTAATGATAATCACGATATCCATATTAATAGTGGTTTTAGTACTTTTAACATGTATTTTAAAGATGATAGAAAAATTGTAATAGATCTAAAAGATTCTGAATTGATTGATGTAAATTTACCTTTGGATTTTAAGAAAATTGGTAATATTTATTATAATTTTGATAATTATTCAAAAGGAGAAGAAGATATTCTTATAACATTTGAAAGTGGTATTTCAAAAATAAATGGAGGTTATTACAAATGAAAATAAGATTTTTCCCAATTTTTATAATTACTTTAGGAATAATTTTTCTTATGCATAATTTGGAAGTTTTAAAATTTAATATACATATAATATTTCCTATAGCTTTAATTGAGTTGGGCATGATTTTGATGATTAATAGTGTCAATTCAAATAAGTAAAAAAAATATCTTCAAAAGTCAATAAAATAATCTACTATTTTTGGCAAAATGCCTTTGATATACAGAACAATTATTGAAAGATAAATACTTGCTCAGTTAATTTGCTTTGATAGTTTTTGTTTCAAACTTCTTAATACGAACTACTCGATATAAAATATAATAGAAATATTTAAAGATGATTAATATAGAACCATTAATTAAAGGAGATAAAATTGCACTTATTGCACCATCAGGCAATCCTAAATCTCAAAAAGATATAGAGGAAATATCTAAACTAATTAGTGAGGCTGGATATTTTGCTGTTCATTCTGATAATATACTAGTACAGGATAATAAAGATAAAATAGAAGATATTGAAAAATATTTTTCAGATAAAAGTATAAAAGTAATATTAACTCTTAAAGGAGGATTTTCTTGTAATGAAATTTTGGAAAAAATAAATTATGATGTAATAAAAAATAATCCTAAGATTTTTATGGGTTTTTCTGATATTACCAATTTATTAATAGCTTTTTATAAAAAATCAGAATTGAAAACAATTCATGGTCCTATTTTTTCAGAAAAAAAATATTTAGATAAAATTTTTGAAATATACAAAAAATGTATTTAAAACTCGTGAAGAAATGTTTACTCAGTTTGAACCAAGAAAATATATTTTTATAGATGAAAATTATATTCAATAAATTGTTGCCCCCTTAAAAAATCGATAGATTTATATATTATAGTCGCCTATAGCATACTATGACAACAACAATACAAATTAGTGATGAACTTCGTGATCTTCTTGCCAAAAGAAAATTATATGATAAAGAGACTTATGAGGAAGTTATTTGGGACCTAGTAGAAGATACTATGGAATTATCAGAACAAGCTATAAAGAATATTCATGAAGCAGAAGAAGATATTAAACATGGTAGAGTTTATACTCATGATGAAATTAAAAAAGAGTTAGGTTTGTAAATGTACAATTTAATTTATACTGAAAAGGCAAAGAAGCAACTTAAAAAGTTTGATAGAGATTTGCAAGAAAGAATTCTTCATTCTTTAGAGAGGTGTCGAATTAGACCTCATAGTCATGTGAAGAAATTAGTTGGAAATCCTTATTTTAGATTGAGGGTTGGAGAATTAAGAGTAATTGTTGATATTAAAGATAATGAGTTGCGTATTTTAGTTTTAGAAATGGACCATCGTAAACAAATTTATAAGAAATAATCGAAAAAAACGGGGGCAAAAATTTACTCTCCTTCTTTTCAGTCAGTCGGGGACGTTGCACTTTTACTATCGCTCACCCAAACATAACACTGGCTTAAGAGTTCGCCCTCTCTCTCCCAAATTTCTTTCGTTGGTCGAAACTTTCCTAAACCCTGAATGTTAGTTGCAATTCTGATATTTTTAAATAAATACGGGTTTTGGGTTTTTAATGAAATAAATAAAAATTAGTCATTTTTTAAGAATAAAAATTTGATAATTTGCAACTCTATTTATAATAGGAATTTTATCAATTAAAAAACTAATTCTCCTTAATTTATATGAGACTTCAGGACTAATTAAATATTTGTTTTTGTAATTTGAAGTTTGATATTGAATTGCAGGAATCATACCTAAATAAATTATTTTTTCTATTTTCAAATTATTTTGTTTGAACATATTTTTTAATTCTTTTTTAGAATATACTTGAAAAATGCTATTCCCTTGTGGTTTGAACTTAGAATTAATTTTAAGATTTTTTTTAGTTACCCAAGATTTAAACAATCTTTTTATACTAATATTATTATCAACAGAAATTATAGAGATTCCTCCTTTCTTTAATACTCTAGAAATTTCGTTTATAGCTAAATCTGGATTTGGATAGTGAACTAATGCAGCAAGACAAAAAACATAGTCATAAGTCTCATTGTTGATAGTTGATAAATTTTCAGAATCTATTTTTTTTAATTTTATTTTATTATCTTGCTTTTTTGTTATTTTTAACATTTGATTGGATATGTCTGTTCCTAAATATTTTTGAAATAAACTATAAATATTAAGTCCTAATCTACCTTTTCCAATAGATAATTCTAAACCAGCCTTAGTTTTAATTTTTTTATCTTTGAATAAATATTTCTTAATTATTTCTATTTCTTTAAGATATATATGTTTTAAGTCTCCTTCTGTTGGATCCCACCAATTTGCTATAGAATTTTCCTTTCTAAAATATTTTTTCACATATTCTGCTTCATTCATTTTAATTTTTTTAATGTAGAATATAAAATTTCTTTGCCAATTATTTTTGTCCAAGGAATAAACTTTAAAAAAATTTCAGGTTTAACAAAAATTCTATCTAATATTATTCCTTTATCTGGGTCAATAGTTTGCTTTTTTATATTCTTAATTTTTGCTAAAAATCTTAATTGATGAAAGATTTCCCCCTCATTTTTATTGGGATTATTTGGGAAATTAACTTCTATAACTCCAAGTAATGAAATAATTTCAATATCACAAGAAGCTTCTTCATCAACTTCCCTAATTAATGTTTCTTCAACAGTTTCGTCTCCTTCAGGAGTTCCTCCAGGTAGACTCCAAGTATTTTTCTTAGGATTTTTAATTAATAGAATCTCTCCTAAATCATTAATACATATTGCTGAAACTTGTCTAATATTATCAAATTTTTTATAATCCTCTGTTTCAATCCAATAACTAATATATTCTTGTTCATTCCAAATTCCTTTTTCAAAAACCATAAAATAAATATATTGAAATTTAAAACTTTAAGAATGTATCGATGTTCTTGGCATTGGGACAAAATTATTTAACACCTCCCAACCAAAATAGATTGTGCCAAATTAATTTTGTAAATATTGCAGTATCTACTCTGTCTATTCTCTTTTGTAAAATTTTCCAACCAAATCTTCTTTTATCTTCAAAAAAGCCACTTTCAGAATTATTTCTTAGAAAATATTCTGAAAGATAGTTGTGTATTTAAACAAAAACCTTTAAGCATATTATGCAAATTAAACAACCTTTAATTGTTGCATTAGATTTTGGAATTAAATAGAACTTAATTCCAGCTAAAGATTCACTTAGGTTTTTAACAAAAATTTGTTTACTATAATATCTATCTAATCTAATATCTTCTATTGATATCTTTAGTTCTAAAGCCATTTGAATAGCTTTATCATAAGCTTTTTGTTCACTTTTAAAACTTGTTCCATAAGCTAAATATAATCTACTTTTAATGTCCATTAATTTAAAAGCATATACAAAACATTGTTTTCTTTTTTTAGTTTTTACTTCTTGACCTCTAGCTTCTTTAACATTGTCTTTTGATTTTTGAGCTTCAGAGGCATAATGTTTAGAAATTATTAAAGAATAACCTGTTCAATCACCACAAGCAGATATTTTAGTTAAACTAATCTTTGTCATAAACAAAGATTGCATATTATGCAAAATCAAAAATACTTCATCATCAGAATAAAGTCTTTCAATTGTTTTATAACTAATATAAACTCCAGTTAATGCCTCAAATAAAAGACATAGTAAAGACATTTCTCTATTACTTTTACCAATTAATTGTTTAAGTAAAAGTAATATTACTTTTTGTTTTAATGATAATTTAGGTTTACATCCTCGTGTTTCAGTTTTAGTAATTGAAAGTTTTTCAATTGCTTTATCAATATAATGCCCATAACCTAAGATTGCATACCTTATCCTATGATGAAGTTCTTCTTCATAAGTTTTCCAATTTCGTTTATTATCTCTCAAATTAAATTCTTTATAAAAATTAATTTGAGAATTTAATGTCAAAATTACCTTTTTTAATTTTTTATTTGTTATCATAATATATTATGTACCGAAAAGTTATAAGTGTTTACAGGTATATACTAGTATTGTTAGAAAAATAACTGCTGAAATAAATGGTAAACTTAACATCCAAGAGGATTTAGAGGAAATTTTTGAAAGAAGAGTTACTCCATATGGAAATGGTGCTAAAATAGATGGCAAAAAAAATATATTGGAAAGAGGGACAATTGTTATAATCCTAAAGGATTAAACTTTTCTGTCCCAATGCCATTATTCTTTATTTTTTTTTATAGTACCAAAGTTCTTCAGGACACTTTTCCTTAGTTAAATTGAATATTAATTTTTCTAAATATCTAATAGTAGAAAATATATAAAAAAATATTCTGTCTATAATTCTCAGTTCATTAATATAATCCCAATCAAGTGTTAATTGAGATTTTTTTCTAATTTCTTTAAATTCAGGATAATTCTTTTCTAAATTTTTCAAATCAAAATATATTCTTTTATAAGCTTTGTAATGATTTATTATAGATGTGTGGGGTATGAAATATACAATAGAATCATACCTAATCCTGATTCGATTTATTCCATAATTATAAATTATGTAATCTGGGAGATAAGAATCATCACCCACAATTCCTGCTTTTTTAGGTTTATTCCAATATCTTTTAGATTTTAATACAAATAATCTTCCATGAAAAAAAACTTTTGATTTTGATTCATGATTTGGATTAGTATTTATACTTTGAGGATTATCTACTGCAAGTTTATGATGATTTGTAACATCAAATTTGCTTATTTCTGCCTGAGGGAATCTTGAACGAATATTTAATACCCTATCTAAAAATATTTTCCAAATATTTAGTCCTTGATATTTTTTAGCAATAGGAAAAGCTCCAACAGCAATTAATTCTTTATTATTATTTAATTCATCTAATATTATTTTTATAACATTATTTTTTAATTCGATGTCTGAGTCCATAAAGATTATTGGATAATTATCATTTATTTTACTTATAATCTTTTCTTGAGCATTAAGTTTTCCTTTTTCTGATTTAATTATGACAATATTAAGATTTGGAAACAAATCTTTTGTTTTTTTTGCGATATTTTCACTATCATCTTCACACCCATTTAAACAAAGATAAGTTTTAACAGTTATATCCAATTTTTGTATTTCATTATTTAATGATATAATACATTTTTCTAAGTTTTTTTCTTCATTATAAATAGGTATTGCTATTGATATCTTCTTCATTATATATTTAGAATTTTTTTAATTTAATAGTTTTTCTATTAATAAGTAATGAATACTTTTTTTAATTAATCATTCTTTCATAAATTATGAGTAGAATTTTCGTTTTTGAAGGTTTAGACCTATCAGGGAAATCAAAGGCTATTGAGATTTTAGATTATAAATTAAGAGAATTAAATTATAATGTAGGTACAAATAAAGGTGCATTGTGTACAAATGATATTCTAAAAGGTCAAATCGAAAATTCCATGAGTAGATTTGAAAAAGATTTATATTACACTTATTTATTAACGCAAGATAAATGGTTGCCAATAAAAAAAGAAAATCAGATAATACTGCAGGATAGATATTATCCCTCAGTTATGTTTTATGGTTTGTTATATTCTTCTTCTAAAAGTTTAATTAATAGGTTACCTTTATATACATTTAGAGAAGTTGAGAATTTTTTTTATTTTAGATGTTCTTTTGAAGAAAGGCTTAGGAGATATAATAAAAGAGAATTAAATGGTAATGATGATAGTCTTTCCTTACAAACAAAAGATGAACATAAAAGAAGAATGGAACTGTTTGATCAAATAATGCAAAAAGTACAATTAGAATTTGAAAATGTTATATCAATAGATACAACTAAAAAAAAACCAGAAGAATTAGCTTCAGATATAATTCCATACATTATTTAAAATTAATTTTCAAATATTTCAAATTGGCTATCGCAAAACCCCAAACCCTTTTTAGTTACTCTCACTTCGTTCGTAAAAATATCAGAACTAGCGGTCGTTTTACCCCTATTCGCTCTTTCAGAGCTCCTAACTAACACCGAATATATGGTTCTGACTTGCAGTACTCTCCCAAATTTCTTCCGTTTTGCTACAGAAACTTCATATATTCGTGAATGTTAAAACCCTAGTATGACTGCTCGTTTCACTGTTCGTTTTAAAAACAGCCTTATCTGAACATCCACTTCTTAACATCCGCAGGATGAACGGAACGTTTTTTTAAAAAAATTTATAAATCTTGTAATGTTTTAAATTACTGTTGTGAGGTTATGGTCTAGTGGCTATGACATTGCCCTGACTTGGCAAAGATCGCCAGTTCAAATCTGGCTAACCTCATATATTTTTAATTGTTAATTTTGTTTAGCAAACATTTTTAAACATGTTTTTTTTAGTAATTTTATAAATGAAAGAAAAGATTGTAGATTTTTTATTGCAAAATGTTAAGTATGACTTGTCTGGAATAAATCTTTTAGACATTATTGAGAAACCTAAAAAAAGTGAAAATGGAGATTTTTCTCTTCCTTGTTTTATAATGTCAAAAGATTTAAAGGAATCACCACAAAATATAGCAAATGAAATAGCAAATGAGTTCTTAAAAAAATTGCCTGATTTTCTAAGTGATGTAAAGGTTATGGGTGGATTTGTAAATTTTTATGCAAATTATGCAAAACAATCAGAGTCTGTTATAAATGAAATAATTGATAATTCTTTTAAGAATAAAATCAAAATAGATAAAACTCAAAAAATATTGATTGAATACCCATCGCCTAATACTAACAAAGCATTGCATTTAGGACATTCAAGAAATATACTTTTAGGAAATGCTTTAACGAATATGCTTAAAAAAGCAGGACATAATGTGATAAGAGCAAATCTTAATAATGATAGGGGAATTGCTGTTTGTAAAACGATGCTTGCATACAAGCTTTTTGCAAATAATAAAAGCCCCACCTCTGAGAATAAAAAACCAGATCATTTTGTTGCTGATTTGTATGTTTTATATGGGCAAAAAAACACAGAATATCCTTTAATGAAGCTTGATGAAAAGGCACAGGAAATGTTAGTCTTATGGGAAAAAAAGGATAAGGAGACTCTTGATTTATGGAATAAGATACTTGCATGGGTATTAGAAGGGTATAAGGATACTTATAAGAGATATAAATTACCTAAGTTTGATAAGGAATATTTTGAGAGTGACATTTATGATAAGGGAAAGGATATAATTGAGAGTGCTGTAAAAAAAGGAGTAAAGGGGTTTAAGAAAGGAGAAGGATCTTCTATCTATTTTGATTTTGAGGATGATACTTATGGTAAAAAATATTTGTTAAGAAAGGATGGGACAACTATATATATGACTCAGGATATTTATTTAGCATATCAAAAAATGAATGATTTTTCTGCTGATAAATATATTTTTATAGTTGCAAATGAGCAAGGATATCATTTTGAAGTATTGTTTAAAATACTTGAAAGTTTAGGATTTGGAGATAGCAATAAAAATTATCATTTTGGTTATGGAATGATATATGATAAAGATGGTAATGTATTTTCTTCAAGACTTGGAAATACAATTGGTGCTGATGATATATTGGATATGATTAATGATAAGGCATTAACTAATTTAAAAATTAAAAATAAGAATATGGATGATATTAATAGCAAAGCTGAAACTATTGCTTATACTGCATTAACTTTTAATATGCTTAAGGTAAATCCTTTATCTGATATTAATTTTGATATTGAAAAATCTTTAAGTTTTGAAGGGGAAACAGGGCCTTATTGTCTTTATACTTATGCAAGAATAAATTCAATATTAGAAAAATCAGATGATAAAATTCTATTAACAAATCTAAATGTTGATTTTTCACTTTTTGGTGAATTAGAAAATTCAATAGTTAAAATGTTAAAGGAATATCCTGAAACAGTAATTGATGCTTGTATTAAATATAAACCATCTTCTATTATAAATTATATGATTAGATTATGTCAGCTGTTTAATGAATTTTATCAAAACGAAAATATATTAAAATCTGATGAACAATTAAAAAATGGACGTTTATTAATTTTAAAATGTATAAAAATAATACTTGATGATGCATTTGAAATTTTTAATATAAAACCTCTTAAGAGTATGTAAGAACAAATAGCTATAAAAAAAAAACAAGTTTTTTTTAAATTCTTAATAAGTTCTTTTTAGATTTTTAAAAATAGATGGTTTAATGAACTATAATATATATGTAATAGGTTGAATCAAAAACAATTATTTCATCAAATATCTTTGTTTTTAGTGAGTATTTTTTTAATATTTTTTCATCTATTTTAAAATCTGAAATTATTCCTATTGTCTTTTTGGTTATAAATTCTGCCTGATAAAAGAATTCTTTTACTTTTTTTTTATCAAGATCGGATTTAAGATATGATATACAATAATCAAGATCACCTTTTTTGAATTTTACATCAAGCCAATCAAGATCATATTTGGATATTTTGATTTTCTGATTTGTAAAGTTGACATTTTCCCTAAAACATTTAAAATCCTGATTATCGTTAACTATTCCTGTATAATTATTATGGTTTTTTAATACAATATTCTCACAAATATGTCCAAAAAGTTTAAAAACAGGGAAATTGAGCCTGTTTCTTACATTAATTGCCATATCTTTGTTAAAAAAAGAACATTCTATGATTAATTTTCCAGTATTGCATAGTGGATCTATTACTGAAAATTTCTGTTCTTGATTTTTATCAAGCTCCATTAAATAGAAAAGATAATTTATTAGTATCGAATTTAATTCTTTATCTTGTTTGTTTATCATATAGTCTCTTTTAGTAAGGTTGTATTCATTAAGGCTTAAAAGCAAAGTATTGTTATGATTTAAAAATTTTATACTATAATTTTCGTTAATATCAATTTGAAACTCTGTTTTGCTTGATATATCTTTTATGTTGTTAGAATTAAAGTATGTTAATATTATTTGTTTGTACTCTTTATTTAACATATTTGCAATTTCATTATTAATTTTTACTGAATTATCTGATATTGTTGCAAATTCTAAATATAAATCCTCAATTAATCTGGAATGATACATAATGAATTCAATTTTTTTGATAAACTGATTAAAATCATCTAATTGAATCTTATAATACATTTGTGAAAACTTTTCAATCGGTTTGTGCATAATATCATTTTCTAAATATTTGCATGCAAAATCATAGCTTTTTATAATAAGTCTAAAACACATTCTTAAATATGTAAGTTGTGTTTTTTTATATAATTATGGAAAATCTTTAAATTATCGTTTAAAAGAAATATTTCAATTTTTGATATGGATATTACAATTTAAGATCAAATTCCTTATTAAGTTGTTTGAAAAATTCATCCATAAACCTGCTTCTTTTTTTTGCTATTTTTTTTGCTGTTTTTGTAAAAACCCTATCTTTTACTTTAGATAGTGTTAACAAATATTCACGATATGCAGTATCATCCTTAGAATATGCACAACTTTCATCAATAGATACGTATGGATTATGAAGATCTGCTCCAACCTCGGAAGCGAACATAAAAGCTCTTCCTATGCCTGTTGCACCTATAGAATCTATTTTGTCAGAATCAAACAATATTTTTTCTTCTATTGTTTGTGGAATTAAATGTCCCTTGGATCTATGCCTTAATATACAATTTAGTATTTTTCTTATTTTTTCTTCTTCTATTTCAAGGTTTTTAAGTATATCGCCAGCAAGCTCACAACCATATTCGGCATGACAAATTCTTCCTTTGGTTTCATCCTGCATATGTCTTCCTATATCGTGTAATAATGATGCGTATGAAAGTATTTCTATGTCAGCAGATTCTTTTTTGCCTATAAACAATGCTAACCTATAAACTCTTTTGGTATGTTCAAAATCATGTGATGATTTACCATATGCACTAAAATGATTTTTTACTAAATCGTAGACTACTGATATCTTATTCATCTTCACTAAAATTCCATACACAAGGATATGTTCCAACATTCATTAATACTTTTTTAGTCTTAACAAAGGCTCCTTTGTCTTTTTTGATTACATTTTGGCTTGTCATAAATGCAATACCTATACCAATTAATTCTTCTTTTAATGTAAACATTGCAACTGTTTCTCCTATATCTATATTGTTTTCAAGCATACTTACTCCAGGAATTGCAAGATCTGATCCGTGACATATCCTATCAACAGCACTATTTCTTACATATACTTTTTTATAATCTTTTAAAAGTTCTTCTACTGGTCTTATATAATTTCTTAATTGTTTTTCATAAAAATCTTTATTGCTATCATTTAAAATATAAAGTTCGTATAAATTTCTTAGTTTGTCAAGAGATATTATAGAATCATTTTCTGTGAAAGGACCTGCTTTTGTTCTTCTTAACTCTTTCATATGTGCACCTTTTTCTATGTATTCTCCTATATCACTGCAAAGTTTTCTTATATATGTTCCATGTTGACATCCAACCCTAAACAATATGTTTTGACAAGTTTCATCAAAATCTATCAAGTTAATGTAATATATTTCTCTTTCTCTTAATTCTCTTTTAACAGCAGATACAACAGGAGGCATTTGCATTATTTTTCCTGTAAATTTTTTAAATGCATCCTTTATATTTTCAATGGATGTTTCTTTGTGAACATACATAAGGCATACATATTCTTTGTTTGATTTTAACATGTATTCCATAAGTCTTGTTGCTTTATTTATTCCGCAAACAAGAACACCTGTAACATTTGGGTCTAATGTACCTGAATGTCCTGCTTTTTCAACATTAAGAATCTTTTTTAAAAAATCTGCTGTTTGATGTGAAGTATAACCAGCATCCTTATCAATTATGATGAAAGAATTATCTAAAAGTTCTAAAAAACTTCTTTCACCAACAAACTTACCAGAATTTTTAAGAGGCTTTTCAGAAAATTTTACAAGCAAGTTTTCCTTATTCATAAAAACAATTAAAAAAGAATCATTTATAAAATATTGTGTTTATTTGTGTTTTTAAAATTTTTAAAAAGCTAAAAAAAATCAAGGTTTTTTTAAATTCTTAATATCAATTATGCAGGAAATCCAGATATGCCATACAAAAAGTCGCTTTTTTCTTTATGAAAACATATTTTTTTGTGTGAAATAGAATCTGTTATACCAAAAAACATCTCATTTCCACTTAAGATATCGTTTCCTCTTATTAAAAGATTATCTGTTCCTTTAAATAATCTATAACTTAAGACACAATCCATTTTAAAAAAAGATGGAATGTTGCATATAAAAGGCGTTATTTGTGAAATATCTAAAACATAACTGTTGGTTTTGTTGTCATTTATTATTACAAAGGCATTATCTTTTAATGTTCTTTCTTTTGGATTTAAAACCATTCCGCTCATATATGCACAAGAATATTGCGATTTTGCAAGAAAATTCTGTAGCAGGTATTGAGCTAATGCACTCTGTTCGTAAGAAGATGAAATCCCTTTCATGTCTGATAACTTAGCAGATTTTTTTGCAAAAAGTACAAAATTTCTTTCTATGTGACTTAAAGAATCATTTCTATCAGTTTGAAGCATATGTGATACATGTTTTTTTGTAAATAATGAAACAAACAGTAAATATGGATCAATTTGTAAGCCCATATATTCTGCTTGTTCTTTTAACATTTGTCCATCTCTTTTGTATTCTTCTTCTAAAAGTTGCTCTAAAGAATCAAAATCATAATTCTTTGTATCTTTTTTCAAATTTTTAAAATCAAGGATTATTTCCTTTTGACATGCTCCTGAAATAACATAATCTCCTACTGGCAATGATTGATTATTCTTTAACTTTTCTGCCCAGACTCCATTGTATAATTCTTTCACATTAGTATTTTTAATTATTGTTTTTTAAATTTTATGATAAAATCATCCCATATGAATTAACTTTTCAGAATCAAATTTGTGTTCTTTTCCAAAAACGGCAATACCATGATTAAAATATTTTTTACCTTTGCTGTCAACATCATGCCAGCGTTTAAGGAATTCATCACAAGTTAGATATGTTTTTTCAAATGATGATGGATCTTCAAATATGATTTTTTCAGAATCATAACCAATTATTGTTACATAATGCCCATCATCCCAATCATTTTTCCAATCAACATTTTTTTTATCCTTCCATGCCTGTATTACAACAATTACAGGAACATTCTTATCTATAAAATCTTTTACTTCACTTATATTCATGCTTTTTGATACGTATTTTAATCCGTATTTCTCTATAGTTTCTATAATTCCTTCAATTGGAGTTCCTATATCTTTATTTGTATGGGCAAGTTTAATAATGGTATCTTCTCTTACTTCAACTCCATAATAAACAAGAACAGATTGTAACGCTTTTGCTCCGCAATCATAATCGAAAGTCTGTCTTAAAATCGGAAAATCAAGAATCTTCATAAAAAATAAGGCAAAGTAATAACTTTATAAATATTTTGATGAATCACAAAAAGTTTTAGTAAAAATACTTGATTTTCTAAAGTTAAATAACACAAATACTGTAATTCAAAAGAAAAATTTATAAAGATATTTTATCTATGTAAAATATATGAGTCAAATTTTTGGAATATTTGAAAAAATATTTACATCAACAACAGCATTAATGGGAAATGAAACAGCTCTTTCAGGTCTTATAATAATATGTACCGTTGTTGGTATATTTACAGCCCTATTTACCATATTAAAGAAAACTTTTTTGGATGAAAAAGGTGCAAAGGTTGTTGCGTTTGTTATTGCTATAATAACAACAATTTCTATGTTCTATCTTGGAGATGGAAAGGTTATAGGTGCATCAGAGATATCAAAGTTGTTTGGGACTGTTTTGGGTTTTATTATTGCTTTTGCTATACATGCAGTTTTATTGTATTGGGCTTATAATGACTACAAAAAACAAAAAAGGATGAGTACTCTAGGATGGGGAGCTATTTTTTTAGCATCCAGCATCATGTCTGTTTATATAGTTGAATTTAACAAGAATTTTGGTGTTACAAATTCGAGTGGATTTGTTCGAAGTATTTTATTTATGTTGTTAGAAAATGATGGTATAATTGCTGGAGTGTATGTTGTAATAATGATTGTGTCTTTAGGTTTCTTAGCAAATAAGTTTTTAAGAATTTTTTGGGGTAAAGATGATCCTAAGATAACAGATCCTGTTAAAAATATTGAACATTCTATTAAACCTTTGATAGAGAGAATGAAGAAGGACTTGTCTTATTTGTACGATTCAATGTTAAATGTTAGTAGAATTTTTCTTAAAGATAATAATTCTGATTTTTATGAAAAATTAACAGATGAAAGAAAAATTGAAATAGTAATGCTAATTAAAGATACTTTTGCTTCAAGTAAATCTATTTTAGAAGACCTTGAAGTATCTTATAAGAAATTAATTCGTGAATTTGATGATGGGATTAAAAAGCGTTGGTTTCAAGATAATTCTTACATAAAAAATGCAGAAACATTAAAAAATGGAGAAGGTGTAATTTTACAGCTAATACAAGAAACACAAAGGTTTAGTAATGAAAATGAATTGCTTAAAAAAATTGATGCTAACACTGATACTAGCACTGATACTAGCACAATTGATACTAAATTAATTAGAGTAAACTTGAAAAACTTATACAATCAGATAGCACAATTATATCAACAATTTTCTGTAATAGTAAAACAAGAAGAAGAATTTTTGAGTTATGAAGTTAGTTCGCTTAAAGAAATTGTTGAAAAACAAATAGAGGAAAAGAATAAAACATTAAATGCTTTTAATGGTGATTTTTTAGGAATTAGTCAGGATGAATGGAAAGAAATAATAAATTATTTTTCATGGGATAATAATAATGAACTTGGTTATGGTGCTAAAACTATAGAAGAAGAGTTTAGTTTAGATCCAATAGTTGTATCAAATTTTAATATGCTATTTTTAAGAACTTTTAAGGAAGAAATAGAAAAGAATCAAATTAATAATACACAACACAATGAATTACTTGAACTTATGAGAAATAATGCGTCAAACACATTAATGAAAATGATTGATCAGACAATATCTAGTATTGTGAAATCTGATTCAGCAAATATTAATAATGAGTCTGCTAATAAAACAATAATACAAAAATTTATTACATATTTAACATCACCATCAACATATTCTAATACTTCAAAATAAGTTTTCCACCCTTAAATATCTTTATTACATTTCCGCTTTCTGAAACAAGTACTGCAATACTTTTTGTGTTTTCTGTTATTGCACATGCTGCAAGATGCTTTGTTCCCCAACCATAATATTTTTTAACATTTTCTGTGTTTATGTCTATGTATGTTCCTGCACTTATTACAATTCCTTTGTTATTGATTATAAATGCACCATCTAACTGAGCATATTCTTTTATTGTATCGCTTAAATCAGAATTGACAAGATCTCTTAAATTTTCAGGATATCCATAGAAAGGGTTAAGAATTAAGGGCCTTAGGTAATGTTTTAATTCTTCATAATCCCCTATTACAAATAATGTTCCTATCATCTTCCCTTCACGCCCCTCTTTTCTTATTTCTTCAGCAATATCTATTATCTTTTCTAAAACGATGTTATTTTCAAGGTACTCTGTTAAATTGAATCTAGCAATTCTGTACAAAACACGCGAAACTTCTATTACTATTAATCCTAAAGGATATTCATCACATAATGATTTATTGAATATAAATGTTGCAATTGAGTTTTTTGATATTAATTTTCTGTTTATTGATTCTATAAGAATATTCTTTAATTTGTTCTGCATGTTATCCTCTGATTCTTTTTTCATTTTAAAGGTATTTTGATTAAAATTTCCCTTATCAAGAATGGTTACCTTTAACATATTTTCTTCGTTTTCTTCTTCTGATTTATCAACTTTTATTATATAATTTATCTCCTTTGTATTAAAAGAACTAAAGAGAATATTGTTCAAAAAATTCTTATATAAATCGTCTTCAGAAGCCATAATAAAGTATGTTTCTATGTTTTTATAAATCTTACTTTGGGATTTGTCAATAAAATACTCTTATTTTTGTTGATGATTCTTTTTTACTATTAAAAGTAAATTAAAAACTTATTAAAATAATGAATGTTATTAATTTTTAATTGGAGCATAAATTTTTACTTGAAAAACTGCATAAAGCACAAAGTTATGGAAATTTAAATGAAATTGTTAGTGCTGAACTTGGTCTTGCAAAGTATCATTATGAAAATGCAGAATATCAGAAAGCTAAAATAATATATCTTAGTGTACTTAAAAAGAAACCTAAGTATCCAAATTTGAACTACTATCTTGCGTTAATAGAGTTAGAGCTGAATAATTTTAGGAATGCTTCTAAGTATCTTAAAAATGAAATTTTGGTAAATCCTTCAAATGAATACGCAGTTTCGTTGCTTGAGAAATTAAAAATTCATTCTAATACCCCTTTTTTTACTGTATTTCTTATTTTGATTAATTCTTTTTTCTTTTTTTTCTTTAATTTTAACTTAACATTTCATGATGCGGTAAGATATGGAGTATCACTAAGAAATATTTCAATCTTTAGTGCTATTACTTCTGTTTTTGTTCATATTAATTGGCTTCATTTTTCTTTGAATATGATTATTTTATTGTTTTTTGGATTGTTGCTTGAAAAAAAAATAGGTTCGTTCCAGTTTCTGTTTATTTATATGATAGGAGGAATATTGGGTAATAGTTTTGAAGCATTAATAACACAAGGTGCAATTGTTGTTGGAGCAAGTGCAGGACTTTTTGCAATTCTTGGTGCAATAATGATGAGAGAACCTTTACTTAAAATAAAACTTTTTTTTGTTTTTGATATGCCAATCATATTGCTTTTAAGTTCTTTTTTCTTTCTTTCTTTTTTTACAGATAAGATACTTTCAAATCAGATATTAAGCGGAAACATAAGTCATTTTGTAGGGCTTTTCTTAGGTATATTTATTACTGCAATACTTTATAAGCAATCAACACATATATTTTATAATTGGATATTTATGATATCTGGATTTTACATGATAGAAAAATCTCTTATGATACTTTGGGATTTTGGAATACAACATGAAACAATTTTGTATATGTTTATTATATTTTTTGCTGTTCTTGTTATAATGTATTCTTATTATCATCTAAAATATTATGAAGAGGGACTTATAAAATGAAAAATACTACTGATAATTTGGTATTGTTGTTCTTTTTTGTTTTAGTTTTGGCTTTTTCTTTCATAAATCAGTATTATTATGATGTATCTTCATATTGTAATAATAATGAAGAATGTCTTTTGCAACTTTCTGAATCTTTAAATGATATATCTTTTTGTGAATATGCAATAAGCTCTCAGGATTGTTATGAAGCAGGAGCATTAAAATTTAATAATCAAACATATTGCAGTTTATCTAAGAATGCTACAACATGTATGATAAAACTTGCTATGAAAAATGATGATTTGCAAATATGTAATTTAATAGATGTAGAACATAAAGATTATTGCATATATAATATAGCATATTCTAACAAAGAACCACAAATGTGTAATCATGCTAACAATTATGAATTTTGTATATATTCTTATGCAATAAATACAGCTAATATTTCGTTTTGTGATGTTTTATCCGAAAAATATAAAAACAATTGTTACAGTAATATTAATAGGACATCGTAAATAAGAATGACATTAAATATTTTAAATAAACCAGAACATGTTAATTATAATGGAGTTGAATACCTTCTTATAGTTATTGATTCATCAAACATATCAAGAATATTCTTACAGATATTATATTATAAGGAAAATGGATATTCTAATTTTGCTTTTTTGTATTCATATAAAAATATAAATCTGCCTGTTACAAGAATAATAGAAAAATTAAAAATAGATTATTTGTATAAACTGATAAAAGAATATGATATGAATTTTGCGTTTATTAACTTTCCAATGTGTGTTTTTGAAAAAGATATTTTAAAACCAGCAATTAAGTCTAAATATGAAAATAAAATGATTCTTTTTAATGATAGTAATTATTTGGCATTATTGAATGATTCTTGTGGAAAAATGATGCCTGTAGTTTGTAAGGATTGTAAATTTAATGGCGAGTGTAACGGTGTTGAAAATGGATATGCTGAAAGTTTTGGAATAAAAGAATTTACACCTATTCAATCTAATGATTATTTTTATATGAAAAATGTAGATAAAATTAGTGCATTTAAAAATCCTTTGTTAAAAAAATTGGCAACAAAAGCACTTGATGATTTAAGAAATGAAGATCATTACATGCGAAAAAGAATGGTTTTTGTTGATTCGTTTCCAAATATGTTAACTGAAAGTTCAAAGGAAAGATTCGTATATTATATTTATAACCGAAAAGAAGATTTTTTTAAAACTATGGATTTTATTTTAAATTTTTTTGATAAAGCATTTATTGAAGATTTGAAACCTTTTATTGTTAATTCTAATCAGATTGTTATAAGTTGCTCTATTATGGGAGATGATGTATTACGAAAAACATTGTATTTTTCAATGGATAATTTTGATCTAAAAAGTATTGAATATATATCTAAAAAGTTTAATGTACCTTTAGATTTTACAAATAATCCAGCAGGGATTGGAATTGATTTTAAAAATGATACTATATCTTCTATTAAGATATATTATAATCGTGAAAAAGTAACTATAAATGAACTTAAACAGTTTGTATGTGATGTTATTTTGCCTGATAAAAAGTATTTTTTAAAATTTTTGAATTCTTTGACAAAACCGTTAAATTGTGTTTGGATTGATTATAAATATAAAAATGATAAACTTATTTCAAAAAGAATAGATATTTCAATGCAATATAATATATACAGATTAAAACAACTCTACACATTATTTAATATTCCTATTAATTATTTTGATGATAAAGATATATATACATTAAGTTTTGAAGTTCCTGTAAGTACTGATGATGTTGAAAAAGAAAAAATAAATTTCTACTATGCACTTAATTAGAACTTTGTTTATCATCCACCCCATAATATTTTTAGGATATCGTTGCCGTATTTCATTATTTTGGTTGTCCCAAGACCGTTAATACTTGATAATTGTGAGATATCTAAAGGTCTTTTTATAACAAGTTCATCTATTGTTTTATTGGGTATTACCATGTATAAAGGTATATCTAATTCTCTTGATTTAGAATTTCTCCAGTCTTTTAACATGTTTTTTAGTATTTTAGGATTTGATACATCAAGCATGCTATTTTTACTTGAATCAAAATGTGATCTGTGATTTTCTATGTGTTTTATTATGTTTAATGAATCATTTGTTATAAAATTTGAAAAATTGCCAGTATATGTCATAACAAGCTTGTTTTTTGCTCGTGACAATGCAACATAAAAAAGTCTTAATTCTTCTGCTTGTTTGTCATAATCATCAGATGATTTTATTAATGAAAAAATAAAATTGTCAGCAACTTTGTTTGGAAAATTAAGACTGTTTGCTCCTGCTAAATAAACTTCTTCTGCTTCCATTCCTTTTATTGAATGAACCGTTGCAAGCACTACTTCATCATCTTTAGGTTCTTTATCAAAATCGTTGTTATCATCATTTTTTATAATGTATTTTATAGAAGCACTATCAAAGAATTCTGCTATATTTTCCAGTATCTTATTGGTTCTTGCAAGTACAAATATATCTTTTTTTTTTGTGATTGAACTTTTTATAGATTGAGTTATGAATTCTTTTTCGGACAATTCAGTTATGTGCTTAACTAAAAACACATTTGAATTTTCTTCAAGACTTCTTGATGATTCAAGATCTACAAGTCCTAATGGCTTTATTATTTTGTTGAAAAAAGTTACGATGTTTTTATCGGAACGATAATTGGTTTTTAATGATATAACCTCAACATTTTCAAATTCTTTTGGAAAATTTAATATGTAATTTATATCTGAACCTCTCCATCCGTAGATTGATTGTCTTGGATCTCCTACAACAAAAAGTGATTTAGGATTAATATGCTTTAAAAGATCTACCTGAACCTTATTTACATCCTGATATTCATCAACTAATATATAATCGTATTTTGGAATAGTTTTTGGATGTTGTTTAAATAATCTTAGAGTTTCTATTATCTGGTCTGAAAAATCTCTTAAATTGAGTTTTTTGAGTATTTGATCTGCACTATTTACTATATCATACATGATTTTTGCGATTTTCCTGTTAGATGGATTTTGTTCGTTTAGATAAAATTCAGATATCTTAATATCAAAATTTTTATAAAAATCTAATATGGAAAATATGTCACGCACAAAAAGAAAGAATAATTCATCAGATGTTTTATTTCTTAATTGTTTTTTTGTAAAATAATCTTCTTTTATTAATTCAAAATGTATGTTTTGCTTTTTGACTATGTGCTTTACTATTTTTATCTTATCTGAAAAGGTTGCAACTTTATGATTTCCATCATATAACAGTTCACCATGTCTTTTTATGATTTTTTCACAAAAGGAGTTAAAAGTTTCAACTCTAACATTAGTAATACCTAATCTTTTTAATCGTTCTTTCATTTCAATACAGGCTTTTCTTGTAAAAGTTACTGCAAGAATTTTGCTTTCATCAGCATTTCGAAATTTTTTAAGAAATTCTATTCTTTTTGTAAGAACTGTTGTTTTTCCAGTTCCTGCTCCTGCAATACATAAAATGTGATCATTAGATGAGATTATTGCTTTTTTTTGCTCTTGATTAAATTTTTTTAAGAAAAAATCAAAATGACTAAATGTTTCTATGTCATCATCAGTTATAACAGTATCTGCAAATAATTCTTTTGAAAAATTAAGATGAAAATGATTTTCAATTTTAAATGCTTTTTTGTATATCTCTTCTATTCCAAGACTGGTTCTTCTTACAACCTCAAAACCTCCTGAAATTATCATTTTTTCAAGATAATTGTGCTTTATTAGAATATCAATTACATTTATTAAATCCTTTTTTTCAAACATGTAAAGACAACCATATGAAGTAAGTTCGTTTAAATGGTTACGTTCAATTGTTGGATTGACATCACCTTTTAAAAAATCTATAAGAGTCTTTTTTCCAAGATTAAATTTTAAATCATCAAATGATTTTAAAATTGGAATATGAATTTGTTCCATCAATAATAAATGATTACAGAAAAGGCTTTATAAAAATTATCACTATTAATAGTAGAAAAAAGGTTTTTGTTTGTGTGTTAATAATATGAAAATTTATATGTATAATAAAAAACCTATAAAACCTGCAATAAGTGTATAGAAAAATAATATTTTTGCATTGTATTTTATTATTGTTGATTCGTAATTGTTAAGTCCTACAAGAGAACATGCAGCAATTACATTGTGTATTGCAACCATATTTCCTGCACCACCGCCTACTGTTTGCAATGCCAATATAAGATGTTCTGGATATATACTCATTTGAGATATACTACTTTGTAATGGACCAAATATAAGATTTGAAACAGTTGCACTACCTGCAACAAAAGCACCAAATGCACCTATCATAGGAGCAAAAAATATGTAAAAAACGCCAGTTCTTGAAAATATTTCACCTATAAGATGAGGAATGCCTAGAATCTGTAAAGAATTCATATGAGAATATATTATCATCTGGACAAAGCCAAGAGTAAATAATAGAGTTACTAATGCGTTTTTACTCGAGTTAAAAGATCCTTTGGCTATAGTTAGATATTGCTTTAATGATGTTGAATATAATAATGAAAATATTACAAATGTAAGTAAAATTAGTATTCCTGGAGAATAAAAAGAAAAACTAAAACTGATAACATCTTTGTAAAGACTCATATTTAATGCTATTTTTTTAAGAAGACTTCCAAAACCCATAAAATTCATTCTTGATAGAGCAAGCATTAATATAAGAAGAAAATATGGCATAAAACTTAATGCAAATTCGAAAGCATATTTGTTCTTTTCACGTTTTATGTAGTTTGTAAATTGCAAATATACAATTGTTGCAATAAATCCGCATATTGATGCAAAAACAGATATCATTTCTATATTAAGAAAAAACGATGCAAACATATAGCTTATACCATATGAAAAACCACTAAAAGTTGCAAATGGGATGTATGACTTAAAGTCTTTCATTTTTCTGTGCTCAAAATAATTATAGATTGCAATTAGCACAAAAGGCAAACACATAGAAATAATACCATTTATTATACCTATACTTGCAGTAACTAATGAGATGTTTGCAGTTGGAACAGAGGATTGTATCCCAAACAAAACTGGAATTCCAAATGCTCCGAATGCAACACATGCTGTATCTGCAATAAGGCAAAGCACTATTGCTATAAATGGTGATATGCCCAAAAATACTAAAATTGGCACTGCAACTGCTGCAGGTGTTCCAAATCCAGCAATGCCCTCAAGAAAACTTACTAAAAAGAATCCTACAAGTACAATAAGAATGTTTTTGTCATCAGTATATGATTTCATAAAATATTTTATACTATCTAATTTTTTGTTTTCTTTTAATAGGTTAAACAACATTAGTATGGATATTATTATTAAAAAAATTTCAAGAGCTGAAAAAAAACCTTTAAAACTTGATGCTAATAATACAGAAATATTTACCTGCCATATCAGCAATAACATTAAAAGTGTTACAATGTATGTTGCAAACATAACTTTTGCAGGCTTGTAACCTTTAAAGACCATGAAAAATATTATTATTAAAAATGGAATAAAAGCTAATAAATTGTATACATTCATATAGTTTACTTTATTTAAATGTATTTAAAAAAAAGCAATTACTTAAAAGTGGTTTTCATTATCTAGGTGCTTAAACTGATGAATTATAAAGAATATTAAGATTCTTAACAATTTATTTTCTTATTACGATATTTTTCTTAAATTGTTAACACATGCAATTTTAACAGTGCATGAAATGACAAAAAATGCACTATGTTTATAAATAAGTAAGAATATTTACTATTTATGGAAAAGATTATTAGATTTAATAAACATTTTGAAGACAATTATTTTTATGAAGATGAAAAAAAAAGAGAATTTTATGAAGAACTTATCAAAAAATTAGATAATAAATTAATAGTTGGACTTTTTGGGCTTAGAAGGGTTGGTAAAACAACTAGCATGAAATATTTAATAAACTATTTGATTAAAGATAAAAATGTTCAAAGAGAGAAAATATTGTATTTTTCTTTTGATGATATCACCTATTCTATATGGAATGTTATCGAAAAATATGAACAATATTTAGGTAAGAAAATAGATTCATCATATTATTTATTTTTTGATGAGATACAAAAAATACCAAATTATGATACAGAGTTAAAAGAAGTTTATGATATAATAAAACCCAAAATAATTATTTCAGGTTCAGAAAGTACAGTTATCAGAAAAAGCACTGAAAGTTTAGCTGGAAGAATTTTTGAAATGCAAATAACACCACTTTCATTTAAAGAATATCTGATATTTAAAGGTTTAAACCATTTAATAGATAAAAATATGGATTATACTGTTTATTTTGAAGAGTATTTATATAAGCAATTTCCTGAAATTGTTAATTTTAATTTAAATGATGCAAAAGAGTATGTTGATCTGATTGTTAAAAAAATAATATATGAAGATTTAACTAAAATATTTTCAGTAAAAGAGCCAGATTTATTATTTAAGTTATTTAAGTTTGTTTCATATAAACCTGGAATTTATGTCGACTACTCTCAAATTTCAGCAGAATTTGGAGTTTCAAGAAATACTATTTCTATATATTTTGAATATTTAGAAAAATCTTTTTTAATTAAAAAAATATATAATTACTCAAACAATGCAATAACTTCTGAAAAAAAATTAAAAAGATATTATACCTATCCTGTTCTTTGTTATTTTTGTGAAAATTTGCCTGAAATTATCGAAAGTTATATATTAATGCAAAATCGCTTTAATTTTTTTCATAAGGATTCTAGAAAGAATGAAATTGATTTTGTGTCAGATAAATCAAAAATACTAGGCGAAGTAAAATATCAAAATACCATCCGAAAAAAAGATATAAAAAATTTAATTAATTTTAAAGAAAAATTTGGATTTGAAAAATTAATACTTGTAAAAAAATATTCATCACAAATATTCATTGAAACAAGCGAAATAGAATACATTAATGCATGGGAAATAGAAAATTAATCATTAAAAAATAAAATTAATTGTATGCTTCATAATTTTTAAGACCGTTTTTCCATATAATAATTGATGTGATGCTAAATATGACAATGCCTATAATAAGGAAAAGCAAATAATAAAAAAGATTATCTATTATTGTTTTATCCATAAATATTACAACAAGATAACCTATTAAATATGCCTGAAAAAATGATAAGAAAATCTTTTTTTTAATATTGTCCTGCATTAAAAAAACTGGGTATTTTGTAAATGTTTCATTAACATCCCTTGCAAGAGCTGATAATAATGAACTTGAATTCTCAAATATAAAATCTAAAGATATTATAAAAAACTGCATTGAAAATAAAAAGGTAAATATAATTAAAAGACATAAGAAGAAGAAAAACCAATTATAAATCACTATATCAAGGAACATAAAACATGAAAATAGCAATAATAAATCTATAAATGCCATAACTATTATAGATGAATTAAGATACGAAAATATATACTGTGTTTTTATTTCAATAGGCCTTATTAACATCATGTTAAATTCGCCATCTTTTTTAAGATTAAAAACGCTCTTATAGTATGTAGCTAAAAAAATTTCAAGCAATGTTGATATAGTGTTGTTTAATATTAATATGAATACAAAATATCTAAAACCTATATTGATATACTCACCTATCACATTAAATAAAAGATAAAGCATTATTAAATTGCTTGTAGAATATAATATTTCTGTTAAAACTGAAAAATAAAAATTTGATTTATACTCTGTAAGTTGTTTTATTGTGATTCTTATCATTTCTATCCCAAAAGCGATCTTCTTTTTTAGGTTTGTCATCTTTTATCCTCCAAGCCCATCAAGTTTTTTTATTGCATGTTTATAAAATTTATTTAAAAGCAATCTTACAATAAAACCAAAGATTAGAAGTATCGATATGGATTTTATGAAAAAATTTAAATCACTTCCAAATAATAATATTGATACTGCACTGTAATTCATGTAATAGAATGGTAAATATTTTAATATTGTAACAACATTATCAGGGAAAAAAGTTAATGGAACTAATCCTCCTGAAAATACAAATATAATTTGTGTTACAAAGTAATTTATACCCCAAACAGAAGTAGTCCAAAAAGCGATAAGGGCAACCATACTCTTAATGTTAAGTATCACAAAATATATGGCAATAGACATTACAAGAAACATCAGTATATTTAATATGCTTATTTGTATTGATGGTAAAAAAATGTATGCAAGTATCAAAAAAAAACTAAAATTTATGCAAAAATAGAAAAATGATATTGTTATTGATGACATTTTTATAAAGTTTAAATAATTTATAGGTTTTGTGAACCATACATTTATTTTAGAAGTCTGAATTTCTCTTTCAACTTTTTGCACAGCATGAATACGCAATAATGGAATGCATGCAAAACTACATGCAACATAGAATATCATTTCTTCAAGCATAAATCCTCTAATTGTTGATTCACCTACAAGTTTAAATATAAATTCCCATAAAAATTTTATCACAAAAAAACGAAGAATGGAAGCTATTATATCAAAGTAAAATGCAGATTTATACTCTATTTGTTTTTTTACATCCAACTTGAATAATTCATAAAAATTTGACAATATTTTGTTTTTCATTTTTATTAATATCAGTTGGATTTTTCATATATTCCCTCTACAACATCCTCAAGTCTTGGAGGTGCAATTTCAATGTCTGCAATTTCAAGTACATCAAGCAATTGTTTCAAAAACAGATTAATATCCTGATTGCTTGCAACTTGAAGTCTTATAGTATTGTTTTGATTATCTCTAGTAACAGAATTAAATCCTAAAAGAAGATTATCAAGATTTTCTTTGTTGTATATTTTTTTGTAATTTATGTTAAGTGTTCTCCAATCAGAGTATTTTTTTTTAAAATTTAAAAGACTTCCATCATATAGAACACAACCCTTATCTATAAATATTATGTTCTTACATAAATCTTCTATATCATCCATGTCATGAGTTGTTATTATTATTGTGACATTATCTTCTTTGTTAATTGTTTTTAAGAATTTTCTTACTATTTTTTTAGCAGAAGCATCAAGTCCTATTGTTGGTTCATCAAGAAAAACTATTTCTGGTTTGTGCAAAAAGGCTGCTATTATTTCAAAACGCATTCTTTCTCCTAAGGATAATTTTCTGTATGGTACATTGATAAGATGTTCAACTTTTAAGATTTTTATAAAATAATTGAACCTTTCTTCAAATGTTTTTTTATCTATCTCATACATTACCCTAAATAAATTGTAACTATCAATTACAGGAATATCATAAACAAGAGAACTCCTTTGACCAAAAACAACACCAATATGTTTTACATATTCTTCCCTATCCTTAACAGGTTCAAATCTGTTTAAAACTTTTATTTTGCCTGATGTTGGAGTGAGTATGCCTGTCAGCATTTTTATACTTGTTGACTTGCCTGCACCATTTGCACCAAGATATCCTACAATATCGCCTTTTTTTATGCTAAAATTAATGTTATCAACAACTGTTTTGCTTTCCCATTCCCTATAAAAATATTTTAATTTTTTTTTAATCCATGAAAGTTTATTATCATCTTTAGGAACTTTAAATTCTTTAAATATATCCTCAACAACAATTACTTTATCACTATCAATGCACATATATATATTTTATTGCATATGTTTTATAAATTTATTTGAATAATTTTTAAGTGTATGTTTTTTTTAAAGAGAACTTTTATAAAAAATTGTGAACAGGTATTATTACAATGGCATTTTATGAAGAAAGAAAAGAGCTATCAAGTAAAACACTTGATATAAAAAGAGCAATTGATTCTTTAAGAGAAGAACTTGAAGCTGTTGATTTTTATAATCAAAGAGCTGATGTTTGTTTTAATGAGAGCCTGAAAAAAATATTGATACATAATGCAAATGAAGAAAAAGAACATGCTGCAATGCTTATTGAGTGGTTAAGACAGAATGATGAACATTTTCAGAAAGAAATAAAAGAATACCTGTTTCTTGATACAAAAGACATAACAGGTCATCATGAATGATTAATTACCTATGTATTTTACTATAAAAATATCTTTTAAATTTTCAACTTTAAAAAACATCTCAAATATTTTTTTCACATCATTGTTTGAAATTTTTTCGTCTTCTTTTATATCATAAGATAGCTCTTCAAACTTTTGTTTTCCATAAAAATTGGATTCAGCTATATTTTTTGTGAACTTTGTGTTACCTAATACATAATCTTTCCCTTCTTTAAATAATATTTTTTTTGAAAACAGATTATCGCATATTCGCAATATTTCATTATACATTACATCTGTCTTAAGCAAAAGCTCAGCAGGATTAAATCTTTCTTTTTCAAGTGTAAGAATTGACTTTAATAATTTTGATTCACTAGCAGAAAGCAATAGGAGTTCGTTGCTTACAGGATAGCCCTCAAATGGGAATATGTTCTTTATGATTTGACAGTTGGTCTTGTCAAAAAGAATATTTACCTGTTTACTATCTGGTGTTGTAAGACTAACCATTACTGCACTCACAAGCCCTATCCTTACATTGTCTGTATCAAGTAACACTTTTGCATCTTCAAGTTCTACTTCTGGTGCAACAAATTGAACAAACTCATTATATTTACCCTTGTATGTATGTTCTTTTTCTGGATTGGATTTAATTTCTTTTTCTGTAACTTCTTCTTTTTTTGCAGAAACAACGTTATCATAATATTTGTTATTTTCAATTCTGTTTTGCTGTTTTGGAATATCAAATGTTTCCTCTTTATCATCAAAATCATCAGAATCGTTAGACATATGTTCTTTGTAATATGAACTCTGATTACTGTTTTCAGATGAATCTACTTCATATGACATTGTTATATCAACAGTTTCTCCTCCATGTTTTGAAATTCTTGGTCTGATGTTTACTTTTAGAGGAATATCTATTACTCCAGTAAGAAGACATGTTCCTATGTTTAGCTTTTGAATCTCTTCTTCAGAATCATTATCAACTCCTTCTGAGGATGATATTACCGACTTTAAATCGTTAGGATTTGTTATTTTTAGTAGTATTTGGGTACTGCATTGTGAAATAACATTCTTATCAACCTTTGCTGGTCGTTGAGAAATTACACACAAACCTACTCCAAACTTTCTTCCTTCACCTGCTATTGTACGTATTATTTTTGAGGATTTCATTTCTCCAAAACTTCTTTCAGGACAAAAATTATGAGCCTCTTCTAAAACAAGTAAAAATGGAGGGATCTCTTCTTTTTTCCTTGCTTCAAAAAGATCTCTTAAAAGACCAGAAACAAATGTTTCCTGAACATAAGGCTCAACACCTTTTAATGAAATTATAGACATTCTTTTGTGTCTTACAATCTCTGATAATGGTGTTGGGGTATGAGAATATATATTTAATTTTTTAAGACTTTCAAGTAGTGTTATTAAAGACCATTTACTATTTGATTCTTCATTTGATATATGAAAAACAAGTTCATCTATGTTTACTCTGTTATTTAAAGAACTTAATATGTTAAACATAAGATTTTGCTGTGCAGGACTTAATTTTTGAGGAAGGGCATTTACCAGTTCTTGTGGATTTAATTTATTTAAATCAAGAGATATTGGTTCACATTGCGGATTTATCTTTATGTCTGGGGAAAATTCTTTTACATGATTTAGAAATCCTAAAGGACTAAGACCAAGTTTCTCAAGCCTTTTCATGTCACTTTTATTAGTATTGGGATATTTAATTGATGCGTACTCATTGTGTGGGTCAAGAATAACTATTGGAATATTTTTTTTTAAGACTTCTTCTAATATTACGCCTACTGTATATGATTTTCCTGCTCCTGATTTAGCTAATATTGCAATATGTTTTGTTATAACTTTTTTTAAATCTAAATTGATTTTTAAATCGTTATGATTTTCAAGAAGACCTATGTAATCGTTATCATCAGTTGTTAAGCCTATTGTGTCTTTTATAAACTCATCATCTGCAATTGTTACTAAAGCATCATTTTCAAAAGGCGTTCTTATGTTTTTTAAAACTTTGTTGCTTTTAAAACCTATTACCTTACAGTCACCTATAAGTCTGTCACCATCTCTTGTAATATTTAGAACTTGTGCTAATACATCTCCATCGTCATGATGAATTACTTTAAGAAAATCAAAAGCTCTTATTTGCTTAAAAATTTCTATGCTAAACCTGTATATATTCGATTTTCCGTACAATCTTGCTAACATTTTTCTACGATACAATAACCCTTATAAGGGCAAACAAAACTATAAATTGATAAAGAAAGATGTTTTATAAACTTTTTCTGTATAATTTAGTAGTTGATTTTTTTATCCTACATAAATTAAATCATGAATTCCTTTTCATGCTTTGTTTCATCTTTTTTGTTTATGATAATTTTTCTTATTATTTTACCTTTTCTTTTAGATAATCTTCTTATGTCTTCAAAACTTAGCTTGCCTGCTGGAAATATTATATCATTTATTTCTATCCCATTGCTTATTTCAATATTTTTAAGACTTTTATCTTTTATGTCGAAACAGAAATCTTTCATAAAAGAATCAACATATTCGTATGGAATTTTTAATTTGCAAAAATCGGCAACTACTTCATCACTTGCCTTAGGAGCCTTGTCTTTACATGTAAATTTTATGTCATTAACTTCAAATGATATAAAGAGATTATAATTTATAAATGTCTCAACAAATGACTTAAATTTTACTTTGTTTTTCAATTCATACTTAAATATACCACGTGATTTTGATGCTTTTAAGTATTTAATCCCATTTCGCTCAAGTTCTAATCCAAGATCCTTATTCCATGATAAACTTCCACGAACATCTAGTTCACAATCTCCAATTTTTTGAGCTATAAAAAAAAGCAACTCATCAACAAGGTGAAATGAAGTACTCACCTTAACCTGACTTTTTTCAAATTTAAGTGTTAACATTGGACCTGTAAATATTCCTTTGCTGTAACGCACAAATTTTGAATGAGCATGATCGTTTTCTTTGTTTTCAAAAATATCCCTTATGTAATGCATACTTAACCTTAAGACTTTTTTTTTATTTATATTTGTATTTACTTAAAAGTTATGATAAATTATCTAATAAGTACTAAACAATATCGTTCGAACCACAATTTTGAAGACTTTAGATATTTTTTAGATAAAAAATTTATGCAGTTGAATCTTTGTAACAGCTTTTTGTTGGTTCCTATTTATAAAAAAGTTGAAAAAAATATTAATTTGGGACAAAATAGGATTACAGTTGTTATTAAAAATATTTAAAAATTATAACTTCTAAGTTATAATATTATCACTAAAATAACAAAAATAAAAGTATTGAAATATTTAATAGAAAACCTATTATATAAAAATTAACTTTTAATTAAAAAATTTATTTGGATTGGGATTTCCATGTTGAAATGCTTTCTTTTATCTTTTCAACATAAAGATCAAAATTTTTTTCTATATCGTTTATTATCTCTTCTTTGTTCTTTGAAAAGTATACGAACATAAATCCTCTGTCAAGATTCATTTGTCTTTTCATAAGTAATTTTCTACCTATAAGATTTGTTAATATTTTTTGTATCGTTGTCCTATCCTTGCTTATTTTATCTACAAGTTCTTTAACACTTAAACCCTTTTGGCTTTTAAGTATCTCTGCAAAAACAAGATACTCAGATTCGTTCAAATTATAATTACACTGTATAAGATCCTTAAGTGTAATTTTTTTACAGTTAAAATCAATCTGCTTCATAGATAGATTAATTGAAGTATATTTAAAAACCTTTTCAAGTAACTTATCTATGATAAAATTCTTAAATCTAACTAATCAAATAACTTTATTATGAAAATACTTGTTGTAAATAATCACTCAAAACACATCGAAGAATTATTAAATAAATTAAATGAAGTTGATTCAATAACTATAAATTTTGAAGATTTGAAATATAAAGATTATGATGATTATGATGCTATAATACTTTCTGGCGGATCTTCTTTTTCTGTAATAGATCATAAAAAGGAATATTCTAAAGAATTAAAACTAATAAAGAATTGCAAACAACCAATACTTGGAATTTGCTTGGGATTTGAATTAATTAATTTTGCTTTTGGTGAAAAATTGGAAAAATTAGAAGAAAGTGCTAATGGATCAATACCAATAAAATTAATTTTCAAGGACCCTTTATTTGACTCATTGCCAAAAGAGTTTAATGTATATGAGGCTCATAGATGGGTTGTTACTAAAAATAAAAATTTAATTGCATTAGCTGAATCTAAATATGGAATTGAAGCTGTAAAACATCCTGAAAAAAAAATATATGGTGTACAATTTCATCCAGAAGTTTTTGTTGAAAAAAATCATGCAGAAAAAATTTTAAGAAACTTTTTAAATATTTAAAGTTTATACAAAATACTTTTACTACTAAACAGTAGTTTAGTTGCTAAGGTTTATAAATTAACATCATTTAGTCATATTTATGGATAATATAATTGATCATAAAAACAGATCTTATGTAATTTTGCCTAATGATAATAAAATGCTTCATGTTAAATTTTCATCTCCTTATGTTTTTAGACATGATAAGGATATGGCTTTTCAATTGGATGAAATTGTTTCAAGAGGAATTGATACAAAAAGATCGGATGATGGTACAACAGTTTTTCGTGCAAAAAAGGATTCAGTAGGATTATATTGGTTTAAGAATGTGTTCTGTAGAGATGATATTGACCCGTTAAAAGTAGGTAATTATTCAGGTCATCAATTGGATGAATATCTTAGATCTGAAAGAGGAATTGATTTAGAGCATGAACTGGTTTTAGAAACTGCTGATAAAATTAAATATGGAATGTCCCCAACAGATAGAAATAATGCTTATTTGCTTGGATCGGCTACAATTGATTGGATTAAAGATAATATAGAATATATTTCTGTTCCTAATAGCTTAATTGATAATGTTGCATTTTTTATTAATTATTTAGGAAACAAAGCAAGTCCTTACAAAATATTGAGAAATAGTTTTAATTTGAACGATGGCTTGATAAGAATAATTGCATCAAATTGTACTTTAAAAAAGGGAATGAGTAGCAAAGAAACTGCTAAGGATTTGATGGAACAAGCTAATCAGGTATCTAAGATTTTTCAACTTTTTTGGTTAACCGAAGAAATAACAGCCGGTAAAACCTTAGAAGAAAAATCTGGAAAATGCGTAGGAATAGCTAGAACTTATGTAGCATTATTAAGAGCTATGGGAATACCTAGTAAAACAATTGGCGGATATTTTGGTGATAATTATGGAATATTTGGTGGTAATCATGTTTGGGCTACGTTATATATCCCAGAATATGGTTGGAAAGAGGTAGATCCTACTTTGGGTGAATATAAAGATTTCTCATTTGATTTTCACGCATATAGTTTTTATGATAAAGAAGAAGATAATTCGCATAATTTTGAATTTATTGGTACTGATGAATCTAACTTATTGGTAAATGATGTTATTAGTTTGGTTAAATCTGAAAAAAGAAATAGAATTGCTAAGGCAAGAAACGGATTGAATTTTATTGATAGATACTTTAAAACTTCTAAGTTTAGAAAAACAGAAAGTTTGGAAGCTGAATTGATGAAAGATGAGTTAGAATATTTAGAAAGATTTTGTTGATATATCTTTAATTTCAACATTTTTACCTCTAACTAATATTACTTGTGAGTTGGTAATTGGAACTAATTTTAAATGTGAATCATATTTTTTAATAATTTGTTCTACCACTTTTTGAAATGGGAAGTTTGTGTAATGTGGAAGTGGATAAAAATCTGTAATGTTTAAGGATAAATTATCTTTTAATTCTATAGCTTTTTTATAATCATCCATATCTTTTACATATTCAATGTTTGGAGAAACAACAATTGAACCTGCAGATTCCCCAATGTAAATTTTACCTAGGTTAATCTGCTCTATTATTATTTTGTCAGCACCACTCTTTTTTAACTCTTGTAATAAAAAAAAAGTATTCCCACCTGTAATATAAATATAATCATTGTTTCTTAGTTTATCTGCTATTTCTTTATTTGTAGCTTTTGTCATTTCAAGCTCATCTACTATTAAACCTAATTTTTCAAGAGCTTTTTTCCCCGAATTAACATAAAATATAACTTTTTCAGGTAAACTTGCTGTTGGAATAAAGGTAACTCTTTTTCCTTTTAATTCTTCTTGTGCAAAATCTTTAAATAATGTTGAAACATCTTTAAATGATGATGATAAAAATAATCTTTTCACAATATATAGCTTAAAATTGAAACTTATAAACTTATTCTGTGACAGATAATAGTTATTGAAAGCAAAAGTATAAAAACATAAGGTGTCAAAAAATATTTTATAGTGAAAAAAAGCATAAAATATGTATCATTTTTAAATGTTATAATTAATGTGTTTCTATTTCTTATTAAAATAACTGCAGGATTTTTCTTTTCAAATATGAGTCTTATTGCTGATTCATTTAATTCTCTTACTGACATTATATCTGCAACTATAATCTGTTTTACAGTTAAAATTAATAATCTAAAAGCGGATTCTGATCATCAGTTTGGACATTCAAGAGCAGAAAACATTGCTGGTTATACAATAGGGATTCTTATGATTGTCTTGGCATTTAATCTTTTTTTAATGGTTTATGATAAGATTATAAACCATGTTCCTTCTGTGTATAACAATTTATTGTTATTAGTATCAATAATTACTCTTGTTTGTAAGATAGGAATGTTTTTTATTGTTGGATATGTACTTAAACACAACGATAGCCCTGCACTTAAGGCAAACAGACAGGACCATTTAAATGATGTTTTTATAATTTCTTCTATATTACTGTCTATAATTCTTTTAAGATATTCTATTAATTTAGATATTTTCTTTGCAACAATAATAGGAATATATATACTTATTAATGGAATAAAAATCTGCTTTGAAAACATCAATCATCTTATGGGAATAAAAGCACCTGATGATTTAATTGAAAAAATCAAAATGATTGCTTTATCAAATAAGGATGTAAAAGGTCTTAATGATATATTCACACAGTACTTAGGAAATAAAATACAAGTTGAAATCCATATAGAAGTTAATAATCAAATGACTATAAAACAGGCACATGATATAGCAAATTCTGTGAAAAAACAAATACTTAAACTTGAGTTTGTAAATAATTGTTTTGTTCATATTGATGAATACAAAAACATGTAAACAATTCTTAAAAGTTTAGCAAAAAAAAATAACAAAACAAAGTTACAATAAAATATTTTAAAGTGTATCTTTTTGTAATTACTGTATATGATAAAAGTTGTTAGTGATTACATAAAGCCTGGTTTTTTAGAAGTATACTGTGGACCTATGAAGTCAGGAAAAACAAGAGAACTGATAAATAGGATTGATAAGCTTGAATATATAGATAATTGTTCATTTATTATAATTAAACCTTCTGTTGACACAAGAGATAAAAACACATTAAAAACACGATTTGGAAATCTTGCCTATGAGTGTACATTTATTGATGAAGACAAACCGGAAGAAATTATTGATATAGTTAAAGATAAATATCACCTTGTAATAATAGATGAAGCACATTTCTTTGGACCTAAAATTTTTGAAACTCTTGATTATCTTTTAAGATCAGGTTTGCATATAATAGTTGCTGGTTTAGATCTTAACTTTAGAGGAGAACCTTTTGGATCAATGGGTGCAATACTTTGCCTTGCAAACAAAGTACATAAGCTTAGCGGAATATGTAATCATCCTGATTGTTTTGAAAAATCAACAAGAACCCAAAAAACAATAAATGGGAAACCTGCTCCTTATAAATCACCTGAAGTAGTTATAGGAGATGAAGAAGAAGGATATAGTTGCAGATGCTTAAAACATCATTATATTGATAAATATTAATAATTTGTTAGTTTAACAACAAAAACAACTACAACTTATTAGTAGTTAATTTTACTTATTTTTATAAATACTTTTTGATTATCAACTTGTTATGGGAAAATCATACCAATATATACATGATGATGTAACATTACATGATGTTCATCAAAATGCAAGAAATGAGTGGACAATAAGACATAAAAAACGTGATGTATTATTATGTCAAAATTTTAATAACAGTCATGAAAGTCTTAATTTTTTAAAAGGCTTAGAAGTTAAAGACTATTTAGCACCAATAACTGTTGTAGGTTATGTTGAATATGTAATGATAGCTCAGAATAGTTATAGAAAAATAAGCTATATAGAACCAATAGAGAGTGAAGATGAAAGAAGTGAACTTGTAAAAAAGATAAAAAGAGAATTTGGTGGTACAATTTGCTTTTGGTCTTTAAAAAAAGCATAAAAACTTTATTTTACATTTGAATTTAACTTATTATAAGTCTAAACAGCATTTTGAATCCATTTTTAATACTTTGCCCTTTTTTTAATGATTCTTTTGTATAAATTACCTCTATTGGAATTTCTTTGTATTTTAATCCATATTTGTGTATTTCTCCAGACATTTCTGAACAAAATTCAAACCTATCATTTGTTATGTTTATTTTATCTATTGCCTTTTTACTGAAACCTCTAAAACCACTTTGGGAATCTCTTATATATATTCCATATATTATAAATGTTAAAATGCTTCCTATGTAATTTGCAATTTTTCTGCTTATTGGCATTTTATTGCTATACATTAACATTCTTGAACCTATAACCGTATCATAATTTTCAAGAGCCTTAACTATTTTATGTATATCTTCTGGATTATGCTGGCCATCTGAATCCATTAAGACTAAATAGTTATATTTTTTGTTTTTGGCATATGTTATACCTGTATTAGTTGCAGCACCTGCTCCTCTGTTTATTATATGATGTAAAAATGTTACATTATTTTTCTTAAGTATATCTTTTGTTGAATCTGTTGAACAATCATCTATAACAAGAATATTATCATAACCTTGATATCTTATTCCTTCTATTACATTAATTATAGTTTTTGACTCATTATATGCAGGAAGAACTATTAATACATCTTTTTTGTCTATCATAGAAAATAATCAAATTTGATTTTTTATAAATATTTACATAAAATATTCAATTTTATTTGATAAATGCACTAAGTGTTGTTGTTGTGTCTATTGAAGATAATACCTTTATTGTTGCATCTTTGTTAAAATCGTGAGATTCTAATATGTCAGCTATTTTTTGCTTATCAAAACGCGGTTTTTCAAACTGAACATTCTTAAAAACTTCAATATGCTTAAAGGTGTTAAAAACTTCTATCCATGTATGGTTAAAGTAATTATGCCATTCTAGTATTTTAAACATTTCATCCCATCTGTTTCTATATTCTTTTACAATCCTTAATGCCTTTTTTGCACCTATACCCTTTATTCCTCCATGATTAAAATCAGTACCGCAAAGAATGGCAATGATTATTAGTTCATCTAAATTTATGTTAAGATTTTCAAGGTTCTCATTTAAATCGTAAAACTCTATATCAACATCTTTATAGTAGTCTGTGTTTGGAATTTTCCTTTTAGTTGATACTGATAGGTTTCTTATAAGGTATGTACTTCCAAATAATAATGAATCAAAATCCTGACTTGCAAGAGCATAAGCCATTTTTTCTTTTACTATTTCTGCTCCTTGTGCCTCTGCTTCACTTGGGGCATTTATTACTTTAAACCCGAATGCTTTTATTAATGCGATTGATTCATTTATCATTTTCTCATCAAGCTTATTTAATGCACTTACTGCATGTTTTTTGATTTCTTCAAAATTATTATCAATAAGTGCCTGTTCGTATTTAGCAATTGCAAGTTCTCTTCTTTCATTCCTTATATTCTTTTCATCAAATTTTAATGCTGGTGATTTGCCATCAAAGATGAATATTGGATGTATGTCATTTTTTTTAAAATAAACACATCTGTTAAAAAGCCCCTTAATGTGAGATGTGATTTCTCCTTTAGAATCTTTTAGCATTAAACCATCTTTTTGTCTTATTGATGATAGAAACTGGAATAACATATTAAAACTGTCTATTGCAATGGTTTTACCCTTAAGATCCTTTAAATCTATATTTTTATATACAAGAATGTCCTTGATATTTGTTCCCATATTTTCTTAGTGTGGATATTGTTTAAAAAAATTTCCATAAAATCAATAAAATAATGAGAATTTTCAAAAACTCTAAAATTCTTAGAAGAGTGTTAGCAAAAAACCCTTATAAGCCCTAATTGAACAAGTTAAATTCCAAATTTATTCCTTTTAATACTCCACTGATCTGCGGTGGAACACTCAATGGAATGAACAAAAATCGCAGTAAAAAAATTTGGGTGATAAATATCCCATTATTTATGGCAAGGATAACTCAAATTTTGTGATTTTTGTTTTATAGGTTTTTTGTAACCCTCTAATCAAAATATTTTGTTTGTTATTATAGAACTTTCTTATAAAACTGTAAAAACATAAAAATTTTTAAATAAGAAGGTACAAAATTGTTATATATGGATCTTACGTCTTTTGGTATTAAAAATAATGCTAATGTCATAAAAGAAATTAATGATGAAAAATTAAATATTGACATTTTAAGAATAAAAGATGATTTTAAAACAGATGATTACAAATTTAAATTCCTACCATGGTTTTTGAAGTATCAGATAAAAGATTTTGATCAATTAATAATCTCTCCTCAAATAAGTAAGATTTTGGACTTTTTTAAATCAGATAATAAGCAAAAACCATTGTTTCTTTATGGAATGCCTGGATGTGGAAAGACCACAACATTAACTCTTATAGCGAATCATTTTGGATTTGAAATTTTTGAAATGAATGCATCAGATAACAGAAGTAAAAATACAATATCACAAGAATTGGGAAATGTAATAAAACAAAAATCACTTTTTGATAAACCCAAACTTATACTTATAGATGAAGTAGATGGAATTGATGGGACAAAAGATAGAGGAGGACTTGCTGAGATAATAAAACTTATAGGTGTTAGCAATTACAAAATTGTTTTTACTGCAAATGATATTGAAAGTGAAAAAATGAAACCTTTAGTTAAAGTATGTACACTTATAAATCTTGAAAAGGATACTGATATTATATTAAGAGAACTTGCAAAAAAAATATTTAATGCAGAAAACATACTCTATGATGAAAAAAATGTTGATGAATTTATAAAGAACAGAAATTTTAGCGATATAAGAGGATTCATAAATGATTTACAAACAGAAAGTATAAATGGCAAATTTACTCTCTCTTATAATTTGCAAACAAGAAATTATAAAAATAGAATTGATGAACTTTTAAACACAATTTATTATTCTTATCCAGAGAATGCCATTAAAACATCTTTTAATTCTGATGTGAATCTTGATGATTTGTTTTTGTTCATAGAAGAGAATACACCACGTACATATGATCCTGTTTCAACTCATTTTGCGTTTGATTTTTTGTCAAAAGCCGATGTTTTTAGGGCAAGAATATTAAAATGGCAATATTGGAGATATTTGGTCTATGTTAATTTTTATCTGACATTTGCAGTAAGCCATGCTAAGAGTTGTGGAAGCGTAAAACATGTACAAAACTTTGATAGAAATGCAAGAATATTGAAAAAATGGATATATGCAAATAAGACTGCAAGCCTTAAACCTAGAACAAAAATAGAAAAAAATAATGAAGTAGAGCCTAAACTTGTAGAAAAAATAGCAAACAAATATTCGCACTCTGTATTAAAATTTTTTAAGGATGATCTTCCTTTTTTTATTTTTACATACAAAAACAATAAAGATTTTAGAGAACAAATTAATTTGCGTTTTGAAATAGATAAGAAGACACAAGAAGCACTAATTACCAATTATTAGGAATAAATATTTAAAAAAAGGATTTGTAACATGTTTATGATTACAGAAAAAAAACACGAAACAGTGATAATAAAAGACCCTTTGTATAAAATAATAGATATTGATGAAAAACACTTAAAGTTTGTAGATTCTTATGCCTTTCAAAGACTAAGGCATATAAGGCAGAATAATTTTGTTGATTTGGTCTATCCTGGAGCAAGGCATACAAGATTTGCACATTCTCTTGGGGTATATCATCTTATGGGAAAAATAGTTAACAATGGATTGATGAAAATATCTAAAAAAGAGAAAGATGATCTTGTTATTGCAGCACTCTTTCATGATATAGGACATGGACCTTTTTCTCATCTTTGGGAAACTCTTTTTCCAAAATATAAGCACGAACAAATAAGCATTAAATTACTTGAAAAATTTAAACTTGATGGTGCAATAAAAATACTTAAAGGAGAAAGTAAATATTCTGCATTACTTAATTCTACAATAGATGTTGATAAGCTTGATTATATGCTAAGAGATTCTTACTATGCTGCTGTAACCTATGGTAACATTGACACTTCTTTAATATTAAAGAATATGTATATAGGAGATGATGGGAAAATGTATGTTAACAAAAGAATTATATCATCCATTGAAGATCTTATAAGTCAGAGGATAAACCTGTTTAAATGTCTTTATATGCACAAGATATCTTTAGAATTTGAAATGATCTTTCAAAATATATTTAGAAGACTTAGAGAACTATATGAAAAAGATGGTGCAAAAAACATTGAAATAATAAGATTATTAAAAGATTATATGGATAACCCAGATGATATAAATAATCTATTGAATCTTACAGATGATATAGTTATAACCCAGTTAAGGTTGTTTCAAAAATGCGATGATGAAATCTTAAGATTATTTTCTAATATGTACTTTAGACGTGAAAAATTTAATGTTATAAATCTTAAGATAAAAAATGTTAATGTGGAAAAAATAAAGAAGGAAGTCTCTAAAAAATACGATTTAACATATTTTTTTAAAGAAATTAAATATAAAATTAAAATTTTTGAAAATGATATATATGTTGATGAAGATGGAAAAAAAATAGAAGAATATTCAGATCTTCTTAATTTTTATCGTAATAATTCATTTGAAGTCCATTATGTAATAATTCCAAAAGATATTAAATTTTAAATCATAATAACTCTTTTATAAACAATGATTATGCATAAATTATGATTTTTTAAAATATATGTTTAAAATTCTACTCTTATCACTAGATAAATTTAAATATTGTTGTTTTTACTGTATACTATGAACATAAATGTATTTATAGCAACAATATACAATAAAAAGCACAATCAATTTGCAACAGCATATACAGGCTTTAAAGATAAAGAATTATTTATAGAAGAAAATGATATTTTAGATACATCTAATAATCTGTCTGCAATATGTGTAACAATAACTAAAGCTATTGAAAAAATAAATAATGATAATAATTATAAAATTAATTTTTTTTTGGATAATGAAATCGCTATCAAAATACTAAATAAACAGATAAAGCCAAAGGCTGATGAAAATCAAAAACACATTGATACTATAAATGGATATTCTAATGTTTTTTTCCATCTTATAAGAATCCAAGATAACGAAAAAACAATAAGACTAGCTAAAGAAGTCTTTTCAAATTCAAAAAACCTTATTTGTGAGAAACTTTTTTTTGGAAGCATTAATTGCCTTAAAGTGCAATTGTCTATCAATCTTGAAATCTATTTTCATATAGGGCTAAAAGAAGCAAATAAATGGATATGGAACAAAGTAAAAATGTCTGAGAATGAAATAGGTGAAATCATACACATATTAAAAAAAGATGAAGGAAAAGCTTCATTTTTTCACAAATATGAAAATAATAATACTCAAATCTGGTGTAATAAATCTGATGATAAATTTACAATAAAAATAAATAAAATATCAAAATCACTTGCAAAAGGAGAATTTGAGGTTTTAAGAATAACACTTGAAACTTTTATTGCAAGATCTATTGAGAATTTTTAAAAAACCCAAAAAATTCCCAGAAGAGTGTTATCAAAAAACTCTTATAAGCCCTAATTGAACAAGTTCAATTCCAAACTTATTCCTTTGAATACTCCACTGATCTGCGGTGGAACACTCAAAGGAATGATCAAAAATCGCAGTAAAAAAAATTGAGTGATAAATGTACATCATTTATGGTGGGGATAACTCAAATTTTGTGATTTTTGTTTTATATGTTTTTTACAACCCTCTATTCTAAATTGATGTATCTTTCCTTTTTTTTGTTATTATCTTTTGCTTTAACATCTTTTTCTTGTAAAACTCCAACCTTTAAACTGTTTTTTTTTGATGGACCTATTTGTCTTAATGTTGTTTTAAGCCCCATTTTTTTTTCGTTTTTGTATCTTTTTCGTTTTATAGTTTCTATTCTATCACTTATGGTGTTTACTAATTCATTTCTTTTTAAAACCACAAAAAGACCTACACCAAATGAAACTATTGATGTAATTATTATGTTTACTATGTCTGAAAAGAGAATAAGACATACAAAATATGTAAAAACTATTATAAATATACTTAAAAAATAAACTAAAAGATGTAATTTTTTGTAATGTTTATTATCTATTAAAAAATTTGCATTTTTGTTTCTTTTAGCTTTTTTGCTCATCTTATATTGCAGAATGTTTTTATTTTTTTAAATATTTCGTATTTTTTAATTAAAATCAAAAAAAATATATAATACATTTAGTTTATTGCATAACGAATGATTACAAGACCTGAACCACCCAAACCACCTTTTGGATTTCCTGCTCCACCGCCACCACCAGTATTTGCTAAGCCATTAGTTCCTATTCCTGAATATGAACCACGTGTCTGACCAGCACCGCCACCACCTTTACCTCCTAACCAATCACCATTTCCCTCTGGACCCCAATGACATGCTCCACTTCCACCGCCACCAAGCCAAATTTGCCCTTCAGAACTTTCTCCTATTCCAAAAACATCTAATTTAAAATCAGTTTTGAAATTTAAATTATTTTTTGAATAAAGTCCATCCCCACCACGTCCAGGAGGACCCCATGCACCTGTTCCTGAATCTTTACCAGGCTCTCCAGCACCACCACCTCCTCCTCCTTGAACACCTAAACCATATGTATAATATCCACGACCTCCTTTATGACCTTGATCTGTTGTTATATTCTCTCCACCTGCTGTCCATCCAGTACTTGTTCTTCCATGACTTCCACCACCACCAGAAGCTCCAGGTCCTCCTTTGGCATTGATTGTATCATAGAAAACATCTCTTACTCCACCATGACCACCACCAATTGCAGTTAAATCATCAAACATTGAGTTGAAACCATTTGTGCTTATAGTATCCCAACCTATTGCACCCAACCCACCTGCTCCTACAATTATTGTTTTTGTGCCTATTGAAAGATTTTTAGAACCTGCCAATATTCCTCCAGCTCCGCCACCTGAACCAAATGCTCCAGCTCCTCCACCACCTGCAACTATTAAATATTCTACCTGTAAATCGTTTTTAAGAACTGTAATGTTATACTCTCCTACATTTTTAAAAATATGAAATCTATATAAGACATCTTCTATTAGTATATCCTGTGTTTCTCCTGTTCCTGAAACTAATTGTTCTAAACAATTTGTGTATGTATAACTACCATTTAGAACGCCATTGTTACATGTTCGTGTCTCATTAATACATCCATCTTCATCAAAACTTTTAAAATAGAAAATCTGACTTGTATTATGTTCAAGTGTCTGACCTCCTATACTACAACTGTTATATGTATTACATGAATGATATTTGTAAGTATCACTGTGTTCTAAAACTCCATTATCACAAAATAAAACTGAAACTTCATTGCTACAATTAAATGAAAAAATGTTTTGGTAAAATGAATAATTTTCACCATGTTCTAAACTTATGCCATCAAGTGTACAACCATGTTGAATTGTTGGATATTTATTTAATTCTTTTATGTATATATTCTTGCTTAATACCTGATTGTCTGATACCAAACTTACTGAGGGGTTTGATCGTGTTAAATTATTAAGGCATGTGCTTATGTCTATCTCATTTATACCTGCTGTAAGATTTAAATCTAAAGAACATATATTATTGTCTAATTTTATGCTTTTTATTGTGGTGTTCTCATTGCTTTTTACATAGAGAACCGAGCCTGCTATGGTTTCTATTGTTAATGGATTGCTTTGCTTAATAGTTGACTCTATTTTGGTATTAAGATTGCTTTCATAGGAACTGTACCAAGATAAAAAACTTGTAACTGAAATTGTTGTTACAACAAGTATTAAAATTACTGATATGATTGGACTGATACACAGTTTGGATTTCATAAAATGTATTTGCATTATGTGTTTTTATAATGTTTTGGTGTTTTGTTTAGTTACAAAAAAAATTAGTTTATTGCATAACGTATGATTACAACGCCTGAACCACCATCGATTTCTCTTGGGCTATTTCCATAGCCACCACCACCGCCACCACCGCCTGTATTTGATTTTCCTGGTTCTGTGTTATGAGCATAACCTCCTGTTCCTCCTCTGCCACCACCGCCAGATCCACCATAACCCCATTGATTTTGTGCTCCGTAATAGCCTCCACCAGGACCTCCGCCACCAGCAAACCAAACATCATTATTTATGACTTCTCCAATTGATAGTTCTATGGCTATGTCTTTGTTTATTATATTGGATATTTTGCCCTCACCTCCTCTTCCTAAAGGACCAGGACCTGTCCCTGCAGAACCTGCACCACCACCAGCTCCTCCACCTGATGTTCCTCCATTACCATTACTTCCTGAATTTCCCTGCCCTGAAGTTCCTGAGCCTGGAGAACTTGATTGATGACCAGCTCCACCACCTGAACCGCCAGGTAAACCGTATCCGTATGGCCCATTGTAAGCATTTCCTCCATTACCACCACCATAAGCAATGATATGTTCTCCTATGTATGAATTCTCTCCACTTGGAATTGGAGGTGATTGTAACATACCATATGTAGTCCCTCCTAAGCCGACCTTAACTTTAACAGTGCCAAGTGAAAGAGTGGTATTTCCTTCTAAAAACCCACCTGCTCCTCCGCCACCACCGCCGCCACTGTTAACTCCTCCCCAGCCTCCCCAGTCTCCGCCGCCACCACCGCCGCCAACAACCAAATATTCAATATCCAAATTGTTTTGCAAAACAGTAAAATCCTGTTCTTGTGGTGTAGTAAATAAGTGTATTCTGTATGTTATATCATTTATAGTAAGATCTCGAACATAATCACCACCTGTTGCTATATTCTCTACACAATTTGTATATGTATAACTACCATTTAGAACTCCATTATTACATGTTCGTGTCTCATTAATGCATCCATCTTCATCAAAACTTTTAAAATAGAAAATCTGACTTGTATTATGTTCAAGTGTCTGACCTCCTATACTACAACTGTTATATGTATTACATGAATGATATTTGTAAGTATCACTGTGTTCTAAAACTCCATTATCACAAAATAAAACTGAAACTTCATTGCTACAATTAAATGAAAAAATGTTTTGGTAAAATGAATAATTTTCACCATGTTCTAAACTTATGCCATCAAGTGTACAACCATGTTGAATTGTTGGATATTTATTTAATTCTTTTATGTATATATTCTTGCTTAATACCTGATTGTCTGATACCAAACTTACTGAGGGGTTTGATCTTGTTAGATTGTTAATACAGGTACTTATGTCTATCTCATTTATACCTGCTGTAAGATTTAAATCTAAAGAACATATGTTATTATCTAATTTTATACTCTTTATTGTGGTATTCTCATTGCTTTTTACATATAGAACTGAACCTGCTATGGTTTCTATTGTTAATGGATTGCTTTGCTTAATAGTTGACTCTATTTTGGTATTAAGATTGCTTTCATAGGAACTGTACCAAGATAAAAAACTTGTAACTGAAATTGTTGTTACAACAAGTATTAAAATTACTGATATGATTGGACTGATACACAGTTTGGATTTCATAAAATGTATTTGCATTATGTGTTTTTATAATGTTTTGGTGTTTTGTTTAGTTACAAAAAAAATTAGTTTATTGCATAACGTATGATTACAACGCCTGAACCACCTAAACCGCCTGCATTGTTATCTACATATTGATATGTGGTTGTGCCTCTTTCTGCTCCGCCACCGCCACTACCACCAGAAAATCCAAAATTATCATAGAAATGATCCACCACCGCCACCACCATAAGCTATTATTGATCCTATTGATGAATCATTACCATTATTGCCTGGTTTAGAACGCCACATATAGTTATCATGATTTCCACCTGCTCCGCCTGTGCCACCTAAACCTACTGATATGCTTACATTTCCTTTACTAAGAACTGTGTTTGATTCTATAAAACCGCCTGCTCCTCCGCCTGCTCCTGTAAAGCACCCGCCACCACCGCCACCACCTGCAACAATTAAATAATCTATTTCTAAATTATCTTTAACAACTGTAAATGTACTATTGCCTGTTGTGCTAAAAATATGTGCACGATAATTTGTTTCACCAATGCTAAAATCTTCTATATAATCTCCACCGAATGCTAACTCTGTACTACAACTTGTATAATTATAACTACCATTTAAAACTCCATTATTACATACTCTTGTTTCATTAACACATCCTGATACTGAAAATTCGCTTAGATAAAACAACATATTATTACCATTTAGAACTGTAGTCATATTGTCAATATAACAATCAGATGTACATGATCTATAAATGTATGAATCATTACCACTCAATATTCCATTGTTACATGTTCTTATGATAGAATCGCATGACCCATTAGTGCCATTTAGAGAATTGTAAAAAAAATCTGAAAGTCCATGTGTAACAACAAAACCATTTAAGACACAATTACTTTTTAAAGTATTTTTAACATAAATTTTTTTTTCTAATACTTCTTTGTCTGTTATTACGACAATTTCTGGATTTAAAGAGGTGATGTTTTTTAAACATTCATTTAAATCTATTTCAAAAATTGCTGTTGAATATGTTGCTTGGTCAATATTACAGTTAATACCATCTATTTGAATTTGCTTAATAGTAACATTTGAACCACTATTTTTAATGTATAATGTGTTGCCAATAACTGTTTCTATTGTTGGCTTTGATTTTATTAATGAATTTTGTTCTGTAATGCTTAATATGTTTGAATAATAATCTGTAAACCAAATATTAAAAATAGTAACTGATAGTACCACAACAAAAACAAGTAGCATTAAGGCAATTATGTTAGAAATAGATTTGTTGTTATTTTTAATAGGTCTTTTTTTCATGTCTTAAGTATTGTTGTATGACTTTATTATAAAAGCTTTTTTATTACTTGATTAAACAATAAAAAATATGTTTTATGATAAATATCTTTTTACATAAGCATTACAATTGCAAATCCTATGAATAATGCAGGGATAAATGCAAGACCATCTTTTACAAGAATCTTTTTTAAATGTTCATGTTCTTGTGCTAACTCTTTTATTCTTTTTAACTGATCTTCATCTATTCCAAGCTTGAAATCCTCTTTGTGATATATTATCTTATTGTTTATTTTTATGTCTTCAACAACCCAATCACCAAGAGAAATCTTATATATATCTTTTTTTGATACAAACATATGTTTCTCTATTATTTTTGCAATTTTGATAAAAATATATATCAAATTTAATGTTATTAATATTGCAAATTTTGAATTTAGGAATGAAACAAATACAACTATTGATGAAAAAATTAACATTATAAGTTTCTCTTTTAGACAAAATGTTATTCTTATATGCTTTATGTTGATAATATAATGAAAGATCAACATTAATATTCCTATTATTCCTCCTGCTATAAATGAAAAAAACATAAACAATAGCACAAATGATAGTATATGTATCTTTAAAATGTCTTGTGTTAAAAGTATAAATGAATATGAAATAAAGTTTATTATGATTAATATGCTATATGGTAATATACATCTTTTTTTAACAAAAACTTCATCTAATGAATTAGAATGCATTTTTATATTATCAACATCTTCTTTGGTTATAATTGAAGGTGCATCTTTTTGATTTACAATAATTTTATCACCTGATTTTATGACTCCTTCTATTATATCTTCTTGTTTAATGTTTGATGTTTTAATTTTAATAATGTAGTATACTGATGAGAATATATCTTCTTTTGAAAAAAAAATTATGCTAAATGCCAACAATCCGTTTATTACAAAGAACATACGAAAATTCATGTACATAAAAGATGTAATAAATAAAAAAAATATCATGAATAACAATCCTGTATTCTTCATATCTTGTTTCTTTTTAACATAAAAAACTGTTAAAACAATCATTACAAAAATTGATGAAAAATTAATTATGTTTAAAATATATGTTGCTGTATCAACGTTTGATGATACAAAATATGTAAATTTTTCTAAAATGTTGTGCAGTATAATGTAATAATTTTTATTATTATAATTTGTAAAATTTAACATGTAATATGATGCACCTGCAAATCCTATCAAAAACTTTGCATCACCACCTCCCCAAATACCTAAATAATACAAAATACTGCCCAATATGAATCCTATGCACATCCCAAAAAATACTGAAGAGATAGGAAAAATATTCATATTGTATACAGAATCAAGAATTCCTGCAGTAAGGATGCAAAACAAAAATGAAAAGTTGATGTAGTCATATACCTCTCTTTTTTTTATATCTTCAATTGATGCAATTATAAAAACCATAATTACTGTAAATAAAACTATATATCCTAAAACCATTTTATTCAAGATATATGTTGTATATTGAGTATATCATTAAAAATAATGATGCTACTGTGGATGTGTAATAGCCAACTAATGGATAAAAAAAACCAAATGTCACTAAAATGTTTAGTATGCTTGTTATGTTTAATATAAACAAGATAAAACCAACACCCAAAAAGAAATGAGCTAATGATTTTCTGCTCCAAAATGTCTCTTGATACTTTTCTGAACTGTTTTTGTCTTTCATAAATTGTTTTTTAAAGTATATTATTTAAATATTTTTTTATTTTAATTGAGTGATTTAAAGTTTAATCTTAAAAAATCTAACAATAAGATATATAAATTATTATATTTGTTGCTTATTATGATTACGATTAAAGCAGAGAATGTCTCTAAAAAATATGATGGATTTTCATTGAATGGATTTTCATTAGAACTTGAAAGTGGAAAAATGTTTGGAATATTAGGACCAAACGGTTCAGGAAAGTCTACTATAATAAAGATTCTTACAGGTCAAATAAAACCTGATAAAGGTAAAATTGAGATTATGGGAACTAATCCTATAACTGAGCCCATTAAAGCTAAAGAAAAAATTGGAATAATTCCAGAACAGGAAACTCCTCCATCATTTTTAACAGTTAAAGAATATCTTGATTTTGTTTGTAAAATAAGAAATATAACTGACTCTGAAAAACGGATAAATTTTTTTTTAAATCTTCTTGAATTTAAGGAAGATAAAAATTCTTTAATAAAGGATTTGTCGCGTGGAACCAAACAAAAGGTTTTATTTGCTCAGGCTTTTATACATTATCCAAAACTTGTATTCATAGATGAACCATTGATAAATCTTGACCCTATAATACAAAAAAAGGTTAAGGAATATCTTGTTGAATATGTAAAATTGGGTAACACTATTGTGATATCAACACATATATTATCAATAGCTGAACAGATTTGTACTGATGTTTGCATACTAAATCATGGCAAAATACTTTATAATGGGAATTTAAGTAGAATCAAAAAAGATTATGAAAATCTTGAAGAATATTTTGTAAAATTAATTGCGAAAAATGATAATAAGTAATTTATTGTTAAACTTTTTAAAGGAAGAGGTTAGGATACATACAAATCTTTATAAGAAAAAAAGTTTTTTTAGTTATCCGTTTACTATATTTATATTCTTCTTTCTTATGACAACAGGTGGAATATTCCTTTTTGATGGATATAATCCTAAACATACAGGTTCATTTCTTATCAATATTTTTTTTATTGCAGGAATAATGAGTGGTGCTTTTGGGCTTTATGCACAGGATTATCTTGAAAGAAAATTTGGTGATTTTGGAAAACTATTTTCAAACACTCAGATATTACCAATCAAGCTTAATATTACTTTTTTAACTTTATCAATTTCTGATAGTATTTTTTATCTTTTTTGGTTCATAATACCTACTATTGCTGGATTTGTATCTGCTAATTGGGTAATGGGTTATGGTTTGGCTAATTTTTCATCACTTCTGCTAAATGCTTTTATAGTATTTACACTTGGACTGTTTACCACTTTTCTTATATCTGTTATATATCAAAAGAGTAAAGTTTTTTTTTATCTTATTTTTTTATTTCTAATATCATTTGGATTTTATTTGTATATTAATGGTTTTAATTTATTGATGATTTTATCTTTGTTTTATTTGGAAAACAACTTATTAGTCCTTGTTATGTCATTAACTCTTATATTTGTATTTGCAATGCTTAGTTTTATGATTATAGGAAATAATTTTAGTACTAAAAAAAAACAAAAGAAAAAAGAACAAAAATCCTTAAATTTTTCCTCTTTACCTGTAAACCACTATGTATTTAAGGACTACATAGATCTTATAAGAACAGGAGGTATGATTGGAAAACCTCTTTTTACAGTATTTATTCCTGCAATACTTTTACTTATACTTTTTTCATCAATAGAAATATTAAAGACTTTAAATATAGATGTTTTATTTTTTGCAATAATAATAGGAACCCTCTCAACACAATTATTAAATTCGCTTATAAATAGCGATGATTTTAGATATTACCGTTACCTACCTGTAAGCCTAAAGAACTATATAATCTCTAAAATGCAATTATCATTTGTAATATGTTTTGTTATGGGAATTATAATACTTTTATTTTATTCTTTAAACATTTTACTTATACTAAAAGCATCAATAATACTTATAATGCTGATCTTTTATAATTTCTGTGTAAGTTTTTACCTTACAGGATTACAACCTAACGAAAATCTTATGCAAAGTAAAAACTTTATTGAATATTTTATCTTTTATGTTCCTGTCTTATTTGCAATTATAATAATTAATATATTTTTAGACTCATTATTTTCATATATTGTATCATTAGTAATTATTCTTTTATTATCTAAAATATTATTAAGATTTGGAATAAGAAAATGGAACAAGAGTCTTTTTTAAAACTCTTAACAAAGTTTAAAAAGAGTAATCTTTTTTCATCTTATTATATGCAATTGTCGTATAAAGGTTATTACAGAGCCATGGTAAGGCTCAAATTCGGGTTCAATTCCCGGCAGTTGCTTAAAAACTTGACAAACATTTATTAAGATAGTTTTTTTTTAAATATTATGAAACTAAAAGTGTTAATTTTGCTAATATTTGCTCTGACCATTTTTTCAGGTTGTGAGTATGATAAGAATCTTGCTCATAAAGATGTTTATAATGAGAAAATGATATCAATAAACCAATATTTTAATGAAACAATACAAAATTATAATCATACAATAATAAATATAACAAGTGTATGTTTGAGTGGAGATTGTTCAGAATATAAGGATAATACTCAATATCCTGTTTCTCAAATTAAACAGTGTTATTTTTGTAATAGTGAAATTTTAGGAAAGGATATGTTACATTTGTACTCTTCAAAATATAGCTCTGGAAGTAGTGATGTTAGTTTTGGATGTCTTAAAAAATTTACTGGAGATGATATAGAAGGATTAAGAATAATTGAGAAAACAAATGATAAAATAGTATTTAGAGGATTTTTAACACATGAATTCTTACAAAAAAGCATAATTTGCGATAGAAACAGTGATCCTGAATGTGATGATCAGGTATATGGAAAATGTTCTGGTTTGGATTACTCAATTGAATTTAAAAAGGAAGTTGAATTTACAGTAGAAAGGAATAATTGATTAAATGATTATTATTGAGAATTTTGAAAAACCCCAAAATTCTTAGAAGAGTGTTATCAAAAAACCCTTATAAGCCCTAATTGGACAAGTTCAATTCCAAAGTTATAGGTTTTTTACAACCCTTTATTATAAAACCCTAATTATCTTTTAAATTTAAAATATATTATAAACCCTATAAATCCCTAATAATTTCACAATCAAGTATATTTTTTCGCATTTCCCAATCTGGCATTAAAGCGGTCAATAAATTGAAAAAATCTTTATTATGGTTATCATATTTAAAATGAATTAACTCATGTAATACAACATAATCAATAGCAAATTTTGGAGCTTCAATTAAATCTGAATTCAATAAAATTTCATTTTTTGATTTATTACAAGAACCCCATCTTGATTTTAACTTTCTAGGTTTTATTGTTGGTTTTTCAATATCATACTTCTTAATTAATTTATACATTCTATTTAATGATTGATTAAATAAAATTTCTTCTCGCACATGATACCAATCTTTTATTAAATCCTCTTTACTTTTAATATCATTTTTATTTTTTATGTTTAAATAAATAAATCCTCTAAAATATTTTACACCTTCTTCATTTTCATCTTCTATAACTTTTAATCTATATTGTTTTCCCAAATATCTAAAAGTCTCACCAGAAATATATTCTTTTTTCGTTTTAGGAGTTGGTCTATTTTTTTTAAAATAATTAATATTTTTTTTAATCCATTTTCTTTTTTTTAATACAAATTCTTTAACTTTTTCTTCTTGAAGTTTAGAAGGTGCTGAAACAAGAATAGTTAAATCTGGTTTGACATTTATATTAATATTTTTAACATCTTTTCTAATCAAAGTAAATTCTATACCATCAATTTCTAGGTTTATACTATCTTCTTTCATTTTGCAAATCTTTTAATTATCATTGATTGAATTGTTTCAATAATTTTATCAATATTTTCATAATCTAAATTTAATTTTTTATCTTCTTTATAATCAAATAATAAATCCTCAATCTCTTGGGCTATTTTGTTCATAATGTCAATATTATTTTGAAAATCAATTTTAATATTTTTATCAATTATATTTTTAATTTTTATCGAAATATCAGCAATAGATTCATTATCTTCAAAATATTGATTAATTTGAAAAATTATATTTTTAAGAATTCCATAATAACTTTGAGAAATTATATCATTTTTAATTGAATTTGGATATTTAGTGTCAGTTTGTCCAGATTGATATTTTTTCATAATATCTTCCATTCTATCAAAGTAATCAGATTCAGAGATTCTTTTATTTTTATAATCTTGAATTACATTATCTACTAATTTAGAAAATTTCTCATAATATGCGGGATTTTCTTCAAAATTTTGTGAAATACTCCTAGTTATTCTTGTTCTAATTGCATCTGCTTTTGCTCTTTTTGATCCTAATCTTTCAAGTTCTTCTGTAAAGTTTTTCTTATCCATAATATCCACAGGTTTTGTTATTTTGATAACTTCTTCTGCAACTATGTAATTATCCATTAAATTTCTCATTTGTGGTTCATATTCTTTGTAATTTATATTATCTGAATATCTAATTTTAACTGATTTTCTAAGTTCAACAAAGAAATTTAAGTCTTGTTTAAATTTTTGCATTTCTTTTTCATCTATTGCATTATAAATTTTTTCACTCTCTCTTGCAATAGATAAATTTTTACTAAATGATGCTAATATCTCATAAAAAAATTCTCTTGTTTCTTGTTTTTCAAGTAATATTTCATATTCTTCAATATCAGATTTATTTTTTATTGATATGAATATATTTAATAGATTTGTGTGTGATTCTCTTAGATCTCCAATAACTTTAATAATATCTAAAACAGCACCTTTAATATCACCTGGGTCAAAATTTTCTAAACCTGCACCTGAATATAAATCCATAGCCTCATCTAGTCTTTGAAGTAATCCTCTATAATCTACAATAAATCCATATTCTTTATTATCAAATAATCTGTTTACTCTTGCTATTGCTTGAAGAAGATTGTGTTCTTTTAGTTCTTTATCAATATATAAAATAGAAGCTCTTGGAGCATCAAAACCAGTTAGAAGTTTATCAACTACAATAAGAATATCTATTGAATCGCCATAAACAAACTCATTTTTAATAGTATCTAAATAACTTTCTTCTGTTCCATATTTACTCATCATAGTTTGCCAGAATTTTAAGATTTTACTCTTAGTTTCATTATCAACTTCCTCGTGGTCTTCTCTTTCATCAGGACCAGAGATTATAACTTGTGTATCTAACTCTTTTAATTCATCAAATGCCTCTTTATATCTGATTGCATCAATTTTAGAGTTAGTTGCGAGCATTCCTTTGAAATAAATACCATGATTTTCTTTTCTTGTTAAAAAATCAGAGGTTATATCAAATGCAATAAGATTAATTCTTTGATTTGAAGATGCAATTTTCTCAAATTTGGCCCATTTTTGTTTAACATCTCTTTTTTGTTCAGGAGTTATATTTCGTGTAATAATATCTAATCTTAAATCTATTGCCTTCTTATTTACAGTTTGATCAATCATTCTACCTTCATATAATAAAGGAACAATAGCCTTATCTTCAACAGCATCATTAATTGTATATTTATGGATCAATTTACCAAATTTAATTAGGGTATTTTTTTCCCTTTTTAACAAAGGAGTTCCTGTAAAACCTAAATAACAAGCATTTGGAAATGTGTTTTTCATCTTTATATGAAATTCCCCATATTGGGTTCTGTGACTTTCATCGATTAAAATAAAAATATCTTTTGAATTATCAACAGATTTTTTCTTAAAAGATTTTTCAAATTTATTAATAATTGTAGTTACAATATCTGCATTATTATCTTTTATTAATTCTATTAATTTCTCTCCTGTTGTAGCCCTACTTGCCTTTAATCTAGTATGATTAAATGTAGAGTGAATTTGTTTATCCAAATCAATCCTATCTGTTACTACAATTACTTTTGGATGTTTTGCTGAAATCTTTGATAAAATATATTTTGCAAACATAACCATAGTTAATGATTTCCCAGAACCTTGTGTGTGCCAAATTACACCGGATTGTCTATTTCCAATTTCATCTCTTTCATTTATTGTTTTAATTGTCTCTTTTATTGCAAAATATTGTTGATATCTGGCTATTTTTTTAATATCTTTATCAAAAACAATAAAATATTTAATAAGTTCAAAAAATCTCTTTGGTTCAAATAAAGAAATTAAATTCTCATCTTGAATTGTTGGTTTTCTAGTTGTTATATGTTTAGAAATTTGAGTTTGTAAAAATTTCTCATCTTCTTCTCTCCAATGTGACCAGAATTTTTCAGGAGTTGAAGCTGTTGCATATTTTGTATCATTCTTATTTGTAGAAACTAAAATTTGAGTAAATTTGAATAATTGAGGAATATAATCTTTTCCTTGGTTTCTAATCATTTGAGATATTCCTTGTTTTATATCTTCTGAGACTCTTTTACATTCTATTACTCCAAGTGGAATTCCATTTACAAATAAAACTATATCTGGCCGAGCTGTTTTATTAGAATTTTGTCTTTCAACAGCAAATTCAGGAACTGCATGAAATACATTATTTTGAGGGTTTTCAAAATCAATATAATTTAAATTAAAAGATCTTTTTGTTTTATCAGGTAAAATTTCTTGGTAGGATTTTCCTAGCATTAAATAATCATATATTTTTTCATTTGTTTTAACTAGACCATTTGTTAATGGTTCATCTAAACCATCAATAGCCTGATTAATGTTTTTTTCTGAAAATTTAAAAGTTTCTTTTTTGTAAGTATAGGAGTTTAATTTTTCTAATTGTTGTTTTAAAACTGGTTTTAATATTACATTATATAAACTTCCTCTCATAATTTCTGCATCTTCTGGTTTTAGAATATTGTAACCTAATTTTTCTAATAATTCTAATGCTGGAATTTGAGAAGAGTTTTCTTCATTATATTTACTTGGACTTGGCATTTTTTGATATATCATTTTAGTTTAACCTCCTTTTAATTTCTTCTGTAAAATCTTCTAATTTTGAAAAAGCTGTCCATTTTTTCCCAATATCTTTTAAAGATGCACCTATATGATAAACTTCATCATCTATTATTAAAAACCTATCGTGTGAGTCTTTAAATTCTTTTATTTGAAGATTGTTATATTGTTTGTTAAATTTATTTATATCTTCTCTTAATTCTTTTGTTATATTTTTAGTATAAATTGTAACTTTTACTTGATTTTCTTTCTTCTTAAATAAATTAAGAGTTCTTTCATCAATATAATTATCAATTAATTTTATTTCATTTTTTGCTTTTCTAATTAAATCTGTTATGAAGATGTATGAGTCAAAGAATTGATTATTGAAGAAAATTCCTGTTTTAGGTTCATTTGTTTCTAAGAGATTGAATATTTTATTGAAATTGTTATCATGTTCTAATAATTTTGTTTCAATTATGTTTAATCTTTGGAATGTATCTTTATTTGTTAAAAGGAATTGTCTCATTTGAATAAATGCTCTCATAATCTGAATATTTACTTCAATAGCTCTTTTAGATGTTAAAATACTTGAAATATTTGCAACTCCTTGTTCAGTAAAGGCATAAGGCAAACTACCACCTAGATGTTGTTTTGAAGGTATCACAGATTGTGATACCATAATGTCTACTTCATTTTCGGTTAATTGAAACATAAAATCCTCTGGAAATCTTTCAATATTTCTTTTAATTGCCTGTTTTAAAGATCTTGTTTCAGTTTCATAAAAGTCTGATAAATCCCTATCTAAAATTACTTGAACTCCTCTTAGAGTATGGATTTTAGGTTTTATTACTTCAATAATATTATTATTCATTTCAACAAACCTCCTTTTGAGGTAGTCGCAATTTGTGACCAGTTATTTGAAGTCACAATTTGAGATGTCAAATTCATTGTTCTACCTCCAGTAAAATATTTTTAATATTTCTTTCAACTTCTGACATCATTATTTTTAAACTAGTTTTGTATATTTTTAGCCTTACTTCGATGGTAGGAATATTAAATTTACTTCTTATTTCTTCAGGAAGCCTATACATTACATAGAATTCATCATTTTCTTTATTAACTAATGATTCAATTTCTTCTATTGAATTAGTAAAAAATATTGGGATCTCGATTTCTTTTATAGGTCCAAATTTAGTTTTCATTAAACCAATTCCTTTTATATCTCTATAAGACAGATCAAATTTTTTATCTGTTTCTTTTGTGTGACCATATAACTCATTTTCAAGATATATTTTAGTTTGTTTATCTTTAATTAAAGGAATTAATTTTAGAATTGATTTTCTCAAATAATTATGAGATTTTTCAAGAATCAGATCTTCTATCTCTTCAATCACATCTTTATTTCCCTTGGATTTGGACATTTTAATTTCTTTTTCTAAATCCTTTTTTAATTCAATAGGATTACTTCCAATATTAATGATATTTTTTTGATTATTATTAAGATTTATTTTGTTAACATTTTGATTTACAATATTAATTTTATAAATTAAATATAATGATAATCCAAATCCTAATCCTCCTAAAACTTCTAAAAACAACTTAATCTCTTCTATCATTGTTCTACCTCCATTTTAAGACCGCAATTTATGACCTTAGAAGGTATCACATTTTGTGATACCCTAACTATTCCAGTTAGAAGAAGTTGCATTAATGATTTTTTTTGTAATTTTAATTGATTAATCTCTTCTTGAAGTAAGGAGATTTCTTTATCTTGATTTTGAAGTGTATTTGCTATTTTTTCTTGTTCAGGTAAGGAGGGTAGGAGTATTTTCATCATTGACATATCTTTAAATGCTAAACTATCTCTAACACTTCCAGCTACAAAACTTTCAATTCTTCCTTTAAACTGATGTGTATCTAACCAATACCTAAAATAAATTGGATTTAAGTTATCTTTTGTTTTAAATATAACATACATTGGACTTAATATTCCATTTTCAAATGAAGTTAATAAATCTATTGACCCCACATTAATTCTTGAAGGATTATATGCAAATTCACCTCTTGAAACAATTTTATAATTTGATATATCTTTACTTGCAATTTCTTTTCCAAAATATTCATCTTGATTTACAAAACCTTTTTTATTAGTTACACTTAAAACTCTTTTTACTTGATTTTCTTTATTTCTATTTAAAATCTCTTTTAATAACTTCTTCAACTTAACTTCTTTCCATTCATCATTAAACTCTTTAAATCTAACTTTTCCACTCAATAGATTTTGCATTAGTGATTTCTTTAAATTCTTTTTCTCTTCAAGTAATTTTTCTTTTAATTCAATTAAATTGTCTTGGTTTGAAAGGATTTCTGCTATGACGGTTTGTTCAGGTAAAGATGGAGTTGGTAACCTCATAGAAGAATACTCCTCAGAATTAATTCCTGGTTGACCACCTCTCATAGACATTATTTTGACCCATTTATCATATTGATAAGTTTCAGTATATAGTTTAATGAAATAAGGATTAGTTACATCATGATTTATTTTAAATCTAATTAAAAAACCTGCAAAATATAAATCTCCATCATTTTTAGAGTATAAATATGTTTTCCCTGTTGTTCCACCAGTTCTAGCAAATAATAAGTCATTTTCTTTTAATAAATATTTTTTTTTATCTTCTAATTTTACAGACATTAAATTATTTTTAATAATTCTTCCATTTTCATCAATATCTGTAATTCTAAGATAAGTAGGTAAATCTTTTGAGTATGGCAATGCAGATTCTCCAGCACCATACTGTCCTTTATCTTTACAAACATTCCCAAATTTTTCTACTTTCCAATCATTTGGAATTATTCCAATTTTAGTTTGTTTGTAACCTTCTGGAACTTCTCCTTTTTGAATCATTTCAAGTCTTTGTTTTATTTCTTGGTTCATTTTAACACCACTCTTTCAATTAAATTGAACTTGTAAAATATTTGTCCCACAAGTTGTGGCACTTTTTCAAATTCATGGATCATTTTGTTGATATCAACGAAATGATAGATATTAAATAATTTCATTCTCTCTCCAACCTCCCAATATTATTATTTGAAACTAAGAGTGTCATTTGCTCAATAGCAATTTTATTTATCTCAATTAATCTATCTTCTTTACTTAAACCATTTTTAATAAAAATTGAATTTAAATTTTCAAGATTAGTTAAACAAACTAATTGACTAACATTTGCATAATCTCTAATATTACCCTCTAATTTTGGATTATTTCCTTTCCACTCTTTTGCAGTCATTCCAAATAAAGCTAAATTTAAAATATCTGCCTCAGTTGCATAAACTAAATTTGGATTTTTAATAGTATTTGGAATTAAATGAGTTTTAATTGCATCAGTATGAATTTTATAATTGATTTTAGTTAAAGTTCTTTTAATATTCCAATCTTGATTTTGCATTTCAATTTCTTTTAATCTTTGAAATTCTTTAATTAAGTATATTTTAAATTCTGCACTAATCCACATTCCAAATTCAAAAGCTAAATCTTTATGGGCATAAGTTCCTCCATATCTTCCAGCTGTAGCCTTTAATCCTATTGCATTTGTTTTCTCAACCCATTCTTTAACACTAATTTTATAATTATTTAAACCCGCTTGACTTTTAATTGTGGCAAATTCGCCATAATTAAAATTAGGATTGTGAATTCTTTCCCAAATTCCTAAGAATTCAACAGTATTTCTATTTCTAAGCCAATCAGAAATAAAAAAATCTCCATCTTTTGCTTTAAGCATATCTGTTAGAGAAATAAAATCATTATCTTTAACTTTCATTATTGAAATTTCAATTCCTTTTACTAAAATTTTATTTTTAATTTTCTCTACCATTTAAATACCTCCTGAACCTTTTTGTTGAAGTCAACAATATGGTTTGAGTAAAAAACAATTCAATAATAAAACATTCTTTAAATTCCATTCTTTTCAAACCTCTTTTACAATCCCAACTCCTTCAAGTATTCATCTTGTTTTTTCTCAACTTCAACAATTTCAGCTTTCAATTTAACAATATTTTCTTTTACCAAATCCAAATCAATAATCTCTTCTTCTTCAAATGTATCTACATAACGAGGAATATTCAAATTATAATCATTTTCTTTGATTTCATCAATATTAGCAACATATGAATATTTATCTTCTGTTTCATATCTTTTATATGTTTCATATATCTTCTCAATATCACTATCTCTTAACACATTTTGATTTTTTCCTTTCTCAAAATTTCCTTCTCCTGAACCATCAATAAATAAAATATCTTTTCTTGTCCTATTTTTTTTAAACACTAATACACAAGCAGGAATACTAGTTCCAAAAAACAAATTAGCAGGAAGTCCAATTACAGCATCAAGTAAATTTAAATCAATTATTTGTTTTCTAATCTTACCTTCTTGTGCTCCTCTAAATAGAACTCCATGAGGTAAAACAACAGCCATCCTTCCATTTTCACTAAGCGAATATAACATATGTTGAACAAAGGCATAATCTCCTTTTGACTTAGGAGGAACTCCCCATTCAAATCTTCTATATGGGTCAAGAGAACTATCCATAACAAAATCTTTCTCAGAATCAGTATTTGAAAATCCCATAGCCCATTTATCTAAACTAAAAGGCGGATTTGCAACAATTACTTGAAATTTCATCAACTTATCATTTTCTAAATGTAGTGGATTTGCCAAAGTATCACCCCACTCAATTTTTGCATCATCAAATTTATGTAAAAACATATTCATTCTAGCAAGTGATTGTGTTTGACCATTTCTTTCCTGACCATAAATTGCTACTTTTTTATTTTGAACTCTTTGAGCTGTTTTTAACAATAATGAACCTGAGCCGCAAGTAGGGTCGTAAATTCTATCATTTTCTTTTGGTTCAACTAACATGGAAACTAATTTAGAAACTTTTGCTGGCGTGAAAAACTCACCCCCCTTCTTTCCAGCATCTGATGCAAATTGACCTATCATATATTCATAGGCATCACCAATAACATCTGCATCACCAATAACACTTGGAGATAAATTTAAAGTTTTAAAATCTTCAAGTAAATGTCTAAGCATAGCATTTCTATCTTTTACTTGACCTAAAACCATTTCTGAATTAAAATCAATGTTTCTAAAAACACCTCTTAATTTTAATTTATTATCTTCTTCTATTTTTTCTAATGCCGTATTGATAATTTCTCCAACATTGGATTCATTTCTTTTTGAATAAATATAATCAAAAGTTGATTTGTCATCTAAAATAAATCTATCTCTTGCAAGAGCCCTTTCAATTCTTGTTTGATCTTGGTCATATTTTTCTGAATAAATCTCTAAATGTTCTTTATATGTATCTGATAAGTATTTTACAAATAACATTACCAAAACATAATCTTTGTAAATTGAAGAGTCAATCTTTCCTCTAAAAGTATCACATGCTTTCCATAAAGTGTTTGAAATTGTTTCTTTTTTTGTTTCCATTTTTTGTTTTTATTCTATATATTTATTTAATAAAGTTTTAATTAATGTTTTCTTTTGACTAGTTAATTGTTCTAATAAATTTAATTCATTTAAGTGTTCCTTGTAAACTCCAATTATTTTTGATTGAATTTCAATAGGACAAATTGATCCAAATTCAATTTCATTAAATGAAGAGACTTTAATAACAGGAATCTTTGTCCCTGTTGATATTTGAGCTAATTTCTTTTGAAAATTTTCAGAATTTAAAACAATAGTCAAATATTCAGGTAAAAATTTATTTAAAATATTCCTAAGAACCAAGAAATTAGATGAAATTAACAAACCTTCTTCTAGGCTATCAATATATACTGCTGTATAAGGAAAAGTTAGTCTCACAATAATATCTCCTTTTTTTGTTATATATTTATTATCAATATCACTTTCAGCTGAAAAATCTTCTAATTCATTATGATTAATAGAAAAATCATTTTCAAAACTTTTAATAGTTAATAATTTATATATCTTAGAAGGATTTAGATTATTCTCTGCTTTCTTTCTACTTAATACCAACCCTGAGGTGATCGAACATATTTCTTGAATCTTCATTTGTCATAAATCAACTTCAACCAATCGAAAACAATTTTATTAAAATTTTATTTTGTCATAGCCTAGTTATTACCACAGCTTCTATATTTATAAACTTAACGAAAAAATTGAAAAAAAGGGCCTTTTTCAATTTTAACTAATTTTTCCAAATTGTCACTTTATTTCTCTAAAATAAGTATTTTTTCAAATTTATCAATTAAATTATCAATATCGTATTCTAAAATAATTTCTCCTAAAAATAATTTTAATAAAAAAATATGAACAATTGGAAGAATAGCTATTTCATCCCCAAATTTTATCCTGTTTTAATGAATTATTGATTTTATCAAAAACTAAATCAATTAAATCTATATACCCGCTTAAAAACCGACCCCAGAGAGATTCGAACTCCCGCAATCCGGGCCGAAACCGGAAGCACTATCCAGGCTATGCTATGGGGCCAATAAACAAGGTTATGAAGTTTAATTAAATTCTTTTTATAAAATTTTGTTTTAATTATGATGCAAATTTGTTTTTTTAAAGATAAATTTATAAACATTAACTACTTAATAGTAGTTATGAAATCAAGTTTAATGGAAAAAATAAGTAGCAGTTTGGCAGAAAGTCTTTCAGGACCTCAAAATCCTGTTAAAAACGCATTGTTAGCGATTGTTTGTGAAAACAAAGATCAATTAGACAGAACTATAAGAAGTATTAAAAATGATTTTCCTTATGCTGGTAATTACTCTTTAAATTTTAGGCCAGGATATAATGGAAAAATATATTTTAATGGATTAGAAGCTGTTGAGGCAAAGGGAAGAAGTACAATAATTTGCGATTCTATTGGAGAATGTTATTTTCGTATTCCAGAAGAAAATCATATATATCATTAATTATTTTTGCTAAATTTTATAAATATCAATGTTTGGTTCTATTGTTATACAGTCAAAATGGTTCTTTCATGGTTGAATATGACATGTGATTTTAGTGGTTTACTGTTAATATTTAGGAACTGATTGATAGCAAAATCTTGCTGTATGTTGCTTAATTAAATGAAAAATGTTAGATATAAAATTAATTAGGGATAATACAGATTTTGTAAAAAAAAATTTGGAAAGAAGAAATGGATTTGACACAGGTATTGTGGATGAACTTATAAAAGTAGATGATTTATGGAGAAATCATAAATTTGAAACTGATAATCTTAAATCTGTTAAGAATAAGGAAAATTTAAAGATATCTGAATTTAAGAAATCTGGAAAGAACATTGATGAACAGGTTAAGAAAGTTAAGGATTTAAATGATAAGATTGCTCATGTAGAATCTTTAATGCAGGATTTAGAAGATAAAAGGTTATCTTTACTACTTAAGCTACCTAATATGCTTGATGAACAGGTGCCTTTTGGATTGGATGATGAACAGAATAAACCTATAAGATTCAATTTAGAAAAGCCTAATTACTCTTTTCCTATCAGAAATTTTTCTGAACTTTGTGAAATGAATGATTGGGCAGATCTTGAAACTGCTTCAAAAACATCAGGAGCAAGATTTTATTATCTTAAAAATGAATTGGTGCTTTTACAGGTTGCAATATATAATTATGCCTTAAATAAACTTGCTCAAAAAGGATATGTACCTGTTGAGGTGCCACCTATGCTTAAAAGAAATGTTATAGGATGCTCTGTTTCACTTGAGGATTTTGAAGATGTGATATATAAGATTGAAGATGAAGATCTTTACATGATTGGAACATCAGAACATGCACTTGCAGCACTTCATATAAACCACATGTTTAATCATAAGGATTTACCAGTAAAATATGCTGGTTTATCTGCATGTTTTAGAAAAGAAGCTGGTGTAACTAAGGATAGTAAGGGAATATTTAGAGTTCATAACTTTAATAAAATAGAACAATTTGTTTTCTGTAAACCTGAAGAGTCAGATAATTATCATAAAGAAATTACTCAAAATGCTGAAGAGATATTTAAAGAACTTGAATTACATTATCAGATAGTTGATATATGTACAGGAGATATGGGTAGTTTTGCTACAAGAAAATTTGATTTGGAAGCTTGGTTGCCAGGACAGCAAAGATATAGAGAAATGGTTTCTTCATCAAACTATAGAGATTATGGTGCAAGAAGATTAAATTGTAGATATCAGAATGAAAAAAATGAAATAGAATTCGTTCATACACTAAATTCTACAGCAATAGCACTAACAAGAGCAATGATTGCAATAATAGAACAACATCAAACACAGGATGGAAATGTAATAATCCCTGTTGTGTTAAGACCTTATATGGGTGAAAGAAAACTACTTATTCAAAGGTAATTTTTTATTTTATAGAGTATTAAGAATTTAAAAAAAACTTATTTTTCTTAAACTTCTTTAGAAGATAGCGTTGTAAAACATCCATATTGTAGGGCTACATAGTTCCCTTTCTAAACTATAAGGAGTTTTGTAGTTCTTTTTCTTGCCTTCTAAAATGTTTATTTAAGAACATGATTGCATCTTTTGCTTCAACATGTTTGAAAGCTTTATAAATATGATATAATTTGTGTTTATAAATATGAAAAGGCTAGGGAATTTAGAACTGTTAAGCATCGGCCAGATGAGTGAACTTTCAAAATGTGAAGCTATGGGACTTTATACAAAGATATGTAAAAGCATTATAAATGTTGGCTATGATAATTTTGAAGATGATATGGGACTTTTAAAATTTTATGGAGAAACTTTAATAAGAATGCACAAAGCACATCTTAACAAAGAATATTTGGAAAAAGTTATTGAAACAACTCAAAAAAAATATGATTTAAAAACAGTTAAAGAAAATATTTATGATGATTGTAGCGTAAAATATTTATTTAATAGCACAAGAAGATGCTCATAAATTTTATTTACTCTTGTTTTTTGATTTATAGGTAAGATTGTCAAAATTTTTTAATTTTTCAAGTTCTCCTAAAAATTCATTCATAGAACCGTAATGGTTGTGAATTATTGCAAATTTTAAGAAACCTATCTCATCTACCTTTTTTAAATGAAATAGGACTATCTTTCCAACTGTTGATGTTGGAATTATCTGTTCATCTACTTTTTTTAAATCATCTACAACATTTTGAAGTATGTCTTCTATTTGCTCTAATGTAATCGGTCTTTTTTCACATGCCTTAAGAAGACTTCTTCTTATTTTACCAAGATTAAATTCTTCTATCTCATCGTTTGCCTTTTTTACCTCTAAATCAAGTTTTAAAACTTTTTCAATCGTTGAATATCTTTTTTGACAATTAATACATTCTCTTCTTCTTTTTATGCTGGTTCCATCTTTTGACTCTCTTGAATCAATAACTTTTGTTTCTTTGTGATTACAATAAGGACAATTCATAATGATTTGTATATTTAATAAAATATAAAGTTTACTGTTAATCAAATAGATATTTTTTCTAAAGGCTTACAATAATTACTCGGTTGTGTTTTATTCCTATATAGTAAAAAAAAACATATATAATCAGTAAATGACAATGCAATTATATGGTATTGTTTAACTGGGATCATGACCGTTGCAGAATAATAAGCCCATATCTTATATATGTTCATGAGGGTGAAAATGTCAATTATCCTTTAAAACAGTATACAGAATATGTTGTTAAATCGGATAACAAAAAAAAGTATGAACCTTGTTCTATTGGGAAAGGATTAATAGATCTTATAAGATGTGTCAGAAATGGAGATATAAAATTTTTTCTAAATATTCCTGTAGGATACAATGATTCTTTTATAAATGATGATCTTGTAGGTGTAACACATCATTTGTTAGATAATTTTCATGTACAGTCAAATATATATTCAACCGACATAAAAAAGAAGGAAGAAATAATGAAATTTCTTGAAGAGTACAATTTTTTTGTTACAGGGAAGTATTATCTGCGTGATGATTCTTCTAATAAAACTGGAACACCTATTCAGGAAGTAGGTCTTAAAATGATGCAAGGTCTTAGAATACTCAATTAATTTTTTTCTTGTTATTTAAAATAAATAAGAAAAAAATATATATAATAAACTAAATGAATATTTTTATGTCCTTTCTTGGTTTTTTTAATGGAAATGAAAAATTTGATGATATTGCTAAAAATTTTGAATACAAAGAAACCAAAGAATCTCTTAAATTATTAGAATATGTTTATCATTCAACTGTTTATGCATGTCTTATTCAAATAGACTTTACATACATAAACAAAAAATTTGATTATCAATTTGGAGATAGTGTAAAAGCAATGTTAAAGATGCTAATTGCTTCAAACAACTCTATAATATATACTAGTGAAACATCAGGAAAAGTTTTCTTGTTTTTGGATAATCCTATGACTTCTGATTTTAAAAAGGCATTGAATGATGTTGTATCAAACCTCTTGTTAAAAGAAAACAAACAATTAAATGAATCTAAAAAATTAATTTATATTGTTGATTCTGATAATTCTAATGTAAAATTTAAAATAGGACCTTTTGCTCATCTTAATTTAACTAAACTATTTAGCAGAGTTTTAAATACTGAAATAATGCTTTCTGAAAAACGTAACAGTATACAGAAGTATTTAAAAGATTTAGAGATTAAAAATATATCTTCTAGAGCTATTTCAGATATTGATACAATTGAACAAGATTATATTAATAATCGCTCTAGTATTGATAACTATAACCAGGTTTATGAATTAACTGATAAAAAAAAGATATCACAAATAAGGGAAAAATATGAGGAATATATACTAAATTCTGGCTATTTGAAAAATGTGTTTGATTTGATAGAAAAAGGATATGCTAATAACGATATTAGCTATTATTCAGATATAATAATACAAAATCTTCTAAAATATCTTATATGGGAACAAATGCAAACACTGCAATTGATATCTTTTAAGATTGAAAAAATATACCAGTATTTTAATAGGCTTGATACAGAAACAGACATTATCAGGATAAATAATTCGTATAATGATCTTAGAGGATGGTATGATTCAACAATAGGAGTTCTTCAAGATTTATATTTTAATGATTCAGAAAAAGAAATAGCATATAGAATATTGCAAATAATATTAAATAGTAAAAATTCTGAGCTTGATAAAAAAAGTATGAAGGAATTAAGAAATCTTGTTGATGAATTGTTTGATAATTTGAATATAAAAGGTGTGTTTAGTATCCCTTTTGAGAAAATAAGACCATCAGAAACTGCTATAGAATTTATGAAAAAACTTTTTTTTTACAGATATTATATGGGAAATAAGTACAGTAATGGACTTAACTATAAAGATATGTTTTCAAGTTGGCTATCAAATGATTTTCTTAAGGCTGGATTTTATCTTATAATAGATAAACCTAAATATATATTTGATGCAAATCTTTATTTTAATCGTGAATTTTTGTTTGATGATATGAAACAAAAAATTTATAGACATCTTATATTTATGGAAATTGATGGTTTTAATGCATTTAATACGACTTATTTCCCAAATGATAGTGATGATTTGTTTTATAAAAAAATAATAGATGGTATTTTTGAAATATCATTAAAATATCTTGAAAAATCTCAAGCTTATGATCATTTATCAAAGGAGATCTCTGATTATGATTTTTTTAAAAGCATAATGATATCTATATTAGGAGATGAAATTTATTTTAATTTCATATCAAAGGATTCTCTTAACCACAAGCAAAAATCTTTTATAAATGATTATGTTAAGGATATAAAAAATTTTATAATTAAAATTACAGAAGAGATAGTGTCGCTTGTAACAGAAAAGATAGAAGTCATGACAAGTTCTGGAAGTGCTGTTTTTAGACGTATAATAAAGGAGAATTCTGGATTGTTTGTTAAAAATGAAACACTTACAATAGGAAGACTTGATGTTACAGCTGTAATAAGTTTTAATAAACTGTATGAATCAAACCCAAAAGATTTTGAATTGGCAGTAAAAGAAATAGACAGTTATATGTCAGATTATGCAAAATTAAAACAAAACAAAGGTAAAATACATATTATGTAACTGATTAAAAATATTAAGCAAAAAATTTTGTTTTATATATATGTTTCATCAATAGTCATAACAACAAAAATTATATAAATGAACTTTACTTGTAAGATTTATGGATGATTATATCGCTTTTAAAGATCAAGTAAAAAAAGGTTTTGCTAAGTGTAAAAGCGATATTGATGAGATAGGTGAATTGAGTAATAATGTAAATTCTGGATTTAAAAGCCTAAAAAAGGAAAATGAGGAATTAAAATCAACTGTTGATACCTTAAAAGCTGAAGTTTTTGAATTGAAGGCTGAACTTAAAGGATTAAACATAGCACTTAACTATATAAAAGATTTAAGCTCTAATCAGACCTTGCAAAGCCAAACAAAGGATAGTAAAAAAAGTGATCCTGCAATAGAAGATGACTATTTTGAGGAACTTGAAAAAAGACAAAAACCTAAAAAGGTTCTTAAAATTGAACCTGTTACTGACCCTTATCAAGCCCTGCTTTCTTTTAAAGCAAAAACAAATAAACGTGAAATATTAAAACAAAAGCTTCTTTCAATGATTTCTGAAACAGGAATAGTATTATCAGAACTAAAATTTCTATTTGTTGATCATTATAAATATTGTTCTAAAGCAACTTTTTATAATTACCTAAAAGAAGTTGAACTTGAAAAAATAATAAAAATTAATAGGGAAAACTCAAAAAACATTGTTTATATACTACAACCTTCTTCTCAATTTATTAGTAGTGAATTAAATTCCCAATATAACTAAGAATTTATATATATATAATTTTGTACTATACTAATTAATGGCAAAGTTATTAAAAGTATCTCAAGAGGATAACACAGAAGTTGTATATGAACAGGAAGAACCGCCTATTAAATCAGCATATTCTGATATTGACTTATTTTATCAGGCAAGGATTGATATTGCAAGAGAAATTGCATTAGGCGGAATAAGATATGATTCTACTGAAAAATTTTTTTTTAATCAGGTTCCATTGTCTTTGTATACTCCAATGTTTGATGTGCAAACTGATCCTTTATGGCTTGTTACAAAAAAACTTGGCGGTTTGGGAGATCTTGAAAAAAGTATTGGATCTGTAATGTTTGAGAATTGTCCTGAAAAAGAACTTGTAGATTTATTTCCTGATGTTAGTTTTTTAACTCACTATTATGAATTTTTTCAGTTAGAGGTTGATAAGTACCTTTCTTGTGAACTGCCTAAAATATTTTTTTATCCTGTATCAGAAAAAACTGATTCTTTGTTAAATGAGCATTTTAAAGATAGGTCTATCTTACCTTCATATTTTGGAGTTACTGTTGATAAAACCTTTCTTGGTGCTGTAAATTATCTTGAACCTTTCACTGATTCTAATCAAGACCCAATGGAATTTGAAATAGAATTTGTGGATGATGAAGGGGATGATGAGGAGTAGAATATAGAAAAATAAAACAAAAATCGCAAAATTTGAAGTTTATCCCCACAACAAATAATCGATTATTTCTCACTTATTTTTTTTTACTGCTATTTTTGGTCATTCCTTTGAAATATTCATTTTATCAGTTCACATTAAAACCTTTTATACGGTTTTTATTTATTCTTTGTTAGATGTTTAGATGAGTAATTTTACAGTTCTATCTCAAAAATTTTGTATGTTTTTCCAACATTTACAACCTTTGTCTTATTAACCATTTCTTCTAAACCAGAACTTTCATGTATATGGCCTACAAGTGTTAAATCTGGTGAAAAGTTTTCAAGAAATTTTTTTTGTATGATACTTCCCTGAATCATTGGGTAGAATGGACTCATGTTTGCAACCTTTGTCTTTGCAGGAGGAAGATGTGATAGATGTATCTTAAACTTAGTGTTTTTTATAGCCATATAATTTTTTATCAGATTTTCAAGTATAAATCTATCATGTACATTAGAAAAACCCATGTCTATATAATTTGTACCAAATATTCCTATTTTATCATTTATTTTTACTGGTGCATTTCCTATAAGATGAACACCGTAATGTTTTGTTAGAGCATCTAATTTCTTTTTTGTGTCATGATTGCCAGGAACCATAAATACCTGCTTGTTCTTAAAAGTTTCAAATATATTTTTAAAATCGTTTGGTTTGTCTGATATGTCACCAATTAAAATTATAAAATCTATAGTATTAAAATCAACCTTCTTATCAATCTCATTTAGAAACTCAATGTCTGAATGAATATCTCCTGTTGCTAAAAACCTGATTTTATCTCTCATATCAGTATAAAGAACTAATTGTTTATAAAATTTACAATAAATTTATGAAATTTTGATAATATATCATTATAACATCCCAAAAATGTATGTAAATAAAGAATACTGCTATATATTTTATCAACCGCCCCAAACCACTAAGAATTATGTATTTTTTAAGATTATATCTAAAACTACCAAAAAAAACAGATATAGCTTCCATAGGACCTGGAAAAATATTTCCAAAAAAAACAAAATAAGATCCATATTCTTGTACTATCCTACGATATCTTGAATAGTTTGACTTAAATAAGAACCGTAAAACGCGCTCTCCTAAAAGTAATCCAAAAAAATAATTAAAACATAATCCTACAATTGAACCTGCAACTGTTATAAATATTATTAGTGAAATATTGTAAAGAGTGTTATTTATATAGTAAAGGAAAATTGCTTCTGATGGCAATATCAAACAAAATAGTGATCCAAATATTGACATTATAAAAAGCCCGCTAAGTGTTCTATTATTGATTTCTGCAAGTATCATAAGATAATATTTATAACTAGTTGGATTTGATTTTAGTATTTCAAGAAAATATTCTGTAAATGGTTTATAGAATATATATGCAAATACAATAATTGCCATAAACGATACTATTTTTAAAAATGTGTCATCAACTTTTTCTTTTGTGCTTTTTTGCTTTGGCTTATAATGATTTGCTGTGTCATAATCTATCTTTTTTTTTAATTTTAATGGTTCATTATGCCTTTTAAAATCATCATCTTTGTCTTCTGTAAAAATCTCAAGATATTCATTCATTTTTATAAAAATATTTTATCTACTAAAGTATTTAAACTAAATTTTATAAATTTTTATATTGACTTAATAATCATGGGATATGAAATTTTAAATGAAGACTTAGGAAAAGAGAAAAAAAACAGGCATGAATTTTCCTTGGAACACTCTTCTAAGCATGAAAAAAAAAGTATTATTAAAAAGATTGCAACACCTTTTCTCATACATCTTTTGTTAATAATTATTATAATCGTTTTGCTGTTTTTTTATATGTCTGAAAAAAACATGTCAAAAGAGAAAGATAATCCTTTAAATGAGGTAATAATGATCATTGGTGACATAAAATCATTTAACGAAAGCTATATGGGCAATATAAGTATAAAACAAAATGATTTTTTACTTGAAACAAAAGATAGTATATTTGAAGTCAAAGGACTGGATTTTAAGGTTTTAGATTTTAATGGAAGTATATTTATAGATGATAAAAAGCAACTAGTTTTACATGGAAGTGCTGGTCATCTTGAATATGGTAGAAATAGCATAAAGATGAATGGAGAAAACTTTACTTATACAGCATTAAGCAAAATTAGCATGAATCTTGATTTTGAAGAAATATTTCTGCAAATAATTAAAGGACGTGTCAAACTTGGTGAAGAATTAAACCATGATTTTTCTGATTCTTCCATTAGACTCAATAATTTTAATTCGACTCTTACTTATGATGGAACATTTCTTTTTATGGGAAATGCACAAGCTTTTAATTATAGTTCTAAGAGCCCTCAAATAACTATATTATATAAAAAAAAATAGAGGGTTGTAAAAAACCTATAAAACAAAAATCACAAAATTTGAGTTATTCCTTTGAATATTAAAGCACAGAGCAGTAGAGTATTCAAAGGAATAAATTTGGAATTGAACTTGTTCAATTAGGGCTTATAAGGGTTTTTTGATAACACTCTTCTGAGAATTTTTTGGGTTTTTTTAAAATTCTCAATAAATACCAATATTTTAAAACATCAAACAAATCACTTTAATTTATAAATTGTATCTTATTATATTTTTTAATGAGCAAGTATATTTTGATTTTTAATGGAAATAATAAAGAGCTAGCACAAGCAGAGTTTAAAAGCCTTTTTAAAGCTTATTTTAATGAAAATATAATAATAAATCATATAGAAAACTTGTTTTTTGAGATAGAAACAGAAAAAAAAATAAAATTGTGTAATGAACTTTTGAAAAGAATTACTTATACTGAAGAAATAGTTGAAGTAAAAGGACTCTACAAAAATTATGATGATTTGTGTTCTAATATATTAAATGATATTTATTTTAAAGATTTTGAGGATATGAAATTTTGTGTAAGGACAAAAAAATCAAATAAAAACACGAATGTTCCCTATCCTGAAAGCCTACTTGCAAAGCCTATTTGGAACAATCTTAAAAACCCCTGTGTATCAATGGATAATTTTGACATAGAATACAATTTCCTTTTTGTTAAAAAAAATACTGATTTTTTTTTTGGAATTAACATCTTTAAAAATTCTAAAACTTATTTACTAAGAATGCCTAAAGCAAGACCTGTAAAAATGCCATACACTTTAAAATCAGATATGGCACGAGCATGCATAAATCTTTTAGAGCTAAAAAATGGGCTAATTTTGGATCCATTTGCAGGAATAGGTGGAATATTATTAGAAGGTGCTGATATGGGCTTTAAAACACTTGCAAATGATATTTCTTATAACGATCTTAAATATTTACAGTTGAATTTTAAACATTATTATAAAAATCATTATGTTGGAATAACCTTATCAGATGCAAAAAAACAATTCATTAAAAATGATTCTATAGATGGAATAGTAACTGATATTCCTTATGGTAAATCTTGTAGAGTAATAGGTGATCTTTTATATGAGGATTTTTTACAATCAGCAAAACAATATTTAAAAAAAGGAAAAAAATTGGTAGTTATCTATGCAAATTTTTTAAATTTTAAAGAAATAGCCTTAAAATACTTTACATTTGTTGAGGAAATTGATGAATACATAAATGCATCGATGACAAGACATATAATCGTCTTAAAAAATGATAAATGATAACCATTGTATTTTAATTACTCAATAATTGTGGTTTCCTGAAATTATTTCGCTTAGTAAGATATTCCATTTTTCTTTAATTAA
>CAYSDY010000004.1:0-72046 GCA_964429995.1 uncultured Methanosarcinales archaeon
CTAATCTTTAAATACTTTATTCTGCTTAAAAGTTTTAAACTCCGAACGGAGCCATATTATTAATAGCTTATTATTTTAAAACAAATAATTTAAAAAATAAATTATTGATAATTTTAACAATATATCTGTTTATTTCATTTACAATTTTTCCATGGAAAGCTGAAAGATATATAACATTAATATTGCCAATATTAATAATTAATTGTACGATTATTCTTTCAAAAATTCAAAATAATATATTTTCCAAATTAGGTATTATATTTATATTATGTTTATCTTTAAATCTTTTTTTAAATCAATCTGAAATACCAACTAGAGATTGGAAGTGTGGATATAATCTAATAAATATTTCGAATGAAACTATAATTTTAACCACAGCACCTTCAATAAACTATTTATTTTTAAAAGAAAATTCTATAAATAATACCTACTGGTTAAAAGAAATAGGGTTTAAAGAAGAATCAATAAATTTTAATGGAATCTATAAAGACCCATTATATAATTATACACTGATAACTAGTAAAGAAGATTTTAATAGAATTATAAACAACAATACTATTATGATTGTAGATAAATTTAGATATGATTGGTATATTACAACTGAATTTAAAAAAGAAATAGAATCTAAAGTTAAATTTAATTATTCTTGTGAAAATATTATTATTGGAGAATTAAAAAATGAATAAAATTAGTAAAATCAGTCTTGCTATAGTTATTTCAACATTTTTTTTGATTTTTTTTATTAAAGATATTTTATATTTTTTAAAAAGCATAAATATAACTCAAATTAACTTATTTTTAATAATATTAGCATCATTGTTTTATTTATTAAATTTTTTATTTAGATCATTAAGATTCTCTATAATACTAAATAAAGAACATTTTAATACATTTAAAATATTTTCAATTTCGCAATTTTTATCTACAATTTTACCTTTAAGATTAGGAGATTTATATTTAGCTAAACTAAAAGATGAAAATACACATTACAATAAAATAATTAAAACTTATATTTATGTTAAAATTTTAGATTTTTTCGCAATAATACCTATGATAATATTAATTTTTTGCATAATTAAATTTAAAATTTTATTATTACCCATAACTATTTATATAATTTATTTAATCTTATTTCCAATATTTATTTATAAAATATTATACAAAAAATTAATTATAAAAATAAAAAAAATAGATTTAAATATTTTTGAGAATAATAAATATATAGTTTGGATTTTAACTAATATTAATTGGTTCTCTGCAAATATATATTCAATATTACTTATTAATTCAATAAATAAATTATATCCTCTTACAAACTTAGAAGTTTTATTTTCAAATCTGTCTATGATTTTAGGGGGTATGATGCCCATCCCAAGTATTGGAGGATACGGAATTTTAGAAATAATTTGGACAGCTGGAAGTAGAATAATAGGTGTTGAAAATCTAAACCATTCTTTTTCAATTGCATTTTTTACCCATACGTTTGCATTAATTCTAGGATTTTTATTATACCTAAGTATAATAATAAATTTAAATATTAACTTTAAAAATATATATAAAAAATGAAAAAATTAAAAATTTTAATGATTGCATGCTGTCCATTTCCAGGAAATAGGGGCACACCCAGTAGAATTCTAAAAATGTCTGAGGCTCTTGTTGAAAAAGGCCATAGTGTTGATATATTAACCTATTTCAATAAAGATTTCGAATTTAAAAAAAAACATAAAAATCTAAGAATTTATCGGATTAAAAGGGTATTATTTTATGAAGATAATTCACCTGGGCCAAAAATTATGAAACTAATTGCAGACATAAAATTAATAAATTTAGGAAAAAAACTAGTAAAAATAAATTCATATGATATTATTCATGGACACCATATAGAAGGAGCATATATTGCAAACTTTATTAACAAAAAATCTAAAACAATTTACGATGCACATATAACTTTAAATAAGGAATTAAATTCATATAAATTAATTTATAAACTTCCAATAATGAAACAATTTCTAAATTATCTAGAACAAAAATCATTTAAATCTGATGGAATTGTTTTTCTAGACAAAAATTTAATTGAAAAAAAGAGAGAGAATAATGAATTAAATAATAAACCACATATCTGGATTCCAACTGGAACAAATATTAATGAACTCAAAAATATAGCAAAAAAATTTAAAAAAAATCCATTTAAAAAAAATAAGATAAATTTAACATATACTGGAAGTATTGCAAAATATCAAAATGTAGAAGATATTATTTTTGCAATAAAGGAATTAAAGAAAGAAAACTTAAAAGTAAATATTATTACAGGAACAAAATATGAAGATTCAAAAGAGCTATTAAATTTAATTCAAAAATTAAAATTAAAAGATATCATTACTATTATTACAAACCAAAATTTTGAACAACAAATTAAATTTTTAAAATATAGCGATATATTAATTTCACCAAGAAAAGAATTAGATGGAATTCCACAAAAAATAACAAACTATATGGTATTTAAAAAAAAAATTATTTGTGCATCAGGTTCAGCCAAAATTATAGATAATAATTCCGCATATATCTATCAATCAGGTGAAATTGAGGATTTAAAAAATAAAATTATATTAGCAATAAATGAAAATTCTACTGAAAAAATAACCAATTGTAATAAGATAATTAAAGAATTTGATTGGAATAATTTAATAAAAAAACAAATTAAATTTTATTATTCATTAATAAAAATTAAAAAATAATTTCAATCTAATTTATAAAATCAATTTGATTAAAATTTTAAAAACTCCCACAAATAAAAAGATATTATAATTATTAAAAATAAACTCTGTAAATATTAATACCTTCAAGAACCTCAAATTCTTTTAAAGCAAGTAGTAACATAATCAACTTAGCAACCTTGTTTTATTATCCATACAATTCCATAAATACTTTTTAACTCCTTTAACTTTGATAAATTGTTCATCAGTATGCCAAACATCGCTCACATTAGAAGTATATTGTTTAGTGTAATTATCAATTACTTTAATATATCTTTTAACTCAATTCATAACACTTACTGAGAAACCTTTAAATTATAAAATTGTTTAAGGGAGTTTGCTATTGCTCTATAACTCTCTCCTTTCATATACATATCCATACTTTTAACAACAATCTCAACATTTACTTTATTCTCTCTAATATTTTCAATAACAAATGAATGATTACAATCCAAACATAACCATGTTTAATAATAAAATGTGCTTACAAATATAACCCGCTTTATTGTCAGAACAACTACAAGAGGTTAAAGTAGTCTTATATTTATTGTTTGAGAATTGAGACTTAACCCACTATTACTCATCATAATCATCTATTGGTAAAATCCCTGAAAGTAACATATTATCACTTCTTGCTTCTCTTATTGGGATTGGTGTTAGTTTTTGAGTTGTCATTTATTTTCTACTAATACATAATAATTATCACATGTTTATAACCTAACTATTTAAACTCCAAATTATTACCTTCGCCCGATTCAATTAAATCAAAAAATTCTTTTTTATTCATAAATATATTTTAAAAATTTATTTATAAATATACTCCCCAAAGTCAGTATAAAAATCATTTCCCCCCAACATATTCCTTTCTTATCTTATACCTACTTTCAACCAAAGAACCATTATAATAAGTTCTTATCATTATATCAAGCATAATTCCAAACATAAAAAACAACAAGGCTGTAATTATCAAAAATCCACTCATTATAAACCAAACAGAATCAGACAAAGATACATTATTAAAAATTTTAAGTTTAAAAGTCCAAAAAGAACTCAAAAATCCCATAATTCCCAAAAAAAAGCCTACTCCTCCAAACAAATGCAAAGGTCTTTGTGAAAACTTTTTCCAAAACCATATATAAATCAGATCAACAAACCCCTTTAAGGATTTTTTCCAATTATACTTTGTATGTCCATGAATCCTAGGCCTATGATTTACAACCATTTCTCCAATTTTTGCTCCTCTCCACTTCAACAAAGCAATAATGTATCTATGCATCTCTCCCCACAATTCTAAATCCTCAATAAATTCTCTTTTGTAAATCCTTAATGTACATCCACTATCATGAACTCCATCCTTTGCAAGTATTCCACGAAGGAAACGAGCACTTTTTGTTATTACCAACATCCACAATGGATCACATCTTTTTTTTCTCCAACCTGCAATAACATCAAGTTTATCTTCCTGCATTTTCTTAAACATTTTAGGAATATCTTTTGGATCATTCTGCAAATCAGCATCCATAGAAATCACATACTCCCCTTTGCAAGCCCTAAAACCTGCATCCATTGCAACAGATTGACCATAATTTTTCTTCAAATCAATAACACGTAAAGATGAACTATTAATTGAAAGCATCTCTTTTAGCGAATCATCACAACTACCATCATTAATAAAAATTAATTCCCAAGAGCCCATTGTATCCATAACAGATGATATTTCAGAATACAACTTTAATATATTCCCCTGCTCATTGTAAATAGGAGCAAACACAGAAAATTTTATCATAAGTACATAAAATATTAACAATTTATAAAATTAACTAATAAAAACATTTTTTACCACTCATCTACTATAAGATTTATAAACAAACAAAAATATCAAATAACATGAAAACAATTTTAATAACAGGATGTGCAGGTTTTATAGGATCCCATGTTTCAGAATATTTGTTAAAAAGAGGGGATACAGTCATAGGAATAGATGAAATAAATGATTATTACAATATCCAACAAAAACTTGATAATTTAAAAATACTTAACAAGTATGAAAACTTCAAATTTTACAAAGAAGACATTGCAAATAAAGAAAATATAAAAAAAATATTTCAAGAAAACAAAATAACACACATTGGACATCTTGGAGCAAGAGCAGGAGTAAGACCATCAATTGAAAATCCTTTTATATACGAACATTCAAACATATTAGGTACATTAACATTATTAGATTTAGCAAAAGACTTTAACATACAAAATTTTGTATTAACATCTTCAAGTTCTGTTTATGGGAATTCTAAAGATATTCCATTTAAAGAAACACAAAATGTAGATTTGGCAATATCGCCATATGCTGCAACAAAAAAAGCAACAGAGGTTTTAGCATACACATATCACCATTTACACAAAATCAATGTAAACATTGTAAGACCCTTTACAATATATGGACCAAGAGGAAGACCTGACATGGCACCGTATCTTTTCATAAGTAAAGTAGTAAACCAAAAAGCAATAAATAAATTTGGAGATGGTACATCAAAAAGAGATTATACATACATAGATGATTTTGTTAAAGGCTTTGTGAGTGCAATAGACACACCTTTAGGATATGAAATCTTCAATCTTGGGAACAAAAATCCTGTAAGTTTAAACGAATTTATAGAAACTATTGAAAAAATCACTGGAAAAAAAGCAATAATAAATCAAATGGGAAAACAAGCAGGAGATGTTGATATAACTTATGCTAGAGGTTCTGGATTATGGACATACAACAGAACAAACCTAAGCAATGGAGTTTATACATATTACTTTTCAGCTAATGATACAAGTAACAATATATGGACAAGTCAGAATTCAACATTTACAGTAAGAAGTCTTGATTCAAACGAAACAACAATAAATCAAAGCAATTTTACTGCTCCAGCAAATGCTACAAATTTAATAGTTGATGAATTACATAATGTAACAATTCCAAAAGAATCAGAATCAACTGTAACATTAGATTTAAGCAACCAGATTGCAGATGGTAAAATTACATTAAGCAATCCTGTAATACTTAAAAGAGAAACTAATACTGAAAACTATACAATAGAAATACCTTTAGGAACAAAATTAAGTTCAAATGATTCTTGGGATGGAAAACTAATAATCCCTGAAATTAGAACTAATATGCAAGTACCACAAGATACACAAGGAACAGTAGATTTAGCACTTAAAATGGGTTCAGATGATTATGAAATAAGTTTTGATAAAGCTGTAAAAATAATATTACCAGGAAATGCCGGCAAAAGTGCTGGTTGGACAAGAGGAAATAATACATTAATCCCTATAACAACAACTTGTGATTCAACAACAAACCCTACAAACATAGATCCTGTAAATACAAGAATATGTAAAGTTGATGATGGAAATGATCTTTTAATATTCACATATCATTTCACAACTTTTGCAGCATACACACAAACATCACCTTCAGGAGGTGGAGGATCATCAAAAACATCAAGCATTACAAAAAGTTATACAATAGGAGAAATAGAAAAAAACGAAATAATCAATAAAGAATTAGAAGAAAACCAACAAATAAAGTTTAATCTTGATTCAGAACAGCACTCATTAGAATTAAATAGAATAGATTACACAAATAAACAAATCACAATAATCATAAGAAGTGAACCTATAACTTTAAAATTAAATGAGTACGAATTTAAAACAGTAGATGTTGATAAAGATGGAAAAGATGACTTAAAAGTATGGTTTGAATTTGAATCATCAAGAAAAGCAAATATATTTGTAGAAAGAATAGAAGAATCAAATACATTTAAACAAGAAGAAGTAGAATCAAAACAAAATGATGATACCAATAATGTTGAAATAATAAAACAAGAAAATAATAATCTACAGATAGAAGATAAAACAAGTAATGATAACCAAATAGAAAAAGTTGACAACAGTAAAATAAATGAAAAAACAGAAGAACAATCCGGTAATAGTCAACTTTTAATTGGTTTATTTGTAATATTATTATTATTTATAATAATATCAATAGTAATTTTTAATTACAGCAAAAAAGAAGAAATGTTAAAAAAAAATAAAATCAAAAAAAATTAATTTTAACATTTTTTCAGCTTTTCTTTAAACATCCACTAACATTTACAAACACAACCTCACTTATTATAAAAAAAGTAAAAGAAATCCAAGATAAAGAAAATATTCTTTCATCCAATGAAAAAATAAGAAAATTAAACAAGCCTGGCAATATCAAAAACAATGAAGAAATCATCAAAAGATTACCAATATATAAAACCAACTTCTGCTCATCATATTTTTCTTTTTCATCTTTATCTGCTGTATTATAACCTGCAATCAAATAACTCATTTTATACTTTTTAATTAAAAATCCTAATAAAAACATAAAAATTCCACTAAACAAATTAATCATCCACATTTTAATTTACCATAACATCCTCAATTTTTGTAACAGGCAACCAATCATCCATGTTACTATAATTCCTTTTATCAATTTTAAAAGGATTTATCTTTTCTATATTCTTAACCTCAATTAAAACAATATACCTTTTACCTGCCCATCTTTCAAATTGCTTATCAGTTAAGCAAAGTTTATCTTGATTGCTTTTAACTAAATTTACAGATTCATCTTGAATCATTTTATCAGAATTAAAAACATTCAAAACAACTCCTTTTAGTTTAACTAGCCCTTCTGAATTATTATTTATAAAATATAATACATCATTTTTACTAACAATCCCATAAGGAACAATTATCTCAGGTGGTGCAGGCTGGAATGGAACATTAACACTTCCAAGAGTTGTATCATCATCTCCATTTTTCGTATCAGGAGCAAATTTGCACGATACAATAGAAATAGGATTACCAGATAAAGAATTAAATTTTTCCCAACCTGTAAAATTAGTATTTGAAGGACAAGCAGGCAAAAAAGTTGGTTGGACAAGAGAAAGTTCAGGAGCATTAAACAAAATAACAACAGTATGTAACAATGCAAATAATCCAACAAACATTGATTCAACAACCACAAGACAATGTTACATTGATTCAGGAAATAACTTAATAGTCTTTACATACCACTTTACAATATTTGGAATTTTTACAGATTCATCATCTGGAGGAAGTGGAGGTGGAGGTGGCAGTTCATCAAGCATATATGATATGGGAGCACTTGATACAAAACAAATAGAAAAAGATTTAAGAGAATCTGATACATTAAAATTTACATTCAACAACCAAGAACACACATTAAGGCTCGATTACATATATTATCACGATGATGAGATAAGAGTCACAATAAGAAGTACACCACAAAGATTTACACTAAAACAAAATACTCCTGTAGCTGTAGATTTAGACGAAAACAACAAATACGACATAAACATTTGGTTTGAATTTACATCAACACGTCAGGCTAAAATATACATTGAAAAAATAATTGAAAAAGATAATACAGATACGATAATAGAAGAAGAAAAAGATGATACAGGAAAAGAAACTGATAACAACAATAAAGGATATTTAGATGATAATAATGATTTAGAAGACAAAAAAGATACAGATACAATAATAGAAGAGAACGATCAAAAAGAAGATAAACCATTTAGCCCTGTAGTTATGACAACAATAAATGTAATAGTAGTACTTTTTATAATACAGGCATTAATAATGATAATATTTTTGATGTTTGTAACTTATGACAACAACAAAAACAGGCATCTAAGAAGAAAGCGTGCATACTACAAAAGAAAAATAGATATGATGAAAAATTATAACAGGACTGTTTATTATTATGATCCAAACGATTACAGGAATAAAAATCTGTATAAAAAAGATGAGTAAAATCTTACTTTAATTTTTTTATTCTATAAACCAATGTTCCCATCAAAAGCCTGCAATCAAGTTCAACCATCTTATCCTGCAAAAATAAAAATCTTACAGTAACAGAATTCTTTAATATTTTTTTTATTTTTAAACCATCATTTAAAAATAAAAGATTAGCACTCTCATAAACTAAAACCCCTTTTATTCCAACCTGATTTGGATTAGAACTTTTAACTATTTCCATTTCCTTTCCTATAAGTGATTTGCATATAATATCAATCTCAACCTGTTTTTTATAAGAGATCTTATAATCCATAAGAAATAAAATAATTATGCAGTTAAATATTTTATTATAAAAACATATAAAGGTGTGCAATTAGAGAAACTTTTATAAATCAAGAGCAACATAAAAAAGTATCTGTTCAGTTTAAATCAATTTAATCTGAATTTAGAAATAAAATGGCAAAAAATATTTTTTTATTTTTTTTTGTGTTAGTTGCAATTTTTAATATTGCAATTGTTAATGCATTTGAGGTTAATATAATAAATCCTCCAATAAGTCATGTCTCTGCTAATAGCATCGATATAATTAATGTAAGTACTAATTTAGGTTTAGGAACAAATTGTACTTACAATATAAGTGGTTTAATTGATAGTTCTTTTAATTCAATTGATCATTTATGGACAAACATAGATATATCCTCTTTAGAAGATGGAGAAATTCTAATAAATGTATCCTGTTCCAATTCAGCAGATGCATTAGACAATAATTACACCACAAGAACAATAACAAAATATACACAAAGTCCTGATGTGTATTGGAAATATCCAAATGATCTAAACGAATTTGATTTAAGCACAACAATAGAATTATCAATCAATTTTACTTCACAGATGGGATTTGATTCATCAAACACTGATGCTTTTTTAATAAATTGTGATAATGGTGATAATGGAACACTTATAGGACTTGCATCATACGATGACATAAATTCTGACAGTGCACCAATTATATTTGGAAACATAACACAAAATTGGACTACTCCATCATTAAGTTCAACATGTATAATTACTGCTAATGTTGCAAATGGGTTATCAACTTTTAATTCATCTGAAGAGATTATTTTAAACATAAATGAAATAAATTACATAAAAAATGTTGAAATAGAATTTGGAAATGATAACATTTCATATATAGGTAATGTTGATTCTTATAATTTAACAGATTTGTTTGTAAGTGCAAATTCTAGCAATTCATTTTACTTTAATTTAACACACAATGGAATCTGTACAGATATTTCAAATCCTTTTGAATTTGGATTAGGAGTATCACAATATGATAATTCTGAAAATTTATGGTATGCTGATCCTTCAAGTTTTATATGTAACATAAACTTTTCAAATTTAAATCAAGGATTAAATGAGCTTGTTTTTGATATTTTTTTAAACGATTCAAGTACAACAAAACAAGTAAATTATTCAATTTATTATGACACAACTCTACCTAAAATCAATTTTAATTGGATAGATACGCTAGGATGGAATGAAACAAGTAATTCAACATATTCTGTAAGGCTTCCAGACTTTACTGATTTTATTGCAAATAATGATATGTTTTTTGCACCAAATGATACAATAAACATAAGTGTTAATATATCAGATGATGCTGTTTTAGAAGGAATAATAGATAGAGCATACGCAAATTTTTCTGGTTTTAATCTTGGTCAACCAACAACTTGTGATGGACTTGTTGAATTAACTTTTAATTCTGCAAATCAAAAATGGGAAGCAGATTGCTCTGTTGGTAATTTTACAAGCCAAATAAACGCACTAAATCAAACTATAGTCAATGCAAACATAACTTTTATAGCATACGACAAATACAATAATACAAATGAATTCAACTACTACAACCTTAGTAATTCTTCACAAGTATGCATGTACCCTGATATAAATTGTATGCCATTACATGTACCTGTGAATCTTCACAATATAGGAGCTATAGAATCTTTTGATGAATGTATTCAATTTGGACCATTAACAACCAATTTAAACGATCAAGATGATTTTTCAAACATAAACCTGATTCTTGATATATGGCTAAATTTATCATGTTTTTACGATAATAACGAACTTCCAAATACTTTTGAAAGAATGATGTTAATTGATTTTGCTTCTGTTGATTTTGGAACTCCAGCATCACCATACAAACTTATGAATCTAATTGATGCTTTTGATTTTGAATTTAGTTCTAATGGAAACTTTGGAGACTCATATATATATGTAAATTCAACAGCTTTTGCAGAACTTGATACAGATACAAAAATTGAAATTTTCCATCTGCCATTCACAAATGAGCCTGTTATTATTCCTGAAAATCCTTCAAATCTTAACTCTACATCAATAACATGGGTAACTAATGGTCGTGATGATTTTTATTTAGGATCTCCAATAACAGGAAATTTAACATTTGAAGTATTTGGATTTTCCAAATATACAATAACAGATAATATTGATCCTATAATAACAATAAACAATCCTACAGCAGATACTATAACAAATAATAACATAATGTCTGTAAATACAACTATTAATGGAACTGGAACACTATTAAGTGCAATCAATTTTTACATAAATCAAAATCTTGTAAGAACATTTGAATATAACTCAACAAATACTGCAAATTGTAGCTATATTACTTATGAATCTGAGGTTATGAATTGTGTTTTTGATTACAATATAACAACACAAGATGGAAATTATACATTAGCTGTATATGCACAAGACTTTGGTGGAGAATCTGGAAACAATCAAACCAAAAGAGTAAATATGATACTTGATACTATTGCTCCTAATGTTACAATGGTTTCATACCCAGAAAACGGATGGATAAATTCAACATCATACAATTTCACATTCATTCTAAATGATGAATCAAGCACTGTTTTAGATTATGATTTTTGGGTAGTAAACAGCACATTTGATGATATACAACCAACAATAATAAATACAACAACAAGAGGAGAATTAGCTAGTGTAATTGCTGATTTAACTTCTGCTATTGAAGATGATAATTTGACATGGTTTTTATTTGTAATGGATCAGGCAGGAAACTCATACCAGATTAATTCAAGTTTTCAAATAGAAACAAGAAAACCACAATCAGAAATTACAGGCAATAATAGCAATTGGGTAAATACTCCATACAATGTAACAATTACTGCACAGGATAGTCATTCAGGAATATCCAAAATATTTTATCAAATAGGAAATCGTGAACCTTTAAGTTTCAATAATGATAACATAACAGTAACCATTAATGATAGTGGAGAATATAACGTAACATTTTGGTCACAAGATTTTGCTGGAAATCTTGAAGATAAACAAAAGTTTATTGTAAAATTAGACACAGAAAATCCTACAACAGTTATAAGTGGTAATAGTAGTTTATGGCAAAATAATGATTTTACAGTAACATTTAATGGAATAGATTATTTGTCAGGAATTAATTTTACAGAATATAATTCAGGTAGTGGATGGACACAAGTTATAGGAAACAATTTAACAATTACACAAGAAGGAGAATACAATATAAGTTTTAGAAGCCATGATTTAACAGGCAATATTGAAAATAATAAAACCTTCCTTGTAAAATTAGATAAAACAGAACCTGTTTTAAATATAACAAGTCCTTCTAATTCAACTCATCAGTCATCCAATTTAACATTTACATACAATACAAGTGATTCAATTTCTGGTGTAAATACATCGACTTGTATGTATACTATAAATGGTTCATGGAATCAGTGCAATAATTATATAGATAACTTAGAAGATGGCACACACACATTAACAGTAAATATAAGTGATAATGCTAACAACACTAAAACTCAAAGCATAACATTCACAGTTAATGAAGCACCAAAATCAGAATTAATAAAAGTAAGATTACCTTTAGAATACAACGAATCAAATAATTATTGGTTTAATATAACATTAAGTGATAATTCAGGCGTTGATAATGCAATATTATATTTAAATGGAAGTTTTTATGACATGACTAATAGAGGTTCTGGATTATGGACATACAACAGAACAAACCTAAGCAATGGAGTTTATACATATTACTTTTCAGCTAATGATACAAGTAACAATATATGGACAAGTCAGAATTCAACATTTACAGTAAGAAGTCTTGATTCAAACGAAACAACAATAAATCAAAGCAATTTTACTGCTCCAGCAAATGCTACAAATTTAATAGTTGATGAATTACATAATGTAACAATTCCAAAAGAATCAGAATCAACTGTAACATTAGATTTAAGCAACCAGATTGCAGATGGTAAAATTACATTAAGCAATCCTGTAATACTTAAAAGAGAAACTAATACTGAAAACTATACAATAGAAATACCTTTAGGAACAAAATTAAGTTCAAATGATTCTTGGGATGGAAAACTAATAATCCCTGAAATTAGAACTAATATGCAAGTACCACAAGATACACAAGGAACAGTAGATTTAGCACTTAAAATGGGTTCAGATGATTATGAAATAAGTTTTGATAAAGCTGTAAAAATAATATTACCAGGAAATGCCGGCAAAAGTGCTGGTTGGACAAGAGGAAATAATACATTAATCCCTATAACAACAACTTGTGATTCAACAACAAACCCTACAAACATAGATCCTGTAAATACAAGAATATGTAAAGTTGATGATGGAAATGATCTTTTAATATTCACATATCATTTCACAACTTTTGCAGCATACACACAAACATCACCTTCAGGAGGTGGAGGATCATCAAAAACATCAAGCATTACAAAAAGTTATACAATAGGAGAAATAGAAAAAAACGAAATAATCAATAAAGAATTAGAAGAAAACCAACAAATAAAGTTTAATCTTGATTCAGAACAGCACTCATTAGAATTAAATAGAATAGATTACACAAATAAACAAATCACAATAATCATAAGAAGTGAACCTATAACTTTAAAATTAAATGAGTACGAATTTAAAACAGTAGATGTTGATAAAGATGGAAAAGATGACTTAAAAGTATGGTTTGAATTTGAATCATCAAGAAAAGCAAATATATTTGTAGAAAGAATAGAAGAATCAAATACATTTAAACAAGAAGAAGTAGAATCAAAACAAAATGATGATACCAATAATGTTGAAATAATAAAACAAGAAAATAATAATCTACAGATAGAAGATAAAACAAGTAATGATAACCAAATAGAAAAAGTTGACAACAGTAAAATAAATGAAAAAACAGAAGAACAATCCGGTAATAGTCAACTTTTAATTGGTTTATTTGTAATATTATTATTATTTATAATAATATCAATAGTAATTTTTAATTACAGCAAAAAAGAAGAAATGTTAAAAAAAAATAAAATCAAAAAAAATTAATTTTAACATTTTTTCAGCTTTTCTTTAAACATCCACTAACATTTACAAACACAACCTCACTTATTATAAAAAAAGTAAAAGAAATCCAAGATAAAGAAAATATTCTTTCATCCAATGAAAAAATAAGAAAATTAAACAAGCCTGGCAATATCAAAAACAATGAAGAAATCATCAAAAGATTACCAATATATAAAACCAACTTCTGCTCATCATATTTTTCTTTTTCATCTTTATCTGCTGTATTATAACCTGCAATCAAATAACTCATTTTATACTTTTTAATTAAAAATCCTAATAAAAACATAAAAATTCCACTAAACAAATTAATCATCCACATTTTAATTTACCATAACATCCTCAATTTTTGTAACAGGCAACCAATCATCCATGTTACTATAATTCCTTTTATCAATTTTAAAAGGATTTATCTTTTCTATATTCTTAACCTCAATTAAAACAATATACCTTTTACCTGCCCATCTTTCAAATTGCTTATCAGTTAAGCAAAGTTTATCTTGATTGCTTTTAACTAAATTTACAGATTCATCTTGAATCATTTTATCAGAATTAAAAACATTCAAAACAACTCCTTTTAGTTTAACTAGCCCTTCTGAATTATTATTTATAAAATATAATACATCATTTTTACTAACAATCCCATAAGGTATTTTTCTTCCAGTAGCAGAACGAATAATCATGGTCTTGCTCTTATCCAATAATTTTTCAAATTCTTTTGCCTTTGCATCAAGATAAACTACATGATCCATTTTAATAATATTTATTGTTAATATCAATTTCATAAAATAAAAATTATTTAAATTTTTCTAAATTGCAGGTAGTAACATTAATTTAAAAAACATATAACCACGAAAATAATATGAAAGGAGTTTACAAAAAAGGTATTAATGCATTAATTACAAGTATATTACTTATAGCAGTATGTGTATTAGCAATAATAATATTTCAAAATTTTGTTAAAGAATATTCAGAAGGTATTTTTACAAGAACAGAAAAATTTCAAAATGATTTAGATATTCTTGATATAGATGGGTTAGCTGGAAACTATTTATTTTTTAATGCAAAAAATGGAGCAGAAATAATAAATGCATCAATAAAAGGAAAAACATGTGAAGAAATCAGTGGATTTTACTCTGGTAGAAATGAAGTTAATGTAACAAATTGTACAAATAATATAGGATCAGGAGTAATAGAAATAGTTTTTAAAACTAATAATGGAATAATAAGCAAATATGTATATGTTTCAGAAACAAATAATTTTCAATCAGAAAATAATGGTACTGAAAACCAAGATGAAAATAATCAAACAGAAGAAGTTCCTGAAGGTGCATGTTTAGGACCAGACAATTCAATAATTTTAAACGGTAATGGAAAACTATACTATACAGAAAAATTCCTATTTGAAGGAAGTTGTACAAGTGAATTAAGAATGTGTTCTAATACTGTTCTTAGTGGAAGCTATCAAAACCCTGTATGTTATGATTCATCAAGCAAATTTATAAGTGTTTGGAATATAACACAAGACTCATTAGAATTTGGACTTCCACTTCAAAAAACAGGTTCATATTTTAGCACAGAATACGATTTCATGATTAAATGGGGAGATGGAGAATTATCATACATTGACAGTTGGAACAGTACAAACAGAACTCACTTATACGATTCTGAAGGAATATACGAATTACAAATATTAGGAAAAATTAATGGTTTTGGATTTGGTACAGGTAATTATGGAACAATAAACTTCGCATCAACAGCACCAAAATTAATAGAGATAAAACAATGGGGTGAAGTTGGATTCTGCCCATATTATCCACTTGCAAACACAAACAATTTTGACATTACAGCAACAGATACTGCAAAACTTACGAATATGACACAATTATTCGCTAATTCTAAGTTCAATCAAAATATAAATCATTGGGATGTAAGTAATGTTGTAGATATGAGAAGCATGTTTGAGAATTCGAAATTTAATCAAACTTTAGACAATTGGAATGTTGGTAATGTTTTAAATATGGAAAGAATGTTTTTTAACTCAGATTTTAATCAAGATATTAGCAACTGGGATGTTAGTAATGTTGCAAAAACGAATTACATGTTTTATAATTCAAAATTTAATCAAACTTTAAGCAGCTGGGATGTTAGTAATGTGACAAATATGGAAAGAATGTTTTCTAATTCAGCTTTCAATCAAGACATTAGCAACTGGAATGTGAGTAAAGTTACAAACATGCAAAATATGTTTTATTATTCACCTTTTGATCAAGACATTAGCAACTGGAATGTTAGTAGTGTGACAAATATGTATAGAATGTTTACAAATACACCTTTTAATCAAGACATTAGTAACTGGGATGTGAGTAGTGTGACAAATATGTATGAAATGTTTACAAATACACCTTTTAATCAACCTTTAAACAATTGGAATGTTAGTAGTGTGACAAATATGTATGGAATGTTTCAGAACACACATTTTAATCAAACTTTAGATAATTGGGATGTTGGTAATGTTTTAAATATGGGAAGAATGTTTCAGAACACACCTTTTAATCAAGACATTAGTAACTGGGATGTTAGTAGTGTGACAAATATGAATTGGATGTTTTATAACACACCTTTTAATCAAGACATTAGTAACTGGGATGTTAGTAGTTTGACAAGTATGCATGGAATGTTTCAGAACACACCTTTTAATCAATCTTTAAATAACTGGAATGTTAGTAGTGTGACAGGTATGGGTGCCATGTTTTGTAATACACCTTTTAATCAACCTTTAAATAATTGGGATGTTAGTAATGTAACAAGTATGGTTAGTATGTTTTATAATACACCTTTTAATCAAGACATTAGCAACTGGAATGTTAGTAATGTTAAAGAGATGAGTACAATGTTTTATAATACACCTTTTAATCAAGATATTAGCAACTGGGATGTTAGTAGTGTTACAAATATATATGGAATGTTTTATAATACACCTTTTAATCAAGACATTAGCAACTGGAATGTTAGTAAAGTTACAAATATGAATATAATGTTTCAGAACACACCTTTTAATCAACCCTTAAATAACTGGAACGTCAGTAGCGTTACAACAATGCAAAACATGTTTGAGAATACACCTTTTAATCAACCCTTAAATAACTGGAATGTTAGTAAAGTTACAAATATGGAATTCATGTTTAGTAGAACACCTTTTAACCAAGACATTAGCAATTGGAATGTTAGTAGTGTGACAAACATGAGAAGCATGTTTGAGAATACACCTTTTAATCAAGACATTAATAATTGGGATGTCAGTAGTGTGACAAGTATGAATGCAATGTTTTGGAATACATCTTTTAATCAACCTTTAAATAATTGGAATGTCAGTAGTGTGACAAATATGAATACAATGTTTTGGAATACATCTTTTAATCAACCTTTAAATAATTGGGATGTCAGTAGTGTGACAAGCATGGATAGCATGTTTTATAATACACCTTTTAATCAAGACATTAGCAACTGGAATGTTTCAAGTGTAACAAATATGCAAACCATGTTTTCTGGTGCAAACTTATTTAATCAACCTTTAAATAACTGGAATGTTAGTAGTGTAACAACAATGAATGGAATGTTTTATAATACATCTTTTAACCAACCTTTAAATAATTGGGATGTCAGTAGTGTAACAGTTATGTATAATATGTTCTGGTATTCATCCTTTAATCAAGACATTAGCAACTGGAATGTTTCAAGTGTAACATCATATTCTAGTTTTGCAACTAATTTACAAGAATCATACTACCCTGATTGGAATTAGGCCAAACTAAAAAACATATTTATTTTTTAAACAAACCAATAATCCATAAAAATATAAATATTAAATAAAATTATTTTAACTAACTCAAAAGAAATAATGTTCTTTTTTTTGCAATTTGAAATCTGTCCTCTGATGGTTCAGAAAATATTGGTATTCTTCCATCTATAAAATATAATTTTTTATCTTTGGTAACTATAAAATTCTCTTTATATATATAAAAATCAATAACCCATTCTTTTTTATCAAGCATTTTTTTAATTCCCTCTTTAAATTGTTTATTTTGTTCTAATCCTAATAGCTGTTTGATTTCTTTTAATGTATTAATTCTTTTTCCCAAAACATCTTTTTGTATTATCAAATTAATGTTTGATTTAAAATTAAAAAATTTAGTCTCAGGAATATGTTCATTTAAATATTTTTTCAAACAATTAAAATATTTTTTATGTGATTTTAAATTTCCCAATGGATAAGTTTCATGATCTATTAATGGCTTTATCCAATATTTTATATTATTGATTTGTTTTGTAAAAATTCTATCTTGTTTGATGTACTCTATTTCATCTTTAATAAATTTCATGTAATATAAAAAATACTTTATTTGATAAATTTATCCTCAAAAAAATTAAATATACTAATTAATTTTAAAATTCGTCAAATAACCTTGTGCTTAATCTCTCTTAAAAATCTTTTAATAAGAACTCCATCAACATTTAAAACAGAATAAGAATAATCATCAATGTCTGTAAGCTTTAATAACCATTCAATATATTCTTTTTTAATTTTATCATCAAGCCTCTTATATATTTTAACTGTTTCACATTCAAAATTAACATCACAATGTCCCCACCTTAAATCTTTTTGCGATATAAACAAGAATTCCTTTTTATCAACAAGATCATTTATGTTCTTATGTAAAGGACATGCAAAAACACCATTATCAAATTTTACAAGATTAGTACAAACCCCACTATCTGAAACAGCCCAGTTATCATCAGAAAACCTATCTCTAAATCTTAAAAGATTTAAACTTGATACAACCCTTATTTTCCTAAATTCATAAGTATTACTATTAATCTGCTTTGTAACACTTGCTTTTGATTTAAATTTTCTACCACAACATCCAAAACATGAAATGTTTTTTAGTTGACAAACTGAATAAGTACAAACATCATTATTATCTTTTGAATCCATCGTTAAATTTTACATAACTAAATATTAATACTATCTTTACTTATCTTTTTTGCAGCAATAACATCATCAATACGAAGTATCATAGAAACTATCTCACTTGCAGACTTCAATGCCTGATTCTTAATATTTACAGGCTCTATTATCTTATTTGATATAGTATTATCAACAACACCAGTAAATCCATCAAGACCACAAAATTTTAATCCCTTCTCATGATTTGAAATCATCTTTGCAATAGTTTCTATCTCATCAAATCCACAGTTCTCACATAAAGTCTTAGGTATTGATAAAAACGCCTGTGCAAATGCTGTAATTATCATTTGTTCCTTACCCTCAAATGTCTTTGCGTACTTTAGTAATTCCTTGTAAACCTCAACTTCAATAGCACCACCACCAGCAACTATTTTTTTTGATGAAAAAATTGCAAGAACATCCCCTATAGCATCGTCTATTGCTCTTTCTATCTCATCAATTACCTGTTTTGTTGATGCTTTTAAAACCAATGTTGCAACTCTTGAATTTTTAACATTCTCAATAAATACATATTTTTCATCCAAAATGTTTTTAACAGAAATATCAGCACATCCAAATCCTACACTATCAATATCATCAATTGTTGAAAGTATAGGAACCCTAAGAGCCAAAGATAATTTTTTCATGTCACTATTTCTTGTTCTTCTTGTTGCAATTATACCTTCTTTTGCTAAATAATATGCAACATTATCATCAATCCCTTTCTGACATGCAACAAAATCTATACCAAGATCTTTAATCTTATATGCAATAGATTTTAAATAATTATGTTCACTTAACAAAAAATTATTATATTCTTCAGGTGAGTTTATTGCAATATTTGTGTTAGCATCAAGCTCTCTTACTTCTAATGGGAAATCAATAAGTAAAATTTTAGCATCTTTCTTAAAATTAGGCATGTTAGGGTTTGCAACATCTCTATCAAGAACTATACCTTCCATAAGAAAACTATCATTAACATCACCTCCAACAACCTTATGAACTTTTATAGATTCTTTTGAAAAATTACCATTATAACCAACCATGTTAAATGTATCATACAAAAGTTCTGACAATTTTGATTTTGAATACTCTGCAACTTTTCCTGTCATTGCAGTTTCACACACCTGTAAAATCACATCCTTTGATTTTATGTCAACCTCAACTGCATTATCAGCTATAATTTTTAATGCCTTAACCGATGCCATTTTAAAGCCTCTTATTACAATTGTTGGATGAATCTTCTTATCTATTAAATCTTTGGCATTAGACAATAACTCTCCACTTAATATTACAGCTGTAGTAGTTCCATCACCAACTTCATTTTCCTGTGTCCTTGCAACTTCAACAAGCATTTTTGCACCAGGATGTTCTATATCCATTTCTTTTAATATTTTAACACCATCATTTGTAACAATAGTATCACCCATATTGTCTATAAGCATTTTATCCATCCCCATTGGCCCTAAAGTAGTCTTAACTATTGAAGAAATCATTTTTGCGGCCTCAATATTTGAAGTTAATGCATCTGTTCCTTTTGTCCTGCTTGTACCTTCATCCAAAACATCAGTCTTGTTAACCATAATGAATGATAAGAATAAGAATTTTATAAAAATTTGTAATTTAATTGCTTATTTTATGGATCATATGTGCAACGAAAACCAATATAACAGGCAACAAGAGAAGGTGCCATATCCAAACGCAATCCAAAAGCACCTGCAGAAACAACATTATCAGATCCACCACCTGATAGGAAGGCATGAATATTTCCACCACCTTGTGCAGAATCATCATCAGGTAATATTTTACCTATACCATTAGCAGATGTCAATGATTTGTTAGAAGGCTTTAAATGATCATAATCAGAAGATATTTGTGTCCACTCATACCAACTAAAAACTTTTCCTAAAGAACTATCAACATTATTATTATACGTATCACTATTCCATTCCCAAACATTTCCTCCAATATCCCAAACATGTTCTCCATTCTTTAAAACCAATACTCTTCTTTGGTCTGATGTACCACTATTTCCTGTACCATCAAAAAAATCATTAGTATTTGTAACAGCTAAGACAAAACCTGGCACATTATCAGAATGACCTCTGTAAATCAACCCATTGCCAACCATTTCACTATCCCAGTTTTCTGGCATCTCTTCAATTTCCCTTCCAATAGCAACCCATTCAGAACGACTAATCAATTTATAACCAGGTCCTAATGCTGAACATGCTGATATTGCTTCTGTTTGGCTAACATAAGTTATAGGCTCATATTCAAAAGAAGATGCAACACTCATATTCCCTGCTACAGCACTATACTGCCAACCTCTATAACCTCCCATATCCTGTGTCTTTAAAGTAATATCTGCAAATTTTGCCTCATATTTCATAACATAAAAATCATTATTTATACCCAAATCTTCATTTGCAAATACAAGTACCCATTCTCCACCATTTGTTGGTGCTAAACTATCATTACATGATAAATATGAATATTCACTTGAGCCATCCAAAACTCCATTTACACATGTTCTTTCTTGTGAAATTGCCAAACATCCTTCCAAACTATTATATGGTTTATTATATTTATAGAATGTTTGTGATGTTTGTGATTCAAGCACAATACTTCCAACTGAACATGTCTTAGGTTTTGGTTTGTAATAAATTTTCTTCTCAATCAAACCCTTATCTGTAACTATCAAAATCTCTGGATCATAACGACTGACATTTTCAAGGCATAAACTGACATCTATTTCAAAAATTCCTTTTTCATAAACCGTATCATTATCATAACAACTAACACCATCAATTTTTATATCTTTAATCGTAAAATCTGAACCAACGTTCTTTAGATACAAAACATTTCCAACAACTGTTTCTATTCCAAAAGATGAAACATCATTATAAGAAGATGTTTCAACTTCTGAAAAAACATTTGATGAATACATCAAAAACCAATCCTGAAAACCAATAACAGCAACTACTGCAACAACTAACAATAAAGCTGTAGCAACTACTGCAGACATAGATTTTCTATTCTTGCAATCACAAAACACAAGTCTGTTTGTCATAGCAATCAACTTTTATTCTGTATTTATAATCATTTGTAACTTATATTAACAATAACTTAAATTTTAAATAAAAAATTATTTATAACATTCTCTTAAAATTCCTTCATTAACAATATTTTTACAATATGATAAATCATTATTTTCAAATCTTAAATTAAGATTGAAATTATCATGACACAATCCCTTAAATACAACATCTTTAATCTTATCACAATAAGCTGAATCCATATTTTTTACTGCAAGGTCCGACTTATTTAAAAAGTCAACAGACAATAAACATTCATCCTTAATAGTTTGATCATCTATAAGATAACAATAAGAATCATTCCTATATGATACTGCCCTACCTTTCAGACATAAGTAATCAGTTTTATCACAATCCTTAAAAAAATTTAAACAGATTTCCTTTCTTTCTGAATCACTTATAAGATGACATCTCTTAACATCCTTATGTTCTATTGCATAAATACTATTAAGTTCATCCATTAATTCTATTTCTTCTTTATCATATTCTGATGTGTTTTTTGCAACAAAATCAGCATTATTAACAAGTCTGCTATTATCAACAATTGAAATATCCCTAATTGTAAGCATAAAAAACATTAACATAAACAAGACAAATAAAATAAAAAATACAAGAACGTGCATATTGTATTCCTCAACTTTTTTACGATTAGTCATAATAAAAAAAAACCTCCATAGGATACGCACATATTTTAAAAATTAAATAAAAGTGTTACCACTAAAACAAGTAACTATCATTTTTCAATACTCTTTTTTATCTCATCAAGCCGATCTCTACACTTTATGGCATTTTCAAAGTCAAGTGATGCTGCATATTTTTTCATTTTACTTTCAAGTTCTATCATTTCTTTTTCTATCTGATTTTTTGTTAAATGCTTTGTAGTTTTTATTTCACGAGCTTTATTATCAACATTTTTAACAACTGTTTTAGGTGTTATATTATGAATCTTATTATACTCTATCTGAACGTATCTTCTTTTATTTGTAATATCCATTGCAGATTTTATTGACTCTGTTATTCTATCAGCATACATTATAACCTTACCAAAACTATTTCTTGATGCTCTTCCTATTGTTTGTATAAGACTTCTTTGATCTCTTAAAAAACCTTCCTTGTCAGCATCAAGTATGCATACCAAAGAAACCTCAGGAATATCCAAACCTTCTCTTAACAAATTTATTCCTACAAGTACATCAAATTTTCCAAGCCTTAACTCTCTTATTATCTCTATCCTGTCAAGTGCATCAATATCAGAATGCATATATCTAACCTTAATATTTCTTAATGATAAATATTCTGTAAGATCCTGAGACATCTTTTTTGTCAAAGTTGTAACAAGAACCCTAAACCCACTATTCACAACTTCTTTTATCTGTAAAAGTAAATCTTCAACCTGATTATCAATAGGTTTTATTTCTATTTCTGGATCTAGTAAACCAGTAGGCCTTATTATAAGTTCTGAAACATTTTTTGAATTTGTAATTTCATAATCAGCAGGTGTTGCTGAAACAAAAACCAAATGATTAAAATATTTCTCAAACTCTTCAAACTTTAAAGGTCTGTTATCAAAAGCAGAAGGAAGTCTAAATCCAAAATCAACAAGATTTTTCTTTCTTGAATAATCTCCCTTATACATAGCTCTTGACTGAGGTATAGTTTGATGCGATTCATCAATAAGCATTAAAAAATCAGAAGGAAAATAGTCTAGCAACACAAAAGATGGCTCTCCTTTTTTTCTTCCATCAAAATATCTTGAATAATTCTCTATACCATTACAATATCCAACTTCTTTCATCATTTCAATATCATATCTAACCTTTTGTTTTAATCTTTCACTCTCAAGTATGCCTAAATCTTTTACCCTTTCATTAAGATCGTTTTCTATCTGTAATATTGCATTGTTAAGTTTTTCTTCAGGTACAACAAATTGTTTTGCAGGATATATTCTTATCTCATCTAAATCATTTATTTTTTTAAAAGTTATCCTATCAAGCTCTTTTACAGATTCAACAACATCACCAAAAAGTTCAATCCTAATTATTATATCCTCATAAGCAGGCATTATATCGATAACATCTCCAATCATTCTAAATGTTGAATTATTAGATAACCCTCTATCTCTTGTGTACTGTATATCAACCAATGATTTTAAGAATTTTTTTATTTCAAGTTTTTCACCAATTTTAACAGCAACAGACAAATCCTTAAAATCCTTAGGATTCCCAGATCCATATATGCAAGATATTGAAGCTATAACTATAGTATCTTTTCTTGACATAAGAGATGCAATAGCTTTTATTCTCATCTTCTCAATTTCAGAATTAACAGTAGCTTCTTTTTCAATATATGTATCTGATGTTGGAATATAACTTTCAGGCTGATAATAATCATAATAAGAAATAAAATATTCAACTCTATTTTCAGGAAATAATTGTTTAAATTCCTGATAAAGTTGTGCTGCTAATATCTTATTATGAGCTAAAACTAATGTAGGTTTATTATATTTTTTAATTATGTTTGCCATACAAAATGTTTTACCAGAACCAGTTATTCCAAGTAATGTCTGTTTATCATAATCCTTATTAAGTCCATTAACTATACTCTCAACAGCTTTTGATTGAGCATCTGACATCTCAAAATTAGAAACAAGTTTAAAATCCATAAGAATTCTAATTATTCATTATTTATAAAATATACCAACAACTACAATTTTTAACAAAAACAAAAATATAAAAAACAAACAAACCATATATATAGTAAATGTTGAAAAATATATTAGAAAATTTGCCTAATAATCCTGGAGTATATATTTTTAAAAATGAAAAAAAAGAAATAATATACATAGGTAAAGCAAAAAATCTAAGTAAAAGAGTAAAATCATATTTTTCTGATTCAACAATAAAAACAGCAAAAACTTCTGTTTTAGTAACCCACATAAAAAACATAGAATACATTATAGTTGATAATGAAATAGAAGCATTACTTCTTGAAAACAAATTAATAAAAACACATAAGCCAAAATATAACATAAGTCTTAAAGATTCAAAAACATATGCATACATACAAATAACAGATGAAAATATCCCTAAAATCAAATTATCAAGAATCAATACAGGCAAAAAAAATGATTTTTTTATAGGACCATTCTCAGAAACAATAACAAGAAATCAAATATTTGATGTAACTGTAAGATTATTTAAATTAATAACACCTAAAACATATTCTTCAAAATCAACATTAAATTATCAAATAGAAAGAGCACCATCAAAAACTATAAATGACATAAACATTAAAGAATACATGCAAAATGTTGAATCTGCAAAACAATTTCTTAAAGGCAATATAAACCCTATACTTAAAAAGCTGGAAAATAGAATGAAAGATGAATCAGAAAAGTTGAATTTTGAAATTGCACAAAAACTTAAAAATGATATTTCAATAATAAAATCATTAAAAGAAAAACAAAAAGTAGATCTTAAGAAAATATATGATCAAGACATAATATCTGGTATAGAAAATCAGGCATCAAAAAAAACATTAATTCAGGTATTAAAAATTAAAAAAGGACTTATAACAAAAAAAGAGATATACAATTTTGATTACATAAAAGAAGATTTACTTGATGAATTCATAAAAATGTACTACTCAAAAAACATACCTCCAAAAGAAATACTCTTAAATTCCAAACCACAGGAAGAAAAAGAACTTTTAGAAGAATACATTTCAAAATTTTCAGCATACAAAACAAAAATAATTATCCCTAAGCAAGGTGAAAAACATAAATTAATATTACTTGCACAAAAAAATGCAATAGATTCATTTAATGAAAAAAACATATTAGAGGAAATGAAATCAAACCTTAAATTAAAAAGTGTTCCAAATATAATAGAATGCTTTGACATATCAAATCTTGGATACTCAGATATTGTTGCAGGTATGGTTCAATTCAAAAACGGTGTTGAAAACAAGCAAGAATACAGAAGATTTAAAATCAAAAGTTTTAGTGGATACAATGATGATTTTAAGGCAATGCATGAAGTAATATACAGAAGATACAAAAGAATAAAAGAAGAAAAAAAAAACATGCCAGACCTTATAATAATTGATGGTGGAAAAGGTCAGCTTAATTCTGCAAAATCTGCATTAAAAGAATTAAATTTAAGATGCGACATAATATCTATTGCAAAAAAAAACGAGGAGATATATACATTATATTCATTAAACCCTTTAATATTTGATAAAAATTCAAAAATGCTACTTTTAATAAGACACATAAGAAATTGCGTTCACAACTATGTAATATCATATAACAGAAGTAAAAGAAAAATTAAATAATATCAACTGTAATTATCCTAAATGTCTTTGAATTAATAGTAATTTTTATACCAGATTTTTTACTATATACATAAATATTTTTTCCATTTTTAAAAAAACATTCATCATTTGTTTTATCTAAAACATCAAAAATAAATTTTTCAATTTCTTCTTTAGTAAAATTTTTTTTAAGCTTTTTATTAATTCTATCATAAACAAGTTCTGTATAACAAACATGTTTTAAGATTTCATCTTTCATTTTTCCTTATCAAGAATCTCTTTTAAAAACTTTCCAGTAAGACTTCCCTTAATATTACTAACCTGCTCAACTGTTCCTTGTGCAATTATTTTTCCACCATTATCTCCACCCTTAGGACCAAGATCAATTATATAATCAGCATTTTTTACAACATCAAGATTATGCTCAATTACAAAAACAGAATTGCCTTTATCAACCAATCTTTCAAGTACATCAATCAATTTTTTAACATCATCAAAGTGAAGACCTGTAGTTGGCTCATCAAGAACATAAATAGTATGTCCTTTCTTAAATTTAGCCAATTCTTTTGTAAGTTTTATTCTTTGGGATTCTCCTCCACTTAATGTAGTTGAAGACTGTCCAAGTTTTATATATCCTAAACCAACATCATTAAGTGTTGATAATTTTCTTTTAATGGATGGATGATTATTAAAAAACTCAAGAGCTGTTGCAACATCCATATCAAGTACATCAGCTATACTTTTGCCATTGTATTTAACACTTAAAGTTTCACTATTATATCTTAATCCGTTACATTCTTCACATTTTACATAAACATCAGGCAAAAAATTCATCTCAATTTTTATAATTCCATCCCCCATGCATTTTTCACACCTTCCACCTTTAACATTAAATGAAAAACGACCAATATCATACCCTCTTATTTTAGCCTCCTTAGAGTTTGCAAAAATATTTCTTATGTCATCAAAAACTTTTATGTAAGTAGCTGGATTAGATCTTGGAGTCTTACCTATAGGACTCTGATCTATTACAACCATATTAGTCACATCTTTTGGAATGCTAAAAAAATCATGCTTACCCATATTTTCATATTCCATGCCCATATGTTTTTTTAATGCAGGAACCAATGTCTGATTTATAAGTGTAGATTTACCAGAACCAGAAACACCTGTAATACAGCAAAAAACTTTGGTTGGAAGTTTCACATCAACATTCTTAAGATTATTCTCAACAGCACCTCTTATTTCTATAAATTCATTAATTTTACGAAGATTATTCTTAACAATAATCTGTTTTCTTTTAGAAAGATAATCTCCTGTAAGGGAATTTTCATTATCAATAATTTCTTGCGGTGTTCCCTTAGCACAAACATTTCCACCAGCAAGTCCTGCACCAGGTCCCATATCTATGATGTAGTCTGATTCAAGCATGGTTTCCTCATCATGTTCAACAACAATTAATGTATTTCCTATGTCTCTTAATTTTATAAGAGTTGATATCAATTTTCTATTATCACTTTGATGCAATCCTATAGATGGTTCATCAAGAATATACAAAACACCTGTAAGATTAGACCCTATCTGTGTTGCAAGCCTTATTCTTTGTGACTCTCCTCCACTTAAAGTTGCAGATTTTCTAGACAAAGTAAGATATCCTATACCAACACTCTCAAGAAAACCAAGCCTGTCATTTATTTCTTTTAACACCTGTTTTGCAATCATGTTATCCTTATCATCAAGATATTGCGACAATTCCTTAAAAAAAATCAAAAGATCACTAATACTCATATCTGTTAATTCTATTATGGATTTTCCATTAAGCTTTACTGCAAGTATCGTATCTTTTAACCTTTTTCCAAGACATGTAGGACATTTAGACATTTTAAAAAACTTGTTTAACTGATCTTTTCTATATTCTGATTCAGTCTGATAAAACAACCTTTCAGTCTGATTAATAAGTCCTTCCCATCCATTTTCAAGTTGTCTCATAACAGCTCCTGTCTCCCATTTAGATTTTATAGGTTTTTTCATTCCATACATAAGAATATCATACTGCTCTTTTGTAAATTTTTCAATAGGTGTTGTAACATCAAAACCAAATGCCTTACCAATTGCAGCCATCTGCGTAATACGCCAGCTATTATCCATCTTGCCATAAACAGCAATAGCTCCCTCAAGTATAGATTTTGATTTATCAGGAATTATAAGATCCTCTGAAGGTTTCATTATTTCACCTAATCCAAGACATGTAGGACATGCCCCAAAAGGTGAGTTAAATGAAAACATTCTTGGCTCAAGTTTTTGAAATACAATATCATGATGTACAGGACAAGAACCAAATGTAGAATATACTTTTTCCTGCTTTTTTTCTTCTATCTTTTTGGATTGATCTTTATTTTCAATACTATTATCCATATCAACATCAAGTATTATAACCTTTCCATCAGAATATTCAACACTGTGTTCTACTGCCTGATACAGTCTTTGTTTATTTTCAGCATTAACAATGAGCCTGTCAACAACAACTTCAATAAAATGATTTTCATATCTATCAAGTTTAATTTCATCTAATACAGTATCAAGATTATACATAACTGAATTAACTCTTACTTTTGTAAAACCATCCTTTACAAATTTCTCAAATAATTTTTCATAAGTACCTTTTTTACCAGAAACAACAGGAGATAAAACAGCTATTTTTTTGCCATCATCCTTTAATATCTCATTAACAATATTTTCAACAGTTGTAGGCATTATTTTTCTTGAACAGATAGGACAATGTGCAATACCTATTCTTGCATATATAAGCCTTAAATAATCATATATTTCTGTAACTGTTCCAACAGTTGATCTTGGATTTTTTGATGTAGTTTTTTGTTCAATAGAAATAGCAGGACTTAGCCCATCTATCAAATCAACATCAGGTTTTTCCATAAGTCCTAAGAATTGTCTTGCATAAGAGGATAAAGATTCAACATACCTTCTTTGACCTTCAGCATATATAGTATCAAATGCAAGTGTTGATTTACCAGAACCAGAAACGCCTGTAATTACAACAAATTTATTTCTTGGAATTTCAATATCAATATCCTTTAAGTTATGTTCTCTTGCTCCTTTTATGATTATTTTATCTTTCATACTAAAAAATATGTATATATAATTACTTATAAAGCTAGTGATGACCCAAACTTAAATACAGATAAACAAGTATTAAAAAATCATACAAAAATAAATTATTACAAAGAAACACTCCTCTTAGGATTATTTTTGGTTTTAATATAAAAAGTCAAAATTTTCTTTTAAACACAATTTAACATTAATATTAACCCAGCACAAAAGTTAATTTTTTAAATATTAAACAAGTAGAATTATAATGAATGACATTAACAGGTATTTCAATCAGATAAATTCACAATTAAATAAAGCATACGAAATATCTAATAACGCAAAAAAAAAAGGGTACGACCCTAAAGACTTTGTTGAAGTACCAATAGTTCAAACCATATCACAAAGAGTTGAAAATCTTTTAAACATAGAATATCCAATGATACTTAACTGTGGAATAAAAGAACGTATACATGAATTAGAACAAAACATTCAAAAACTTGATCTTGAAATTGCCCTCATAATAGCAAAAGAAATAGCACAGGAAAAATTCTGCAAATTTAATAATAAAGAACAGGCAATCTTAGCAGGCATAAGATTTGGATTTGCATATCTTACATTAGGAATAATTTCAGCACCACTTGAAGGACTCATAAATATAGAAATCAACACAGATAAATCAACCAATTCAAACTTTTTAACACTTAATTATGCAGGTCCAATAAGAGCTGCTGGAGGAACTGCTGGTGCTTTTAGTGTAATAATAGCAGATTATCTAAGAAAAGAATTCAATATAAATAGCTATACGCCAAAACAAAACGAAATCATGAGAACTATAACAGAAATAAACGACTATAATACCAAAATAACAAATCTACAATATTTACCAGAAAACAAGCAAATAGAAACAATTTTAAAAAACATAGGAGTTAAAATATCAGGACCTGCAACAGAAACTGTTGAAGTGACAAATTATAAAAACATAGAGGGCATAAAAACAAACAAAATAAGAGGAGGAATGTGCCTTATACTGTGTGAATGTATAGCTCAAAAATCAAACAAGATAAATAGAACAATCGAAAAATTAAAGGATAAATACGATCTTAAAAACTGGGAATTTACAAAAGAAATAAAAAAATTAAAAGAAAATAGTTCAACCAATCAAAGCAAATTATTTTCACAAATGGTTGCAGGTAGGCCTGTAGTCTGTTTTCCCAAAACAAGAGGAGGTTTAAGATTAAGGTATGGAAGAAGTAGAGTAAGTGGATTTGCATCATGCTCGCTAAATCCTTTAACAATAAAAGTACTTGATAATTTTATTGCAACAGGCACTCAATTAAGACTTGATTTTCCCGGAAAAGCAACAATAATAACTCAATGTGATTCAATAGAAGGCCCTATAGTAAAATTAAAATCCAATGAAGTTAAAAAGATAAACAATATCAAAGATTTTACAAAACATAAGGATGATATAATAGAAATAATTCATCTAGGTGATATATTAGTTTCAGTAGGAGAATTTGTAGAAAATAATTATCCATTACAACCCAATGGATACTGTAATGAAGAATGGGCAATAGAACTTGTTGCAAAAATAAATCAAAAAGAATATTTGAAATAAATATTAAAAATCCTTGCTATTTTAATTATCCAATCAATTAATCCTTAAGTTAAAAGTCAAAGATTTTTTCAAACAATAATCTAAAAATATACTCTGTTCCTACCATCACTCTTTGCCTTATATAGCAATTCATCAGCAGATTTAAGCATAGAATCCAAAAGAATCTTAGGATCCTTATTAATATCATATTCTTTTGAAAATACAACTCCACCACTCATTGTTATTTCCATGTCTATCTCATTAATAGCTTTTTTTAACCTATAAGGAACATTTTTTGATAACCGTGAAAAAATATATTTTATCTTTTCATCATCTATATCAGTAAATATTATAAGAAATTCTTCACCGCCTATTCTGTATAAAAAATCACATTTACGTATATTTTCCTTTATTATCTTTGAAAATTCAATAAGCACCTTATCACCAACATTATGACCGTATGTATCGTTAACCCTTTTAAATCTATCAAGATCAAGTATGGCTAAAGCAAAAGTCTTATCTTCTCTTACGGATTTTTTTACTATATAATCAAAATTTATGGTCATTGCCCTACGATTATAGCAAGATGTTAAAGGATCTATACAGGATTGCTTTTTCTCTTGCCTTATCAATGTATTAAATTTTTGCATCATATGTGCCATACCCTGATTTAATTGTATAAATTCAAGAGCATTCTCCTCATTTGCAGATATTAATTCAACCATATCTGATTTAAATATTTTCTCTCTTATCCTATTAAGTTTTAAAGTTATTTCTTTATAAAAAAAATCACAGAAAAAAAGCAATAACATAATCATAATAATTATATTTGTTATAAAAAACAATGTTGTAATTACAAAAACTGCACTAATTGGATACTCAAGATAAAACCTAAATATCATATACCATATCATTGAAAAAACAATGATTATAAAAATAAAAAACTCAACTAAAACCTTACAAAATTTTTCAAAAATGGTAAATTCATTTTTTCTTCCAAAACATACAGGCACAAATGAATTCCAATTAATCTTCATATATAATCTATATACAATTTTTTTATAAAACTTTCTACAATCTTTTATGTAGAAACAATACAAAAACACCAATTAATGTGTTAAATTTTTTGTTAATACAAACACTATTCTTAGTTAAAGTTAAAATTTTTATAAAAGAAATATTTTTATAATTATACATTTTAAATTTATTATAAATATTAAAAATTTACAAGTTTATGAAAGAGAAACATTTGTAAAAAATCAATTACATTTAAACTACAATATTTATCAATTGAATGATTAATTACATATCACAACAACAAAAACTTTATAAATTCATCATCACTACTATTAGTAGAAGGTTCAAACAGCCTTGGGTTACACCTGTTCCCATTTCGAACACAGAAGTTAAGCCAGGTTGGCTCAATTGAGTACTGTTATCCAACGGAAAAGAATGGGTGACCTTCCACTTTAAAACCAACATATTCTAATTAAGTTTAATTCCACTTGTTAATTTCTACTATGTTCTTAAAAGAATTCATTGCAGATTCAGTTACTTTAGGATGATTTTTCTTAAGTTGAGTAATCATGTTTTTAAAAAATAATCGTTTAGAATCATCGGTTTTAAGTGGACAGTTGTTCTTAATTGGCAAATAATTAATTAACTTTACGTATTTTTCAATCTGTTGTTCTTCTATATATATTAATGGTCTTATTATTTTTATAGGATATTTATCAGCATAATATTTTGGTTTCATAAACGATGTCTTATACGAAAAAAATGTATTTAACAATGTGTTTTCTATTGCATCATCAAGATTATGTCCAAGTGCAACAGTATTAAAACCAAATTTAACTGCATAATCATATATTATTCCTCTTCTTAATCTTGAACACATAAAACATCTGTTAAGTTTGCCGTTTTTATCCTGTTCTAAAATAATACCCTTAATATTACTCTTTATTATTTCATAATCAAATCCTATGCCTGATAAAACTTTATCTATATTGATAGAAAAATCCTTATCAAATCCAGGATCTATGCACAATATTTTAAAATAAAACTTATCTTTTATTTTTTTATTAAGCATATCTAATGCACAAATAAGTGCAAAACTATCTTTTCCACCAGAAAAACATGCAAGTATTCTATCATCTTTATCAATCATAGAATAATCAAAACATGCCCTTTTTGAATTTCTTAAAACATGATTTGATAAATAATTACCCATTTAAGTTTTTATAAATTTTTTATTTTATCTAAAAGAATTTTATTTACAACAGATGGATTAGCTTTTCCTTTAGTTACATTCATTACCATTCCAACAATAGAATTTAAAGCTTTAGTGTTTCCAGATTTATAATCAGCAACAATTTTAGGAGATGATTTTATTGCATTATCAACCAATTCTTCTAATAAAGAATTATCACTTATCTGCATAAGATTATTAGATTTTACATAATCTGCAACATCAAACGAAGCATCATATAATTTTTCCATAAGTTTTTGTGCAGTCGTATAGGATATTTCAGACTTTAAAAGAAGTGATAATAAAACAATTATCTGATTATCAATATTTTTATTCTTAAGATCTTCAAAAGAGCCCTTATTATAATTTAAAACCCTAAGTATTTCACGCCTTAAAAATAAGCCTGATTCTTTAGGATCAAGTCCAATTTTTATTGCAGATTCAAAAAGATATGCCATATATTTATCACAAACAAGCACATCACAATCTTCTTTTGATAAACCATATTTCTGATATCTTAATCTTTTTTCACAAGCAAGTTCAGGAATACTTTTTCTTAGTTCTTCAACCAATGAATCTTCAATTACAATAGATGGCAAATCAACCTCAGGAATAAACATGTAATCTTGTGCATTTTCCTTGCTTCTCATAAAATCTGTTGTATTTGTCTGCTCATTGAATCTTCTTGTTTCCTGTTTTATTACATCTCCTTTTAAAAATAATTTTCTTTGTCTTTCAATCTCACACTCAGCAGCATTAACTATGTTTGTAAAAGAATTAACATTTTTTATTTCAACTCTTTTAAAACCAGTTTCTTCTATTGATACGTTAACATCAGATTTTATGTTAAAATCAGTATCTATAGCATCAATATAATCAGCAACAAGAACTAATTCCTTAAGCCATTCCCTTAACTGATCTGTAGACTCAAATTCTGGTTTTGTAACAATTTCTGCCAATGGAGATCCTGCCCTGTTATAATTTATCTCTCCAGTAACAGGATCCCATGCAGCAGGATCTTCTTCTAAATGTAATTCTTCTATTCCAATACCCATAAAAGATCCACCAACTCCTGTTGGCACAACATTACCAGAAACAGTTCTTTGAAACCCTACAGGCATATCTGGCCATGTATATTGTTTTCTTTGAAAATTAGTTACATTTGTTATTTTAGATCCAAATATTATTCCAAGTTTTATTGTCTTAAACAATGCATCTTTGTTAGGCAACATAGGTTTTGCTCCTGGCTGACCTGTACAAATAGGACATATTTTAGAATTTACCTCATCATTCTTCTTAGCTTTGCAACAATCGCAGAATAATTTTTCTTTTGTATTAAGATACATATGGATTTCTAAACCTATTTTTATTTTTCCCATAGATAATAATTATATAAAAATATTTATATATGTTTTTAAAAATTTGATAAAGATTAAATATTTTTTATAATATTAGCTTTAAAACATAACCATAAAAAATAAAAAAATTGTCATAATCAAACTTGCAGATGATAAACCTAAACCGTAATATTTATCCTTATCCATTTCTATAAAATACATTGCAAGAAAAGAACTCAAAAAAACTGCAATAAGCAAGACTAATTTTATACTAAAAAACACATAATTGTAAGCATCACTAAAAATAAAAAACACAAAATATATCATGAAAAAAATAAATGATATAAGTGCAAAAACATTAAGTTCCTTTTTTATTTCACCACAAGCCCTGCTCTTGTCATATAACATTTGAGCCTTATCTATCATTTTCAATCAATTAAATTTTACAGCTGTACCATAAACAAGTATTTCAGCAGCACCCTGAGCTATTGCAGATGTTGAAAATCTTACATTTAAAATTGCATCAGCACCTATTTTTTCAGCATCTTTTACCATCCTATTTAGTGCAGCTTCACGTGCTTCTTCAAGTAATTCCATGTATGTTGTCATTTCTCCTCCTACAAGATTCTTAAAACCTGCAAGAATATCTTTACCAAACCATTTAGCTCTAACTGAACTACCCCTAACCATACCTAATGTTTCTTTTATTTTCTTACCTTCAACATTTGGTGTATTAACTATAATCATAATACTATTTATAGTTTTTTGTTATTTATAAAATTAATTGATAGAAAAAATAAAATACGATAAAAAATTTGAAATATTATCTTTTAAATCTTTTAACGAATTTGGATATTCCATAAATAAACAGGAATGGTACTATAAAACCTAATACATATAATATAAACTGTATTCCTGCCTCAAGAGATTTAACAAACATCTTTAATCCATCTTTAAAACCTAAAAAATCTATCTCTGACCAAACAGAAGGTTTTTCTCTAAGAGTTAAACTAACCTGACTATATTCTACTTTCTGATCAATATTTGCAAGTTGTGTATTGAAAAAAAACATTGAATCTTCAATAGTATCAATTCTTTGATTTATTTTAATTTCTTCATCTATTGTAAGATTGGTTTTTGCAAGCATCAATCTATACTTTAACATTTGCTCATTATATCTTTCAACCCTATCTGAATAATCAGTATAAACTCCTGTTGCATCATTAGAATATATGTTGTAATTTTCAACTTCACCATAATTTTTAAGTTCTAACACGAACATGTCAAATTTGTCGCTTGGAACTTTAAATGAATATGAAATCGTCTTATAATTATCTCTGTATTCATTTTCATATTGATTTAAAAGTAAAACTGAATGTGCCTTAACCGATGCATCTATCTGTGTTTTAGAATAATCATAATTATCACTTTTTAAATTAATATTTGCATTATAAATTATCTTACGTTCAACCTCTAAAGGAGCAAAACTAGATCCTGCATAATATCCACTACTATCAACCATTGTTGATTTACTCTGATAAGCCATATCATTAGTACTTCTTGCAGCAAAGGAATATGAGGTAAACATTCCTTGAAAACTCACTGCAACGAATAATAAAAGTATCAGTAGAATTATAATAACATAATTCTTCCAAACACTCTTAAGGTATGTAATTAAATCTTCCATCACATATATCTTACAAGTTGTTAATTTAAATACTTAACTATAACTTTAAAAGAAATTAAAATAATACAAGGGTTTTTAATAAAAATTCATATTACTTGCCACTAACTATTTCAACAATGTCCCCAAAATCTAAAACATGTTCTTTTCCAACCATTCTTTTAGTTCTGACATTTATTGCCTTTATAAAATTTTTACCAAAATCAGTATGCAACCTATAAGCAAAATCTAATGCTGTTGCACTATTATCCATTAAAAAACAATCAGGAAGAACATTTCCAAAACTGTCCTCTAATTTTGAAACTCCTCCAGGAAATATTGGCTTCATTTTAAGTAAATCAAAAACTGCACTGTTTATAGACTCTTGAACACCTGTTGATTCCATATTCGCCAATACTTCTTTTATTTTTGCTAAACCTTTAATCTGAATATCTTTTAGTTTAGATTCATCAATTATACTAAAAACACTATCACCTGGAATATACTCTATAAGACCTGCTTTTTGTGCCTGTTTTAAATTCCATTCATATTCAGCAGTAACAGGAATTATTGTATATTTAGGAAATTTATATCTAAGATCCTCAATTTTCTTTTTAAAAAGATTGTTCTCCTGTAAAACATCACACTTGTTAGCTGCAATAATCATTGGTTTTGTTATTCTTCTTAACTCTTTTGAAAATTCAAAAAGGTTGTTTTCAATATTTGTTTTATTAAGATTAAGCGTTGATATTGCACTTAAAATCTGGTTTTCATTTATCTTAAGTCCAGACAAAACCATCCCAAAAGCTACTTCCATTTTCATATCCTGCAGTCTTATTTTTTTGCTTATGCTATCCCAGTTCCTTTTTATTATGTTAAAAAACCAAAGATCTATTTCCTCTTCTAAAAATTTTACATCATTAGCTGGATCATAAGAATTTATGGGACAAACTTCTCCTTTTTCATTAGTTGCACCAGAAAGATCTATAACATGTATAAGCACATCAGCCTGTCTTAAATCATCTAAAAATTTATTTCCAAGACCTTTTCCTTCATTAGCACCAGGAACAAGACCTGCAACATCAATAACCTCAATAGGCACGAATCTAAAATCACCAATAACATACCCTTCACGTGGATTTGAATGTTTTGAAAAATCAATTGCAGGATCTTTTACTTTAACATAACCGATTGCAGAATTTGCATTAATTGTAGTAAAAGGGAAATTCCCCGACTCAGCATGTGCTAAGGTTAATGCTCTGAAAAATGCTGATTTTCCAACATTAGGTTTACCAACTATACCAACTATCATAAATAATCTAAATAATCCAAATTTTATAAAATTTTAGGTATTAAGAATTTAAAAAACCTTATTCTTCTTAAGTTCTATATTAAAATTTTTTATTTCAATTATTCATATTCATAAATCTCTCATGCTTAATTGTATTTTTGATAATTTAATATCAACAGATAAAACCTTAACTCTCACTTTATCTCCCACTTTAACAACGCTTAAAGGATCTTTTATAAATCCATCACTAATCATAGAAATGTGCACCAATCCGTTTTGCTTAACACCTATATCAACAAAAGCTCCAAACTGCATAACATTTCTTACTATGCCATCATAAACAGAATCAACTTTAATGTCTTCAATAGAAATATTATTATTAACACTAAGTTTTGCAGTATTCTGCCTTATGTCATATCCTATATTTTCATAAGCTTTCCATATATCATCTATTGTAACCTGATTACAATCATTATAATACTCCTTTAAATCCAGTGAAAAATTCTTAATATTATTCTCTATTACATATCTTGCCAGTTTATATTGTTCTGGATGAATATTTGTATTATCTAATTTTTCATTTGAATCAAAAACACGTAAAAATCCAACAGATTGCTGATATGCCTTATCAGATAAGATTTTCTTAAGACATTCCCTGTTTTTATATGGTTTGTTTGCAACAATTTTTTTAGCAGTTCTAAGATCAAGGCCTGAAATAAATTTTAAGATATGTATCCCTGATGTATTAACATTAATCCCCACAGAATTAACCACATCCTCAACAACATAACTTAATTTTTTTTCAAGTTCTTTTTGATTCATATCATGTTGATACATCCCAACACCAATACTGCCTACAGGAACTTTTACAAGTTCAGACAAAGGATCTACATACCTTCTTGCAATAGATATAGTTCCTCTATCTGTAGCATCAAGATTTTCAAATTCTTCGTTTGCAACATCACTTGCCGAATAAACACTTGCTCCATCCTCATTAACCATTTCAACAACATAATCTTTTAATATTTCATTTGCCTGTAAAGATCCAGTACCATTACCTAAAGCAATAACATCAAATCTATATTTTTCTTTCAATCTTTTAATTTCATCCAAAAATTCTTGTTTTTTTTCAATATAAACTTTTGAAAATTCTAAAGGATTCATCTGTTTATCTATTATTGCCAATTTGCAACCTGTTCTAAAACCTGGATCTACTCCTAACACAACTTTTCCATATTCAGGTTTAACCATCAAAAGATTCTTAAGATTCATCTGAAAAGTTCTTATACTCTCTATTTCAGCCTTTTCAGTGAGCATGTTTCTTATTTCTGTTTCAATGGATGAAAAAATTCTATTAAAACCTTCTTTAACACAATATCTAAGTTCATCAGTAACTACTTGATACTTCTCATTTAAACCTTCTAATGCAATAATATCTTTTTTTAATTTCACATTTAAAATACCAAGCTTATCTGCTCTGTTAAGAGCAAGAATCTGATAAGCCTTAATTGTTAACACATGTTTTAAAAAAGAATAATAAATCTCAAATTTAGGTATTTGCCTTAAAATATTTTCAGAAAAACCATTTCTGTTCTCTTTTAACTTTGATTCTATTTCGCCATGTTTTAAGAAATAAGACCTTACATATTCCCTGTTTTTAACATCATCAGCAATTTCTGCAATAACTATATCATTTGCACCCTCAATAATTTCATCTGCAGAATACTTTTGTAAGAGTAAATATGGAATCTCTATTTTTTTCTGCTCTTTAATCATTAAAGCAACAATTTCAAATCCTTTTTCAATCGCAATTTGTGCTTTTGTCTTTTTTTTTCTTCTATAAATAGAATATATGTCTTCAACCTGAGAAATAGAAGAACAAAGAATTATTGAATCTTTTAATTCCTGTGTTAACTTTCCTTGTTCATATATCTGATTCATTGCTGTTTTTTTAAGTTTGAAAAGATTTTCCTCCTTTTCTTTTTTCTCAATTATACTTCTTATCTGTGTTTCACAAAGATTGCCTGTTACCTCCTTACGATATCTTGCAATAAAAGGAACTGTTGCACAATCCTCAATCAAATTTAAGACATTTTTTACCTGACTCTTTCTAAGGTTTAAAAAATTACTTATTATAGAAACATAATCTAAATCATCTAAATCACAATCAACAGTCATAAAATAATATTATCACAAACTGTTTATAAATATTAATCAGTTAATTAGAAAAAATAAAAATTAATTATTTGTTAAAAAATCAGAAATCTTGTAAACCTCAAGCATATTAGTATTTCCCTGTTTAAGTTTTATATGACCTGCTGTAATAACTATAATATCATTTTCGCCAAATTCTTTAGTATTATATTTATCAATAACTAGTTTTTCAATCATCTGATCATAACCACAAATTTCCTTATCACAATCAAATTCAAAATAGACAGGAAATACTCCTCTTGATAATTGTAATTGCCTTAATACTGTATAATTTCTTGTAAGTGCGTAAATAGGACACTTGCTTTTAAATCTTGCAACTTTTCTTGCGGTAAAACCACTCTCTGTAGGTGTTATTATAGCCTTAGCATTTAATGTTTTTGCAGCAACAGATGCTGAAAGTGTAACAAAAGTTGATATTGGATATTTAAATTTAGCAAGATTACCAAAAGAATTTTCAGATAATTTTGAAACAACATCCATATCATAATTCTTAGCAATTTTTGTCATCACTGCAACAGCTTTTACAGGATATTTCCCAGATGCAGTTTCTCCTGAAAGCATTACAGCATCAGCTCCTTGCAAAATAGCACTAGCAACATCTGAAACTTCAGCCCTTGTAGGTCTTGGATTAATTTTCATACTCTCAAGCATCTGAGTTGCAACGATTACAGGTTTACCAAAATAATTACATTTTTCTATTATTTCCATCTGCACTTTAGGAACAGCTTCTAAAGGCATTTCAACACCCAAATCTCCTCTTGCAACCATTATTGCTGATGATGCAGAAATAATTTCATCTATATTTTTAACAGCATCTGCATGTTCTATCTTTGAAATAATTCTTATATTTGAATCATTTTTTAATAAAAATTCTTTTAATTCTAAAACTTCTTGTGCATTTCTTACAAAAGATGCAGCAATATAATCAATATTATGTTTTATTCCAAATTTTATATCTTCAACATCTTTTTCTGAAAGAAATGGAATCTCAACATTATGTCCCCATATTGATACTGTTTTTCTTGATCCCAAAATTCCACCATTTAAAACTTTAACTAAAAGTTCATCATTACTAACTTCTACTACCTCACACTCTATCAATCCATCATCAATAAGCACCTTATTGCCTACAGAAACTTTTTCAAGTTTTGCATAGTTGATATGAATCATCTTCTCATTACCTAAAACATCTTTTTTTGTAAGTATAAGTTCTTGATTTTCTTTAAGAATAATCTCTCCTGATTCTATTTTTCCAGTTCTTATTTCTGGTCCTTTAGTATCAAGTAATATAGCTATCTCATTAGAAACTTCTCTTATGTTTGATATTAATTTTTCAAAATAATCGTAATCTCCATGAGAAAAATTAAGTCTTGCAACATTCATTCCTGCCTTATACAAACTCCTTATTACATCAACACTATCTGTTGAAGGTCCTAAGGTTGCAACAATTTTTGTAAATTTTTCCATTCAATTATAGATAAAATAGAAATATGCTTAAAAAACTTAGCCTTACATATAATGTTTTATAAAATTTTTATATTTAATATTACAAACCTAACACATTCTATCAAATGCTATTGCAGGAAATACTGTAAGTATTATTCCCATAAGAACTATAGCAGAAAATATATCATTACTTATAAGCCCACTACTTCTTGCAACTTCAGCAATAATCATTTCAATAGCCCCTTTTGTACTCATTCCTAAGCCTATAAGAAAACCATTTTTGAATTTATCATGTACAATATAGCTTCCTAAAAGGCTTGCAAACATTTTTGAGGAAAAACCTATCAAGGCTAATGATATCCCAAGCAATGGATTTTTTAATATCAATTCAATAGACATATTATAACCAATCCAAAAAAAGAATATATAACTTAAAAATCCAAATGATATTGATTTTATGAATTTGTTTATCATATATTCATCTCTTATTCCCTTCTTTCCCTGTCTTGATAAAGAAATATTTATCATAATACCTGCAACTATTGCACCAACCGAAAAATCAAGACCTATGTAATTAGAAAAACTTGCAAGACCTAAAACAAAAATCAATGCAAGTGTAAAAACATTATAGTAATTATCCTTCTCATGAGACATAAATATTTTTCCAAGAAAATTAACAACATTTTTAAAAAAAATATGAGCAATTAAAATAGCAATCACTCCTAAAAGAATAGGCTGAAAAGCCAAAAAAGAAAAAGTATTAATGCTAATTATAAATGAAATAATAACTAACAACAATATCCCCATCATATCATCAATCATACCAGCAGCAATTATAACCTCACCCGTTTTACTCTTTGAAAGTCTTTTCTCTTCAAGCAATACAGTCATTATCCCTTCAGCTGTAATAGATAAGGTTGATGCTATTACAAAACTCACAATAAGACTATATGAAAGATAATAAAAAGAATATACAAACCCAAAAAAAAATGACATAAAAAATGCCAAAAAAGCAATCAATAAAGTTTCTTTTTTTTGTTTTTTTACCCCTTTTATGTCTATTTCAAGACCGATATAAAACAAAAGCAATATTATCCCAAGATTAGATAATAATTCTATTACATACAAATAATCAGAAAAAAGATCTTTTCTAAAACTAAAACAAAAACCAACAAAAATAGGAGCCAAAACTTTTGGTAATTTTATTTTTTCAAAAATATGAGATAGTAAAAAAGAAAGTAATATTATGAAAAATACCATCATAACAAAATCCATAAAAATTAAACATTAACACGAATAAAAAACAATTGTAACCATTTTAAAAGAATAATTTTTAAAAAATTAACAAAATATATAAATATTATACATTGCATATACTAATATGAAAGAAAATTTTAAATTTATTGATCTTTTTGCAGGAATTGGTGGTTTTAGAATTGCTTTAGAGGATTTTGGTCATAAATGTGTATTTTCTTCCGAATGGGACAAATATGCTCAACAAACATATAAAGAAAATTTTAATGAAATACCAAAGGGAGATATTACTCAGATTTCTGAAATTGATATACCAAAACACGAAATTATTTGTGCAGGATTTCCATGTCAGGCATTTAGTATTTCTGGAAAACAAAAAGGTTTTGAGGATATAAGAGGAACATTATTTTTTGACATTTTAAGAATTGCAAATTATCATAAACCTAAGGTTTTATTTTTAGAAAATGTAAAAAATTTAACTAAACATAAAAATGGAGACACTTTAAATACCATTGTTGACAAACTAGAAGAATTAGGTTATAATGTTTTTTATGACATTTTAAAAGCAAGTAATTATGGCGTACCTCAAGCAAGAGAAAGAGTTTATTTTGTTTGTTTTAGAAAAGATTTAAAAATAAATAATTTTACATTCCCAAAGCCAATTAATAAAAAAATTTTTGTAAAAGACATTTTAGAATCATCAGTAGATAATATTTTCTTTATTAATAGAAATGATATTGAATTTTGGAAGAAAGAAGAATCACCACAATTAAAACCTATTCAAATTGGCAAAATTAATAAAGGTGGTCAAGGAGAAAGGATTTATAGTATAAATGGACATGGGATAACATTGTCTGCTTATGGTGGAGGTATCGCTGGCAAAACTGGTGCTTATTTAGTAAATGGCAAAATTAGAAGATTAACTCCAAGAGAATGTGCAAGACTTCAAGGTTTTCCTGATACTTTTAAAATCCCTGTTTCAAGAAGTCAAGCATATAAACAATTTGGTAATAGTGTTTCTGTACCTGTTTTAAAATTAATTTTTGAAAAAATAAATAAGATTTTATTAGGAGAAATTGTTGAAAAATCATTATTAGATTATGAAATAAAAATTGAACAACCTTTAAACAATGAAACACATTTATTTTTGAATTATTAAAATGGATTTAAATAAAAAAGTTAAATTAGGTTCTAAAACTGCTAAAAATGGTTTTAGAAATGAAGAAGATATAATTATTAAGTTTAATAATTGGAAACAACATACTGATGCTCAAAATTGGTTACAAATCATGAAATATAATTTAGATGAAATAGAATATGTTAAAGCAATAAAAATTAAGGGAAGCTATAAAACTGATGTTCAAGTTCAAATTTCAATTAAGTTAAAAGAAAGCATCGACTGTAAAAATTTATCTGTTAAACTAGTTAGTAATCCTTCAGGTTTTAATCAGATAGATAAAAGATGGATTGATAAATATGTTGAACTTTGGAATATTCCAGAAAATATTGTAAAGTTATTAAAATTATTTACTGGAGAATTAGAACCATGTAAAAAAAATGTAAGAGATAAAAGAAGAATGTTCTTAGATGAAATGTCTGATGAAGAACAAAATCTTATTTTAAGTTTTTTTAGAGAAAACAAAATATTAATCATTTCAGATATCTTAAAAGGAAGAGATAAATTTACTGCTGATTGGATGTTAGTAATTTTGAAAAAAAAAATAAATTCATACGAATGGGCATTAAAAGATATAAATACTGTTATGAACATTTATGGTAAAGATGAAATTAAAGTTACTAATAATGGTAGTTTAAAAATAGGTAGTATTACAATGCAAAGAAAAGGAGGTGATGGTGGAAGAAATTCTGCAAAAATGTTACAATTTAAAATAAATCCTTGTTTACTTTTTGATTAAAAATAACTAAATAAATTTTCTTTAAAGTGAATGATTTTATCTCTATATTTGGTAAGTTTATGCCTTTACGTTTATGTAATAAAATAAAATCATATAAATTCCTGTTTTTACAAATATTTTTAAAGATAATATAACATAGAAACCTATGCAATCTAAGTTAAAATTAGAAGAATCAATAAAAAAGCTCTATTTTAGCAGAAGATTAGAACAACTTGCTGAATACGATTTTAATCGTATTTTAACCATAAATCAAAACGAGGGATGCTTTACTACATCACATAATCGTAAAAATATAATAGCAACATCTCAAATAAAAGATAGTGTAGCACTCTTTGGATACTGTAAAACACTAGGTACAGGTTTTATATGTCACATAGGAGAAAAACAAAGAAACAATAACAAAGAACACAATGCTGAAAGTATAACAAATAGTTTATTAAATATTATACACTATTTTGGCACATGCCAATATTTAAAAGAAACAGCAATATATAAAGCAAAAATATTTCAAGGAAATGCAAATGGTGTCTGGCGTGATACAATAGAATTTATATCATACTTTAATTATCGTTGGCAAGATATAACAATTTTGATAGATACAATAGAAATTTCAGAGAATTCTTCAATAAACTTAGCTTTAGACACAAGAACAGGACAATACTTCAGACACGATACAAATGCAAAAAGCACACAAAATAGTATACATAACATAATATGGAAAATATAAAATAAATTTTATTCATTAACTTTTTTTTTAACTTCAATGCCTTCTTTCTCAAACAAAGCAAGAACTTCAGCTGTTAAAGCACCTTTTTTAATTTTAAGAACTTTTGACAAAGGCTCAATATGAAGTTTATTAACTTTTTTCCTTCTTGTATTTCCATCAACTATAACAAAGTTATTATCAACTTCCTCAACCACAACACAATACTGCATTGCATCTCTTCCTGCTGTTTTAACGCATAATCTTCCTATTTCAAATACCATTTTGAGTCACCTACAAAACAAATCTTAATAAACTTACCAAGACTAGTTCTAAAAAACATTAATCAAGGTTCATTTATAAAATTAATCAGAAAATCAAGAATACGGCAAGACTTAGGATTTGCAAAGTCACTTCGTTCGTTGATTTGCTTTACAAACAACTAAAGTTCAAATCCCTTATAGAATAATAAAATCAAGAATACGGCAAGACTTAGGATTTGCAAAGTCACTTCGTTCGTTGGTTTGCTTTACAAACAACTAAAGTTCAAATCCCTTATAGAATAATAAAATCAAGAATACGGCAAGACTGGGATTTGAACCCAGAATCCCATACGGGACATCCTTTCCAGGGATGCGGAATACCGGATTATCCGACCTTGCCACACATAAAAAGAGCAGTTTCGATAATACCAAAAATATAATCATACCGCTTTAATAAAATAAAATTTGTTTCAATTTAAATAATTTGCTAAAATTGTCAATATAAAATAAAATACATTTATAAAAACTCTGATTTTAAAAAGATTATGACTAAAATTAATCCAATATACTCTTTTGAGTTTAACAGGGTGCTTAATCCAAAGCTAACAGAGATAGAACAAATACAAAATTTTGCATCAATAATAAGCGATAAGGATAGGTTTGAATCAATATTGCCAATACTAAATAAAAAAAAGGAAATAATTGAAAAATTTTCAGGATTTACACTAAATGAAAATTATGATGTTTATATTGTAAGATGCGAAATTTTCAATTCTTTTTCACTTCCAATAACAGTTGATTATTCAATAGATCATTATGAAATATTAATTTTTACATTAAAAGAAATATTAAAACAATCTATTCAAATAAGATTTCCAAATGAATTGATAAGAGAACAGTACATAAATGCTTTTATCGAATTTACATTTAAAAATGATGAAAAAATGTTAAATTCTCTATCAACAATTCATAAAGCATCAAAAAACATAGAACAACAATATGAAAAAATTTCAATAGATTTTGAGTCTAAAACACTAAAAGAGTATATAGAAGAATTATACAATAATTAAAATGATATCTCCAAATGCCATACAATTAGGTTTTATAAATATAACATGGTATGGAATAATTTATTTTATAGGATTTTTGTTCTCTTTTTTTTACATAAAACATCAAATGATAAAAATGAATATAAAAGAAGAAAATACAGAAACCTTCTTCATTTATTTTACATTGTTTTCATTATTAGGAGCAAGATTATTTGAAATATTTTTTTATAATTTTGAATATTTCAGGTCAAATCCTATAAAAATTTTTGCAGTATGGCAGGGAGGAATGTCTGTACATGGTGCTATGCTATTTGGATTTTTAACTATAATATGCTATTGCAGAAAAAACAAAATAAATTACTTAAAACTTACAGATATAATAGTAGTTCCTCTATCTTTAGGCCTTGCCTTTGGAAGACTTGCAAATTTTATTAATCAGGAGCTTGTAGGAATAGTTACAAAAAATTCAATAGGAATAGTATTTAGTGCTTATGACAACAATAAAAGACTCCCTTATCAACTATTTGAAGGATTCAAAAATCTTATCATATTCCAAGTTCTTTTTTTTATAAAAACTTTCAAAGAAACAAAAGATGGGTTTTTGACAGCATTATTTATAATAACTTACAGTTCACTAAGATTCATCATAGATTTTACCAAGGAAATAGAAAATACATCTAAAATCTTGTTTATGCCTGTTGGACATTTTTTTTCACTAATTTACTTGATTATAGGTTTAATATTGTTAATCAAACTTATCACAAGAAAAAACATTCTTCTTAAAAAAGAAATAAAACAGAAAAATATTACCTGCAACATAAAAGCTAACAAGAAACAATAGTCTTAAACATGTAACAAAATATATTATGTCATTTAATGAATTATTCTTCTTATCTGGCATAAACAAAGATCCTACATATGCACTATCAAGATTAATTTCAACCAAATACTTCTCATCATCAATTTTTTTTAAAGAATAAAAATTTTCTCCAAGAAAATATATCATTGAAATATTATTTGAAAGAAACTGCCCCTTCTTTGGATCATACTTGCTTTTTAAATCAAAATTAACATTAGAATTGCTTAAAAAAAACAAATCATCACACAAAGGATTTATATCATAAAAATCAAAATAAAGAAAATCCTTATGTTTTTCACTAAAATAAACCATACTTCCTGTATTAACCTTAAGATCTGAGAATGCAGTAATTGTTGCATTAAAACAATCCTTATATCTATATGTCATTTTAAATCTGGAATTTTTATAACTGTTTAAATCAGAATATATATTATTATAATCCAAAAAATCAGTTCCAAGGCTCTCTCTTTCAACTTTTGATAATGTATTAAATTCTTCTTTTAATGAGCTAAAAGAATACATGCAAATATAAAACATGAAAAAAGATATTACAAATACGTAAAAGATTTTATTAAAAAAACACTTATGTCTTTTAAATTCAAAAGAGACAAAAAATAATGTTAAAACAAAAAAAATCGCTAAAATAAGTAATACATACTGGTTGAAAAAGTTGTTTATAACTATATTTGATGTGTATATATCTATTCCTTTAACTGTTGATGACAAAGGTAAACCTATCTTTATTGGAAAATCAAGCCCTTTTAGAAAAATCCATATAAAACAAAGAGCAATAAATGAAGAAATAACAAATGTTTTAATTTTATAAGGTATTTTAACCGGTGTTTCTGCAACATTATTATAGTATATATAAAATGGCAAAAGTAACATAAGATACATAAATAAAAGACTCAATATATAATATAAAAGTAAAAATACGATTAAAAAATAATCAGAATTAAGGCCTATCATATCATAATATATTCTACTTTCTGCTATGTCAAAAAAATTAAATAATGAAACATGTTCTCTACCTAAAACATTAAGACTTGAAAAATAAAGTGTGTTTTGTGTTCCTATAGTATAAGGAACCAAATAAACTCCAACATCAACAAGTAAATGAAGTAAAAGCAAAAAGGACATTCCAGTAAAAAAAGTACTTTTTTGTGAAAACAGTGAAATAAGCTTTTGATAGAAATCATTTCCTGAATTTGTCACATCATTTAAAAAAACAGAAACTTTTGAGTCAAAATGATGCAATATAAGTTTAAAAGCATAGTATAAAAGACCAAATACCAAAATAACAGAATCAACCGCTAAAGCAAACCACTCCATAAAAAAGTTAAATATAACAAGAACAAAGAAAAGAAGATATCCAATTGAAAACAAATGTATCATTATAAAAGAAAAATATGTTTGTGAAAAATTGAAGCTTCCCAAAAAAGATTTCTCATGTATTTTATTCTTTATTATAAGATTTATTGAAAAAAATATAGTTAAAAGCAAACCTACAATAAACATAGAATAAATAAACATATTATAATTGTCTGGGATTTTTAAAAGAACAAAATGAAAGAGTGGAAAATTTACAACAGACACAGCATTAGTTCTAACATATAAAACTAATGATTTAACTATTGTCATGAAACAAAATGAAACTATAAATGCAATATCATATTTTTTGAGCCTATAGCCAATAAGCAGTCTTGTAATGCTTATTCTGTAAAACAGATAGCCTATAAGTACCCAAGAAAGTATTTTTTTAAAAAAATCCAAATCGTTAGGAATAATGTTAAAAAAATCTACAATATTAAGAATAATAAGGAAAGCAAAATATAACAATATAAAAAATTTTTTCATATCAAAAAATAACATACTAAACTTTTCATTCATCGCTATACTTTCATATTTAAAAAATTTTATAAACTTTTCCTGCACATAACAAGTATGCTTAAAAAAATATGCAACATTTTTTCACTTGAAAAAAAATCAGTATTTCTTATAAATTCTTCACTTATTATACTTATGATATTCTTTTTGTACTTTAATATCCCAGTAAAATATTTTTTTTATATAAATATGACAAGCACAATAACTATTTCATATTTTTTTTTTAAAAGATCCCGTCTACTATCAAAATCATTAATTTTAACAAACATGTTCATTTTTTTCTATTTCTTATATCCATACATTGCAGATTTTCTATTTTTTCTGTTTGAAAGTCAAAGCTATCTTTACATTCTATTTTATAATATACTAATAGCATTCATTTTTCTTGAATTTTCATCTAACAGAGATGAATTCTTAAAAAATATAAAATCTGTTAATCTTAAATTAATATTATGCGTATTTATACTCGGTCTGTTCTTTGGAACTTTATTTTATATAAGTAAAGAACCTGTTCCAATATCACTTTTTAATCCTAAATCAAGCGATTATTTTGTAAAGATAATTATTTTTACACTCATTCTCTCAATATCAGAACAAATGATTTTTTCAGGATTTCTATTTAATACATACAAAAAACTCAATACATCATCAATTGCAATGACACAAACAACAATTTTTTTTGTGATGTTTCATCTTTTAAGATTTGAAAATCTTATAATTTCATTTATAAGATATTCTGACTCTTTTTTTCTATTTAATATGATTTTTTATTATATCCTTCTTGGTCTATTTATGATTACGGCAATTTATTTGTATAATCTTAATTCAAGCAAGTACAAAGGAAATATCATATACCCTATAATACTTCATTTCATAACAGATTTAACAATATTTGTGTTGATAAAGTTTATAGGAATCTATTGAGAATTTTGAAAAACAAACTTTCAAAAATATATTAATCAAAAAATAACACCAAAAATTTATATTATGATAACACTGATAAATATATTATAATGCACAAAAAAAGTCAAATCCCATTTTTAAAGACCATAGTAATATTATTAATACTCTCAACTGTACTAATCTCTTTTATTATTTTGTTAAGTCAAAGCAGAAATATAAATGTAGATACAAAAAAATTAAATGCACAAATATCATTAAAAAGTATAATAAGAAACGATTGTTTTTCTGATGAATATGGAAAAATAGATATTGAATTATTCACAGAAGAAAATCTTAACAAATGCATTAAAAACCAAGAGAATGTCGGTTTAAAATTAAGAATAAAAAATTTAAAAGATAATAAAATAGAAGAAACCATATATCTAAAAAAAGATTTTTTTAACTCAAATATACCATTTTGCCAAGCAACTTCTTCAAATATCATCTGTAGTGAATTAAAATATCCAATAAATCTTATATCAAAAGGAATTGAAAATGAAAATTACGAATTAATTGTTGATATTATATCAAAATAAAACCACCAAAAAGTACTAAAAAAAAATACGTACTCATTAGTTATTAGTTAATATTATATAGTAAAAGAAATAGTATGTTTTATCATTAGAAAAAAGTAAAGTAACTTTGCTAAACGCAAATGGCAAACATTTTATGTAATCAGGTAGTCAGGAATAAACACAAACGTTTATAAAGAATAAAATGTTAAATATAATAATAAACTAAAATGGTAGTAAAAGAAGAATTTTTAAATACCCTAAGGCAGTATTTTAGTCTTAACTTATACGAGGTAAAAATTTGGACTGCTCTTCTCTCAAGGAAAGTTGCAACAGCCGGTGAATTGAGTGACTTGGCAATAGTACCAAGATCAAGAACTTATGATGTGTTAGAATCACTTGAGAAAAAAGGCTTTGTAATGGTCAAATTGGGAAAACCTATAAAATACATTGCAATATCTCCTGCCGATGTAATAGATAGAGTAAAAAAAAGGGTTGCAGAAAGATCAGAAGAAAAACTGGACAAGCTTGAATCTTTAAGACACAGTAACATACTGCAGGATTTAGAACAGTTGCACGACCAAGGTATACAATTGGTTGAGCCAAGTGATTTAAGTGGAGCATTAAAGGGAAGATACAATTTATACAACCACTTAGAAGCTATGGTAAAAGGAGCTGAAAGTGAAGTAATAATAATGACAACATCTACAGGTTTCTTAAGAAAAATAGAAGCATTAAGCCCAACATTTGAAGATTTAAAAGAAAGAGGCGTATCAATAAAGATAGCATGTCCAAGAACAGATAAAACTGAAGAAATAGCTAAAGAATTAAAAGGAGTTGCTGAGGTAAGATTCACAGAAGAAGTAGAAGCAAGATTCTGCGTAATAGATGGGGAAGAAGTTTTATTTATGACACTTCATGATAAAGACATCTATCCTGCATATGATATAGGTGTCTGGGTAAACACTCCATTCTTTTCAAAAGCTTTACAACAACTTTTCGATGTTGCATGGAAAGTTATGAAAGGACTTTAATTAAAAAATTATTTTTTTGAATTCTGAATATTATATAAATTAGCATTAAGTATTCTTATTTGGTTTTGCATTGACAAAAAAGCATGACTTGAATCATTTAAAAAATTAGTTAATTCATTACATTTTATTGATATATTTTCTGGATCAACAATTTCAACCGATGTAGGTGTATAATCTATTATAAAACCAAGCAATGAACCTATGTTTTCAAACTGAACTTCAACATCTAAAAAACCAGAATAAAGTGTTGTTTTCTCATCAAGCAATGACTCTTCAAGTACAGAATCTTTAACTCTGTAATCGCCCTTTTTCTCTTTCAACTTGTCAAGAACCAAAGCTAAAGCCTTATCAACATTATCCTTTGGTTTTCCTGCAATCTCTATAATAAATTTAACAATTATCTTTGAACTAGTCATAAAATATGATTTTTAACATCATTATTAAATCTTTGTAAAAAAAATAAGAAACATATATGTAAAAAAATAATGGATTAAAGCATCCATGCAGGTAATCTTGTCATAAATGGCTCAAGTGATGGTTTAATCATAAGTATATAATAAGGAGCAAAACCAACTAAAATTGCAACCAATAGTTTATGCCAAAACTTTTCCCTAAAGCCTCTTCCTCTTATCATTGCATGAACAGCAACCATCTTAAACAACATAAACAGTGTAATTAAAATACATACTACAATACTTATACCATTTTCATCAACAAAAAGTATTGAATTAACAAAACTTGGTAAAATTCCCTGAGCCAAAAGCCATGGAACATTTGTTGAAATAAAAACACCCACAAGTGCAAACAAGGCACCATGCCAAATATCTTTTAAGAATTCTCTTCCAGAACTCATATTCTCGTCTTCATAAACAAAAAAAGCTTCAAGAGCTGCAACTCCTAAACCCACAAGAAGTGGAAGACCTATATGTAAATTTTCCGTTAAAACCATTTTATAATTATCATTGTAACTCCTTATTTTTATATATTTTTATTTCCCCAAAAGTTTCATCTTGATTTAAAAGTATTTTTTCCTGATTGCTAAGATGTAGTAGCGGAATAAATTTTTCAAGCACATCTATTTTTGATTTTTTATCAGGATCAAAAAAATTTGAAAAACAAACATACTCACAATCATTAAGAAAAGATTCAATCAAAAGACATAATTCTTCTATAAGTTGACTTAAATCTTTTGGTTTCTTATCATATAATGGGCCATTATATTCAGCTTTAACCCTTTGGAAAAAATTTTTTTTCCTATTTGAGCTTTGATACATCGTCCTTTCAAGTGTTTTTATCAAATCAAAAATTGTAACTTTTCTTTTCCTTGCAATAGGATTTCTGTATTTAAGTTCATACTTATCTTTTTTAGGAGCAATAATGTCATTAAAATCAGAACTTATATCTTCATCATCATCAAAACCAAATTCAGAAGAAAGAACATTTATTGAAGAATCATCCATAAGGTTGATTTCAGAAATCTTCTTATCCATCCCTCTTATGTCATTTTCAAGTAAAAATTCACTCTTATTTTTTAAAAGGTAAACCGCTATAAGAACAAATTTGCCAGATACATCAAAATCAACAGATTCAAGTTTTTGCAATGTTTCAATATATTTTTTGGTAAATACGCTTATGTCTATGTCCCATGGATTTAATCCCTGCGAATCAATTATTTCATATAACAATGCTTTCCAGTCAACAAGATCTCTATTTACCGCTAAACTAAAAATCTTGTCTTGTGCAGTTAAAAGAACATCCATAGAATCTTTATCAGAAGACATAAATATTTTGACAAAATAAAGTTTATAAAGATTTGTCTTTACTACAATAAGAAAATGATTTATTTTAAAGAACATTTAAAGAAAATAAGTATGAAACATATTATCTTTTATTTTTTAACCCTTTTGCTATGCATAAGTTATGCAAACGCAGGATTTTACAATGCAAGTTACACCAATCTTAATGTAGAAAAAAATGGATGGTGCAAAGATCTTGAAATCACCTTTAAAGTATACAATGAAACTGATTATTCAAATAAAGAGAAAATGTTGAGCAAATTATGTAGTGCTTCAAACAACTGTTTTAGCAATGAATGTCATTTAGACAAGAACAAAAACAAAGAAAAATGTGAAAATTGCAGTAATTGTTATTTCTTTCGTGAAATAAGAAATGCCAAAGTCATAATTTATGACGGTCCACTAAGAAGTAGACCCATTCTTTTTGAAACAAAAACAAACTCTTCAAGCGAATTTTCTTATATTTTTAAACAGGAAAATCAATATCTTATTGAAATAATTTCAGAAGAAGACAAAAAAGGTAATAAAATCAATCAATACAACGATTATGAAGAATTATTAAGCATAATTAACTGTAACATCAAAAACAATCCAGCAATAAACACACAAAACAGTAAAAATCAAACTTTTAATTATCTTAACAATCAGATAGTATTAGAAATTAAAAACACAAACATAAATCAATCATCTCAAATACAGATTAAAGACAAACCTCAATTAACAAATATGCCAAAAGATGTAATACAATCATTCTCAGTAATAAATGAAAATCCTGAAAATCAATATGACAAGATTGATCTAAAAATTAAAAAGCCTGAACAGGAAAATTTCTCATTATTAATGTACAACCAAGATAAATACGCATGGGATACAATTAGCAACTTTAAAACAGAAAATGGATACATAATAATAGATAATGCAAGTACAGGAATATACTCAATAACATCTCCTCTGGAAAAACAAGATGATATAAAATCAAATCAATCTCAAATAGAGCAAAATATATCAAATCAGACAAATAAAACAACAACTGTAAATACAAAAGTACCTGCTAAAAAATCAAATACAAAAACCATATTGATAATACTTTTGTTAGGATTAGCAGTATTAATATTTTTAAAATTTAAAAAAAAGAGTTCTTCAAAACCACAAGAAGCCTTAGAAATAACAAACATTGATTTAGCATTTGAAAAAACAAAAGAATATGTAAACAAATACAAAAAAGAGTTTTCAAAAGATCAGATATACAGAAAACTTATAGAAGCACAAGTTCCAAAAGAAACAATTGACAAAGTATTTGAAGAAGAATTTTAGTTTTTAAAATATCCATCTATTTCTTTTATTATTTCTGCACAATCTACTGAATCATCAAATATGTGTCTTAGGACCTGATTAAATTGTTTTACAGAAACAATTTCTATCTTCTTTCTGTTCTCATCTGATAAAACAATATCTTTCATGTTGCTGTAAGGAACAATAACCTTTTTTATTCCACTCTCAATTGCTCCTTCTATCTTTGCACTAACTCCACCAATTGGCAAAACTTCACCTCTAATTGAAAGACTTCCTGTCATTGCAACAGATTGTTTAACAGGAATGTCTTTTAGAGCAGAAACTATAGCAACAGCTATAGCAACAGATGCACTATCACCCTCAACTCCACTATAGGTTTGTAAAAATTGTATATAAACACTATAATCTTTTGCTAGATCTTCGTTAAATATTTTTTTAATAAGTGCAGAAATATTTGTAACACTCTCTTTTGCAATTTCTCCAAGTTTTCCTGTTGCTGTAAATGAAACACCTTTTCCACCCTTAACAACTTCAGCTTCTATTGGCATAACCATTCCTGTATACGGTGGAGTGTTTCCTATAACAGCAAGTCCATTAACTTTTCCAATTATTGTTCCTGTTGTTTCTATAACTGAATAATCTTTTTTATTCTTTGTGTATTTTGTAATTAATTGCTGTTCTATTGATTTAACCTTTTCAAGTGCAAGCCTTACATCTTCTTTTTGTGTTACATCTGAATTTCTCTCTTTAGCACAATCTCCAGCAGCTCTTATGATTCCTCCAAGTTCTCTAAATCTTGCAGTCAATTTGTTTCCCTTTGATGCCCTTCTTTTAGCCTCAAGAATTATAAGTTCACATGCCTGTGGATCAAAATGCGGAATCTTTCCATCATTTTTAACCTCTTGTGCTATAAATAATATGATTTTTTTTCTATTATCAATATTATCATCCATATCCTCATTCATATATATCTCATAACCATATCCTCTTATCCTTGATCTTAACGCTGGATGCATATGTTTTAATGTATCCATGTTTCCAGCAGCAACAAGTACAAAATCACATGGTACAGGTTTAGTTCTAACCATAGCACCAGCACTCCTCTCAGATCTTCCAGTTATTGGCATCTGTTTTTCCTGCAATACTGTTAAAAGTTCTTGTTGCATTTCAGGTCTTAGATTTGCTATTTCATCTATAAAAAGAACACCACCATTTGCTTTATGAATCATTCCTGCAACTATTCTTTGATGTGCAGGAGTTCCCATTCCTCCTGACTGAAAAGGATCATGTAAAACATCACCAAGTAATGCTCCTTCATGAGCTCCACTTGCATCTTCAAATATCATTTTTTTTGATGAATTTTCAACAATTACCTTAGGAGCAGAAAGATCTGATCCACCCATAAGTCCTCTTTTAGAAACACTTGAACTTATAGCAATTGCAAACATTAAAAAACCTATTATTATTATATCAGCAATTATCCATGCACCATAAACAACATCAGTAAACTTATCAGCTCCTGAATAATATTTATAAGAATGCCACATTGAAACACCTATTGAAATAATCAAAATTATTAACAAAAACTTGTTTCCTCCAGTTCCAACACTTTTTAATGTATTTATCCTATTTTGTTGAACTATCTTTTCACCATCCCCAGCTTTTGTAACTTTTATAAGTGGATTATTCTCATCCTTTGGGTTTGGATATGCAAGAATATCTAAAGCATTTGTTGTAGACAACATTTGAGCAAGTGCCTTTCCAAGCATTGATTTTCCAGTACCAGGCTCTCCAAGCAACAGAATATGCCTTCTTTGAAAAGCGGCCTTTTTTATTATTTCTAATGCTTCATCCTGTCCTAATACATTATCACAAATACTTTCAGAAACAACAACTTCAGAAGTATTTTTAAAGTTAAGATATTCTTTCTCTTTAATATTTACAGATTCTTCTTTTACCAAATCTTTAGAAACACCTTTTTTATTATTTTTTTTTAAAGGTTCCACATCAAGTTTTTCTACCTTATCACTCATATTTTTATATCTATTGTTTTGTTTAAAAACATTTACCTTAACTAAAAAAATAAGCTAACTATTGTTTCAAAAAAACTTTTCTTAAAAACAAAAGTCTTTCTTTTAATATAACTTGATTTAAAAAATTTCTTTTTAACATTTCTTGTGTTTCAACATATTTTTTAGCATTCAACCAAAACACAGTATCCTGAAAAGATATTATGCTATATGCATAAACCCTTATCTTTGAACATATTATATTTGTTTCTTTTAAAAGAATAAATTTTTCACAAGATTCACCATTAAAAAATGTAAACTCTGAATTTTTGTAATCAAATTCGCTAAAACCTATAATATGTATACCAGAAAACTTGTTTGATTCAAAAAAAATTATCATATCTTTTTCTTTTTCAGTTTGTGATGAAAAAATAAATCCAGCATACCCCATTAAAAAATACAATTATCAATTCTTTTTTAATGTTTTTATCTATAAGCATCACTAAAGATTTATAATTACAAGAAAATTAATACAATATTATGAGAACCTTTATAGTATATTCAAAAGATGCACATACAAGTCCAATAATAAAAGACCTAAAAGCTTGTGGAAGAATAGATATATTACTACATAGCATAATTTCATCATTATTTGCATCAAATACTTTTAGACAAGATGTACAACTTCATCTTATTCTTATGGGACCTCCAAAATCACCAAAACATATAATAATTGAATATCACAAAGATAATACAATATCAAAAAAAGACCTTAAAAAACTTATAGAAATGTGTCTTAGAAGATGCAAGCAAGGCAAAACAGTACAAGTACATAATGGTGTTTTTGTTGATGATAAAGACATCAAAACAATAATTGAAGAAATGCAATCATTAAATAAAAATATATTTTTTTTAAACGAATCAGGAAAACACATAAAAGATACAAAAGATAAAGAATTAGAGAATGGCGTATTCGTTTTAGGAGATCATGAAGGATTTGATACTAAAACTAAAAAATTCTTAAAAAAAAATATTGAAAGACTATCTTTAGGTCCTAAAACATATTTTACATCACAGGCTATAACAATAATAAATTATGAACTTGATAACAAAGGTTTTTAAGAATTATCTTTACTAGAACTCTCTATTATTTTTTTCATCATCATAAAATCATTCTCAAAAGATTCTTTTATGTTTGGATTATATAACATTGCAGCAGGATGATAAATAGGAACAACTTTAAAAGATATATCATTAAAATGGACTAAAAACACTTTACCATGTATTTGCGAAATTCCTAAAACCTTATTCATTTTTTCAACACAAAATCCTGATAATACAAATTTTGTTGCATAATTCCCAAGAGTTGCTATTATTTTAGGCTTTATTACTCCTATTTGTCTTATAAGATATGGCGTATGTCTTACTATTTCATCATTTTCAGGATTCCTATTGTTTGGAGGCCTAAATTTTAGGATGTTTGCAATATAAACATCATCAATATTAAGATCTATAACATTAAGAAGTCTGTTAAGCTGTTCTCCTGCCTTACCAACAAATGGCAAACCTTGTAAGTCCTCATTTTTGCCTGGAGCTTCGCCTATAAACATTATATCTGCATAAGGATTCCCTTTGCCAAAAACAAGATTAGTAGCATTATCCTTAAGTGGGCACTTCATATTTTTTAGAATATCTTGTTTTATGTCTTCAAGCACATCTATCCTTAAGTCCATAAAGATTTACATAATACAGAATCAATATAAATCTTACTCCTAAAATGACAAAACAAATTTATTAAAAACAAAATCCATAAAAATACTATGAAAAGACAAAATGTAATAAAAACAATGATCTTAACAATTACTTTTATGATCATGCTAACAGGTGCAAAAGGACAGACATATATCCACACATATAACGACATATTATCAGATAATGTGTATGCAACAAGTTTTAACCCCTTGTTTGTTAACGAACAAGAAAATAATTACAATACAAATCAACAAAATTTCAAGTTAATAAATCAAAAATTTGTAACAAGAGGATATAATCAGTACACAACATGTACATACAATGGTCAGCCATGCATAAATTGTATGCAATACTCTGTAAATCTTGGATATGGAATAAAAGAAGATTATCAAAACGTTCAAACACATATAACAGAAGATAAAATAGAAACATACAACAGTTATTATAAAAGCAGATTTGCAGGAAACAGAAAAAAATGTGTAACTTACTGTTGATAAAAAAAATGTATTAACCAAATTAAAAAACAAATTTTTATCAATATTTTAAATAATTGATTATTAATGAAAAACATAGAAACAGAAATTAGAAGCTTTATAACAAAAGAAAAATTTGATGAGTTAATTGATTGGTTCAATCAAAATGCACAACTCTTAAAAGAAGATTATCAGGAAACATTTTATTTTGATTCTAAAGAAGACTTAAGAATACAAAAAAATGATTTTTTTTCTAAGATTTGGTTAAAAAAGGGAAATTTACATGATAATCACAGAGAAGAAATTGAGATAAAATTTGATAAAGATGATTTTGAAAAAGCAGAACAATTATTTCTAACACTAGGCTATAATGTTGAAATTAAATGGTTCAGAAAAAGATTTGAATTTAAATGGGAAGATATAACAGTATGTCTTGATTTTACAAAAGGATACGGTTATATAATTGAATTAGAACAAATGTGTAATGAAGAAGAAAAAGAAGATGTATTCTTAAAATTAAAAAACAAATTAGAATCCTTCAACATCAAAATAAGTTCAAAGGAAGAATTTAGCGAAAAGTTTATTTTTTACAAAAATAACTGGAAATCATTAACAGAAAACTAAAAAATCAATAAAATTCAAAATCTTCAATCCAAATATTTAAATTAAAACTTATTTTAATTAAATTATGTCAAAAAAAAAATCTGAGAACATCCCATTAAAAGATCAGATAAAACCTATATTTAAAGAAAGGTTTTTAGAAATGTTAAATAATGATAATAACGAATATGAAAAATTTGTAGAGTATATTTTAAAACCTCAAAGAAAATCGTTTAGAATAAATACAATAAAAGAAAACAATCCACAACAACTAATTGAAAACCTTAAACAAAAAGGATTAGATATAAGTAAAATTGAATGGTGTGAAAATGCATTTTTTTTAAATTATGAAAAAGATTCAAGAACTGATATAGGAAATCTTAAAGAACACATACTTGGAAAAATATACATTCAGGAAGCAACATCAATGACTCCTGTAATACTTTTAGATATACCACAAGACATAGATAATACTTTTACTGTTCTTGACATGGCAGCATCGCCAGGATCAAAAACCACACAAATAGGATCTTTAATGAATAATAAAGGAATAATAATTGCAAATGAATTAGATTATAAAAGATTAAGTCCATTAAAAATAAATCTTGAGAAAAGCGGACTGATAAACATAGTAATTACAAATAATGATGCAACAAAAATAGAAGGCAACAATATTTTTGATAGAATTCTTCTTGATGCTCCTTGTTCTGGAAGTGGAGTTATACGAAAATCTCCAAAAACCATTAAAACATACAATCCAAAACAATTAAAACAAATCTGCAAAATACAGTTAAAATTATTACAAAGAGGTTTTGAATTACTAAAACAAGAAGGGATCATCACTTATTCTACATGTTCTTTAGATCCAGAAGAAAATGAACTTTTAATAGAAGAATTCCTAAATCAAAATAAAAACGCAGAATTAATGACTTGCAACATACCTAATCTTATATTAAACAATAAACTTACCAAGTTTTTCAAAAATCAAATACCAGAAGAGATAACTCAAAAAACAATAAGAATATGGCCTCAAGATAACGATACAAACGGTTTTTTTGTTGCAAAAATTAAAAAAAACTAAATATTGCCTTAATCTTATCAAGTTGATTATTATATTCAGGACCTATATAAGAAAAAATAAGGATAATGATAACTACAAGAAGAATTCCTGCAAGTATTAATTTTGCCAATTCATCAAACTCAATTGCACCTTTTTTAAATACCATGTTTTTCTTATGCATTTTTAAATTATGTATATCTTATACTTTCCTTTATCTATTATTTTTGAATATTTATCAACAATCATGTTATTAGTTATTATAATGTTGTTACATGATACTTTAAATTTATCTTTTACAATTTTTTCGGCAAGTTTCATCATAAATGACATATCATATGCAAAATTGATTTCAAAAATATCTTTTTCTGAATTATTTATGTTTATTGAATGCATTTCTATCAACTCATCATAAAGCTTATCTATTACTTTTTTTTGGTGTTTCCATTCAAGAAAAAATTTTTCTGAACTAGCTATTAATGATTCCTCACTAACAGAAAATACTTCTGATATCTTTTCAATAATTTTTTGCTTATTAGAAATAAAATCAAGTGCAAAATCTGCAACAACATATTTAAATCTTAACACACCATCTTGCACTTTTACAACATCAACTATCTTAAATAAACCGATCTCTCTTGTATTATCAACATGCAATCCTCCACATGCCTGAACATCAAGATTATCTATACTAACAAGCCTTAAATCTTTCATGGGCACAGCTCCTCCCTGATACAATATAAAACCATGTTCTTGTTCTGCAATTCCTCTATCTTTTACCTCAACAATAACATTAAGTCCTTTAAATATGATCTGATTGACAGATTTTTCAACATCAAATACTTCTAACGATTCAAGCATTTTATAATGTGTAACATCAAGAGTACCATATTCTTCCTTAATATTAGAACCATTCTGCCAAACATGTGTACCATACTTATTTCTTAAAACAGCATTAAGTACATGTGTTACAGTATGTAACCTTCTTAAATTATCCCTATTTTGTGAATCTACTTTAAGTATTGCCATTTTATTTGTTAAGTAACATTCCAGATGCAATCATCAAAAGAGCCAATAAAAGGTATGCAAAACCATTTGAAAGCAAAGAAAAATGATGTTCAAGTATCTTTGCAACACCAATTCCTGCAAGAAATATCCCAACAACTATCAAAACAGAAACTTCACTGTATTTAATTACACTCTGCTTTACTTTTTCAGAAAAAAAACTTGCAACACCTGTTACAATTTCAGCTCCAGTAATCACTTTTTTGGACTTATTCATAATATTTATATTTTAAAACATATTTATAAATTTATGGAATTGATTTCACAAGGTGCAGAAGCTCAAATTTTTAGAAAAGATGAACAAACTCTAACAAAAATAAGAAACCCTAAAACATATAGATTAGATATACTTGATAAAGAAATAAGAAATTTTAGAACAAAAAGAGAATTTAAAATATTACAAACTCTAAGTGCTAAAAATGTAAATGTTCCAAAACCTTTTAAAATCTATGAAAAAGAATACATGTTTGATTTTGAATATTTAAATGGAATAATGCTAAAAACAATATTAAATGAAAATTTATTGTTCAAAGCCTTTGATGAAATTATAAAAATGCACAATCTTAACATAATTCATTACGATCTTACAACTCTTAATATGATAAATAAAGACAATAAAGTATATATTATAGATTTTGGATTAGGAGTGTTTAGTACAAAATCTGAAAATAAGGCAGAAGATTTAAACCTATTTTTCAATTGCATAAAAAACGAACACGCACCTTTCTATCATTTAAAACCTCAACTTGAACAAGTCTATATAAAAAATGCAATAGATGGAAACAATACAATAATAAAATTAAGAAATATTGAGAAAAGAGGAAGAAACAAGAATAAACAGTAATCTAAAATTATAACCATATATTAATAAATTAACCTATTCACTTACATGCTATTTTTATTTTTAATGTTCCATCTCTTTTAGTATCTCCTATTTTTGAATTAGGATCACCATCAAGATACATTCCAACAACATCAAAATCAACATCTATCTTTAAAGATCCTATAACATTAAATCCAGACATTACTGTTCTATCATTATCTTCTATTATTTTATCAACAGTAAAAAGAACAACGTTATCTCCACCCTGATAGATATTCTTAAGCTCAGAAAAAATCTCATTATCTTTTTCTGATAATATACTTTTACCTACCAAATATATACCATCAAATTTATTAGTCTTAATATCAATAATCTTAATATTACCAGAATTTAAAGGATCAGAACAATATTCAAAATCAGATTTTATAGATTGTTTTATGTCAAGCAATTCCTGGTCTGATAAAACATTTTGAATCATAAATATTTTAGAAAATCCAAACACCAAAATACCTATAAAAAAAATACCCATAAGTATGTAAAAAAATGACATGACAGTTATTTCAGCTTTTCGTAAAATCATAATATTTAACAAAAACATGTATTATTTAAAATTTTGTAATGATAAACTTAAAAAACAAAATTAGAAAAAAAAATAATTATTTTTTATCAAACATACTCATGAATTCCATTGGAAAAAATATGAATTTTTGAGAAGGATCAACAGATATTTCATTTATTGTCTGTAATGTTCTTAATTGTATAGATGCAGGATTCTTTGATAATATGTCCGCTGCTTTTGAAAGATTTGCAGCAGCAACAATTTCACCCTCTGATTTTATTATGTTTCCTCTCTTCTCTCTTTCAGCCTCAGCTTCTCTTGCCATAACTCTTTTCATGTCCTCTGGCAATTCAATATGTTTTAATTCAACTCTTTCAACCTTTAAACCCCAAGGATCAGAAGCCTTATCTATTATTGTCTTTATTTTTTCTGATATTGAATCCCTTTTTGCAAGCAATTCATCAAGACTTACTTCACCTACAACATCTCTCATTGTTGTTTGTGATAATTGAGATACGGCATAATAAAAATTTTCAACATCTAATATGGATTTTTTAACATCAAAAACACTATAATATGTAACTGCATCAACATTTACAGAAACATTATCTTTTGTTATACAATCCTGTTTTGGAACATCAACTGTCTTAACTCTTACATCAACTCTTTGATAGGATTGAAATATTGGCAATACGACATTAAGACCTGGTCCCATAACCGATGAAAATCTACCAAATGTAAATTTAACACCTCTCTCATACTCCATAATCTGCTTTAAAGAAGCTATAAGTATAATAACTCCAAAAAAAAGCACAACTAAAATTAAATTAAAAAAAACCATTGTAAAATTTATAAGATATAATAATTAATAAACTGTTTTTATCCCTAAATCGTTAGAAACTTTTCTACCAGCATCTATTTTTTCCTGTTTTGTCTCATTTCCAAGTATATGAGCAGATTTTACACCTGTCATAATACTCATTATTGTTATTCTTTTAGCTGCAGAATCATCAACTCTTGCACCCCAGATTACATTTGCATCAGGATGTATAGATTGTGTTATCAATTGTCCTGCTCTGTCTATTTCTTCAAGTGTCATATCCTTTCCACCTGTAATATGGATAAGAGCTCCTGTTGCACCCTCATAATCTATTTCAAGCAAAGGATTGGATAATGCCTCTTCAACAGCTTCTTCAACTCTTCTATTTGTATCAGAAGTTCCCATTCCAACAGTTGCAACACCACCAGATTTCATTATTGCCTTAACATCTGCAAAATCCAAATTTACAAGTGAAGGTGTATGAATTATTTCAACTATTCCTTTAATCATTACAGATATAAGTTCATTTGCAACAGCAAAAGCCTGCTGAACTGGTAATTGACCTGCAATTTTAACAAGCCTGTTATTATCAATTACAACAACTGTATCACAAACACTTCTTAATTTCTGAAGACCAAACTCTGCCTTATCAATTCTTGCTCTCTCAATACTAAATGGCATAGTTGTAACTCCTATAACTATAGCTCCCATATCTTTTGCAACTTTTGCAACTTCTGGAGCAACACCTGTACCAGTTCCTCCACCAAGACCAGCACACACAAAAACCATGTCTGAATCCTTTATTGCTTCTTTTATTTCATTTATACTCTCTTTTGCAGCTTCACAACCCTTTGTTGGATCACCACCTGCTCCAAGACCTCTTGTAACTTCTCTTCCTACAAGAATCTTTTTATCAGCATTTTTTAATTTTAAATCCTGTAAATCAGTATTAACAGCAACTATTGTTGCTCCATTAACACCCTTAGCATAAAGCCAATCAACCATGTTTTGACCAGCTCCACCACAACCTACAACTGTCATCCTAGCCTGTCCTACTTCATAATTATCAATTGATGCTTCAGACATGTTTTGCAACGCATTTTTTACCAAAAAGTCCATTTTTCTTTTGCCAAAATAAAAACTATACTAGATAGCCCTTTGTTAGAAAGAAATAGTTTCATACTTATTAAAAGTAAAGTTACCTAATGAAAGTAGTTACCACACCTTTTATTTTTCAATATCCAAGGGTTGATAAGACATAAGATTGATAATATTTTTATCAGCATTCTTTCTAAAATCATAGTCATCATCAAGATTAAAATAATCATAAAATTTCTTTGTAACCTTATAATACCTTCCAATACCTTTCTTTTCATACGATATAAATTTATTTCTAAAAAGATACTCTATTTCAAGTTTAACACTTTTTCCAAGTATTTCATTGAGTCTTGTTTTAGTTATGGGCTGTTCATAAGCTATTACTGATAATACTTTTAATGCTGGTTTGTCCATTTCAACATTACATATAAGGTCACACATTAAATTTTCATATTCACTAAGTAATGCCATTTTGTATTTTAAAGCATCATTTGAAAAAATCTTAAAAGGATAATCTTGTTGATATTTATGTTCAAGTTCTTTTAAACTATTTTCTACCATAAGACTTGAATCTATACCAATTATTGACATTATCTCAGATACTGATATCCAATCACCATAAGAAAAAAGAACAGCTTCAACTTTTTTTCTGATTTCAGAAAATTGATTATCTCCACTCATTATATCAGAAACGATAAATGATTTTATAAAAATTTGTATAAAATTATAATAACAACAAAACATTAAAGTTTTTCAATATATTTCAAGAAAATTTTTTTGACGAAGATAAATAGTTCTATAATTATTCTTGTGTATTTTAAGTTTTAGCTCCTTATCGTTTGTTGCAATATAGACAAACTCACAAAGATTATCAAGGATATCCTTATCAACATACCTTTGGGAAGATTTTATTATTTTAAAGCCATATATCCTTAACATGCTCATTATAAGCCTTATATATTTTTTATTTTTACTTTTTGAATTTAAAAGATTCTCAAGTTCATAAAGCGTTCCCTCATATATAAATAACGAATATGCATTCCCAAACAATCTTTTAAGTTCTGATATTATATCAACATTAAATTGAAATGTTACAAATAAGAAATTAGTATCAAAAATAACTGGATTTTTTACCTGTTTTAAATCTACAAAGTTTATAAAACCAATATCTTTAACATTATCAAAAACAGACATTTTATCGAATTTAAGATTATCTTTATCAATCATACATATATGCAACTATACTCTTTTTATAAATATAATGTCCAAAAATAAATAAAAAATTTAAATTTAGCTTGAAAATAAAATCATTTTTTTATTCCGCTAATAAGTTTTTCATATCTTAATAATCCATGTTCTGTTTTAGGTTCATCTAACTGTTTAAATGACAAATCCTCAAAATTTGAAACATCAGATACGATCAATTCTGACTTATCATCTTTTGTTGCATCAAAAAAAGAACCTCCTATAATTTGATTTGAATCGTTTAATACATATATTCCATGCTTAAATTTTCCACCAGGATTATAATGTTCTATGTTAGGTGCAAAAGGGTTTATATGAGAATTCTGCGAGTGAATATGCCCATGTAAAACACTATATTCTCTTTTTTTTTGTTTAGCTAATGATTCAAAAAATCCAAATTCCTTAACACCTGAATAATCAATATTATCTATCTGTCCATGTGTTAGAATGTAATCTGCATTATTGCAGTTTAAAACATCTATACCTGATTCTAAACTCTTTTTATGTTCCTCCCATTTTGGCAAAAATTCATCTTTGTAAAAAGTTGAAAGATATGATTTTTTTGGCTTTAATCCACCATTTTCAATTGATTTAGAAAATTCATCAATCTGGCTATCAACTAAAAACCTTTCAGATATAGTTTCAAATATTTCATCACAGGTAAACATAATCCCTCTATCATGAAAATAATTAATCATTTCTTTTACCTTATCCATATGCATCATAAACTGTTTTTTATTTAATGCATTATCATCATTAAACAGAAAATTACCAGCATACTCTTGTGGTAAAAACATACCTGTAGACTCTTTTAATGGTGCTGCAAATTTAACACCTTTAATCTCTTTTAATCCTTCTTTTGTAATCATATATTCAGAAAGAACATCTGACATTACACTATAATCATCATGATTTCCTGCAATAACAATCATGTCTTCTGCTCTAATCCCTAAAGACTCAAAAGCTTTTTGCATTTTAGAATACTTGTCTTTAGCATAATTTTTAAGTATCTTTTTAAATAAAGAAACAAAAGAATCATAATTTTTCATATATTCTTTTTTTTCTTGAAGTGACATATGCTGTGGAATTTTTCCAAAAAACATGTTTTTAATCTGTAACATGATTTTTTCATAACCTGATGAATAATCTTTAATATTTTTTTTCAGTACATCCTCAAGAAGAATATTATGATTTATGTTATTTGATGTCAAAAGATAACCATAATACTTTTTAAATTCTTCTGCAGATTTACCAAAAATCATTCCTTTTTCAAGTATTTTTTCAGGAAGAAAAGATGATATTTTGGTAACATCTGAAAAATCCAACAAGTCTTCCAATAAATCTCCAGTATGAACAATAATATCATTTTCACTATCAAATTCATCTAATAATTTTTTAAGATACAATTGTAAATCTTCTACACTTGAATGTGTATCTGTAATATGAAATAATTTTCTTTTAGGCAAAAATTTTTTTATATCTTTTTCTCTTATTTCAAAAAAAGAATCAGGATTTTCACTCGCTCTTCTTGCAATTTCATCATCACTAAAAAATAATGCCTTTTTTAAAGGTTGATTAACTATCATTGCTTTAATCTGATCATCTGAAACATCCGATAAAGAACCATTATTTTTATCTAATTCAAATATCAGTTTTAAAAGTTTTAGAGAAATACTAATGCCTCCATCTGTACAAGATAATGATTTTAACCTATCAATAGTCTCAGAAGAAATATTTAAAACAACTTTATCATCCATAAAGTATTATAAATTATAATATTTAAATAATTATCTTAAAATCCATTTAGTGGCAATGATGATCACAACTTCCACAAGAACAAGAACCTTCCTCTTCACCATTATCATCAGATCCATCATGTCCAAAATTTCCAAATATTCTTTTTTTATCCTCATCACTAGACATATATTCATCAACAATTTCAACTTCAAAGATAAGGTTCTTACCAGCTAAAGGATGATTAAAATCAACTTTAACACTATCTTGCAATATTTCTTTAACTGTTACTGGTATCATTCCAGCAGGTCCTTGTGCTGCTAACTGCAATCCTTGTGTTAATTCCATGTCCTTAGGAAAATGCTCTTTTGGTACTTCCCTAATAGCCTCTTCCATTACAGGTCCATAAGCTTCTTCATAAGAAACCTCAACAGTCTTTTTATCTTCTTTTTTAAGACCAATTAAACCTTTTTCAAGACCAGGCACAATCATACCCATTCCAAAGATAAACTCTAAAGGTTCTCTATCCTTTGATGAATCAAAAACAACACCATCTTCTAGTTTTCCTGTATAGTGCATCTTAACCAAACTATTTTTTTCTATAGCCATAAAAAAATCAAAAAAACTTTCTTTTATAAAACTTTAGTACAAGAAAACAATAAAATTAATTATCTAAAATAGGTTAGCTACCCTGTCAACATCGTCCACTCCGCAACCTCTTAAGCACTTTTGTAAGAATTTAGTGCTGCTTAGTTCCCCACCTGACACGGTTCATCCAGACAAAAACCATAAAAGACAAAGTTTCTACCTTATTTGACAGGACTAACCTAGTAAACAAAAAATATCCATCATTTATAAAATTTTTTAAAAACATATAGTTTTAAGAGTTAAAAAAATAAAAGGTTTTTCAATAATTTATAAAAACCAATCCAATGGCATCCATCTTAAAAATTTAAAACTGAATTTTTCAGGATAAACATTAACCTTTTCTTCCTTAAAACCTAAAACCAAATCATCTATATTATCCTTATCACTCAAAGTTATGTAAACAAACAAAAGTTCCCTAAAGTCTGCATTAAGGTTATTTTTTAAAAGTTCAGATTTCATATTATTTACAAGCTGATTTTTTAATGATGTTTCAAAGTTTCTTTCAGAAGATATTATTTCAACATATCTATTCAAAGAATCTTTTGATTCAATTATGCTTAACACTTCATTTTTAGTAAGTGATGCATTAATCTTTTCTCCATCCACTTCAAATTCTTTAAGTTCATAAAAATAATAAGTCTTATTATCACTTAACATATCCTTAAATACTTCTGTATCAATAAATACGTATATTTCATCATCCAATTTTTTAACATCTATTTTAGAAACATCTAAAGCCTTAGATTTTGAAACATCTGGAACATTATCCTTAACGAAAAGGCTAACACCAAACTGTGGATTTTTAGCATCACCATATATTATGCCTATCTCATACATATCTCTTCCTACAATATCCTGATAATCAAGATACATCATAGCCCCTACACCTGCAAATACCAAAAATAATAAAAAAAATACAGCAAATATTGCAACAATCACTTTTTTTATTAATTTGAATATCAAAATCACTACTACTAAAAATAGTACAATGTATATTAAAAAACTGATATCCATAACATTATATACAATCTTTAATATATAAATATTTATATTAACTCATTAAGTTTTGCAGTTAAAAAGGAAAAAATATAAAAACTACCTAGCACACCTAAAGGAAACTAATGGTTCATAACCTGTAACATTACCTACTATGCCCCAGCCAGCATAACTACATCCAGAAGAACCAATAATAGTAGTACCTAAACCATGATTAGCACCATAATACATAGGCAAGGCCTCATTTGAAGACCATTCCCAATTCCCAGTCATAGATGATAAACCAAAACTTCCAGCATTTTTACATCCATATTTATATTCAAAATTTTCAGGTAATCTCATATTGATTTTTGTACATGTTGCCTTAGCTCCTTCCCAATAATCAGCACTCCTCTCATTCTGCTCAATTACATATCCTACATCCCCAGGTTCACAGTTTCCACCACTTGTTGACTCTCCTCCCAAATGTGAATCAGAATATACATTACCATTCTTAAAGCAAATCTCTGTATATGCTAAAGGAAAACTTCCTTGTGGTATCCTGTTATCATACATTCCTGCATTTGCAGTAATTCCTGACAAACCTTGTGCCCTTGAATTCGTATCATTATGCATAGCATTTAATGGAGACAACCAATTAATCACATAATCTGTAGCAGGTCCACTTGCTGGTTCAATAAATGCGTAAACTCCAAATGTTATAGCAAAAATCAATATTATTCCAAGCCCAAAACTTGCTCCTTTTCTTAAATCAGTTAATGCTTCTTTTAATATATTCCTTATTTTTAATTACTAATACTTATACATAATTTTATTAATTTATATATGTTTTTATTACTGACAACATTATCTTGTTTTTACAAAAAAGTCTTAAAAGTTCAATTACAAAAAATAAAACAACAAACCTATAGCATTAAAATATTTAATAATAGATTAAACAATGGTCGATAATTTTGTAAAAAAAAATTAAACAAAATATTATAATATAATACTTAAAATTAAGGATCATATGAGCAACGGAATCCAACACCATAGGATAAACGTGAAGGAGCAAAGGCCAAGTACAAAGCAAAAGAACCAGAAAGTGCATCATAGCCCCAAGCACCACCAGAGAGAAAAGCATGTATTGTTCCGCTTGGATCTGCTACATCAACATCAACAGAAACTTTACCTATTCCATTAGATGATGTTAGTGATGCGTTAAATGGTTTTAAATGATTATAAGATGAACTTATAGATGTCCATTCATACCAATTACTTGTGCTTTGACCTAATGAACTTTCCACATTAGTATTGTAAACATCACTATTCCATTCATACACATTACCTGATAAATCCCATATTATTTCTCCATTATACAATTTTAAAGTTCTTCGTTCTATTGATGTTCCACTATTACCTGTTCCGATGTAACCATCATTTGTATCTGAAACAGATAAAATATAATTTGGGGAACTATCACTATGTCCTCTATACATACTTCCTGAATATATTGTGCCACTATCCCAATTGTATGTACTGTTCTCTGCTTCTCGTGCAGATGTTACCCATTCAGCACGAGTTATTAATTTATAACCTATACCTAAAGATGCACACAAAGCAATTGCCTGAGTCTGAGTAATATGTGTTATTGGTTCAGGCATTGGATGTGATCTTATGCTTAAATCACCTCCTGCATTATTATATTGCCATCCCTTATAAGTTGTATTCTGTGTTTTACTTGCTGTATTTACAAATTTTGCCTCGTATTTCATAACATAAAAATCATTGTTAACGCCTAAATCTTCATTTGCAAACACAAGTACCCATTCTCCACCTTGTGTTGGTGCTAAACTATCATTACATGTTGAATAACTGTAGTTATCTGTACCATCTAATGTGCCATCATTACATGTTCTTATCTGTGAAATTGCAGAGCATCCTGCTAAATTGTTATATGGTTTATCATACAGATAAAATGTATGTGATGAACCATTATCAATAGTTGTACCATTTAAAGAACAACTTAAATCATCTACTGGTGGCAAACCACCACTACCTGTTTCTGTAATGTTAACATGTTTTACATAAATCTTTTTCTCAATCAAACCCTTATCTGTTATTACTACAACATCTGGAGTACTAACATTCAAATTTGAGATACAGTCTGTTATGTTGATTTCCAATATCCCTTTAGAATAATTTGTTTCACTATCAAAACAACTGTAACCATTTACTTTTATGTCTTTTATAGTTAAGTTATCATAGGCTCCGTTCGGAGTTAAGTAATATTTAACAAATATTTCTTAATTAATGAATT
>CAYSDY010000005.1:0-20829 GCA_964429995.1 uncultured Methanosarcinales archaeon
ATTCATCCACCACCAAAAATATTTTGGAAGTGGTCTTCTTGAGAATTAAGATAAATTTATAAAATAAAAAACATGTAAAAATATATGTTGAAAAAAAAAAGCATTAGCGAGCTTACAGGAGTAATGCTATTATTATCCTTATGCATTGTTGCAATAATTTTATATCAGGGATGGATAGTTGATTTTAGTAGTGGAATTTTTTCACAGACACAAACCCATACAAACAACAATGCTTATATTCTTGAAAAGATAGAAACAGTTCTAAATAACAAGATTTACTTATCAACCAATAGAGGTCAGTTAAACATAAAACAGATAAAAATAGGTGGAATAGATTGCAATATAAGCTTAAGTTTAAATGATACTGGAAGCATAGACTTTACCGATTGTATCGCTGAAATGGAATCTGGCAACAAAGAGATAGTTGTAATAACAGATAATAGAGTTATAAGCAAAACAGTATTTATACAAGGATAAAATCAAGTTATATTAAGTTTTTATTCTGACAAATATCATGCTTACAAAGGGAATAGTTTTACCCTTTATTGGACCAGTGAAGAAGCAACATCATGTAGTCTTTCAAATTCATCACATACAGATATAGAAGTTTCACTCTCTTCAAGTCTTACAATATATCCTACAGAATTAGGTACTCTAAACTATAGCATGAAATGTGAAAACAAGGCATCAACAGTTATAGAAAACATAAGCATAGAAGTAACAAGAAGTTTTATAGATTGTGCTTATTCAGATTATCTTTTAGGTTGTGAGGCTTTTTATATTGTAACACCACATAATACGTTAATAGACACATTACACGGAATTGAGTTGCAGACCAATTTTTCTTCAACAACTATGAATCATACGAATGGTAAAGCTCATTGTGAGGCTTTAGAACAGGCAGGTCATTCAGACTGGAGACTACCAACATCAACAGAATTACTTATGTCTATTGTAAACATCGCTCCAAACGGTGCTGGAATAACAAATTTATTTAAAAGTGAACTATTTACAAGTATAGCAACCGGACAATATGTATGGAGTGATAGTTTTTACAGAACCTATACTACAAGACCATTAACACATCAGCCATCAAGACTTCTTCAAATACTTTCAGAAACAACATTATTATATTATGTAATGTGCGTAAGAGATTATGATACAGATAATGATTTTTTAAAAACACAAAAATATGTTTATAACTCAGGTTTAGGGCAAAAAAGAAATGTATCCGATTTTATTTTAAATGGATGTGGATCTGGAACAATACTTGATAATCTTACAAAACGTTGCTGGCAACAAAGTCTTTCAGGCGTTGAGATGGAGTGGTTGACCGCTAAAAATTATTGTGAAAATTTAGAATTAGGTAATCATAGTGATTGGGAATTGCCAGATTTAAAAGAATTAGCCACACTCTTAGGCTATTCTTCAGAGACAATACAAACAATAGTTACATCCTATGGTTTTTCAAATATTCCTAATGGCTATTTGTATTCAAATAAGGAATATTATGGAGGCACAAATAATGTTTATTACGCATGTTTTAGAAATGCAAGACCTTACTATTTTGCCAAAACAGAAACCACATGGCGTCATGCTTTTTGTGTAAGAAGAGATTTTTAAAACAATTTTATGGAAAAATTTATATTAACCATAAAATCTTAATACTTATGAAATACTATGTTGTAACATTTATTATACTTAACTTTGTAATGATATTGTATATGCTATCATCTTTTAGAAAAAAAGTTCCGTTAATATTTGAATTATCTTTTATATTACTATATGCACTAAACATGATTATTGTAATATTTCCAAGAGTTGTTGAGATACTTCATTTTTACTTTGGTATATATAACATACTAGTATCTATTTTGTTTATATTCATATTCATATTGTACATATTAGTTTACCTTCTTTTTGTTCACATAGAACGGCAAAGAAAAGATATAACAAAACTTGTAACAGAATTAGCACTAGAAAACAAGCAAAAGGATGATTCAAAAAAATAATTTAAATTTATAAGCAAATAATTAATTCATTTAAATTTCAATCTGCCAACAGATTTATAAACATTCAAAAATATAAATTTTATATGGTCATTTCGGATGAAATAAAAAAAGAAAAAATATCAAAGTTAAACAAGATTGCAGAATTAGGATACGAAACATATCCATATAGTTTTGATAAAGATTCAAGGATAAAAGATATCAGGGAAAAATACGAAAATGTATTAAAAGAACACGAACAGACACAAGATTATGTCAAGATTGCTGGAAGAATAATGCTTAAGCGTGAGATGGGAAAAGTCATGTTTATGGATATCTGTGATGAAGATTCAAAAATACAGGTTTTTTTTCGTTGCGATGATTTAAAAGAGAAATATGAGCTTGTTAAGTTGATAGATTTAGGTGATATAATAGGAGTTTATGGTCATGTTTTTAAAACAAAACTAGGGGAACTTTCAATATATGTAAAGGATTTTAACATATTAACAAAAACATTTGTAGAACTTGGAGATAAGTTTCATGGAATAAAAGATGTAGAATTAAGATACAGAAACAGAAGCATTGATATGGTAATGAATCCAGAATCAAGATCAGTGCTTAAAAAACGTTTTTTAATAATGCAAAAAATAAGGGAATTTATGATAAATGAAGGTTTTTTAGAAGTTGAAACACCAATTGCAGAAATACATTATGGAGGAGCAGCAGCAAAACCATTTATTACACATCACAATGCATTAGATTTAGATCTATATCTTCGTGTTGCAACAGAAGAAAATCTTAAAAGAATCGTATGTGGAGGAATAGAGGCTGTTTTTGAAATGGGTAAGGTTTTTAGAAATGAAGATATTGACAGAACTCATAATCCAGAATTTACATCAATGGAAGCCTATAAAGCTTATGTAGATTATGAATACATGATGAGTATGTGCGAGCGTCTTTTTGAGTTTGTTGCATTAGAAATAAACGGTACCACAAAAGTTACTTTTAAAGGTTGTGAAATAGATTTAAAGGCTCCATGGAAAAGAGTTAGTGTAAAATCCGCAATAAAAGAAGGTAAAGGGATTGATGTTGATAAATTGAGTGATGAAGAATTATTTGAAATGGTAAAAAAAATAGGTAAAGATTTGTATCATAAAACAAGAGGAGAAGCAATATTAATTTTATTTGAAGAATATGGTGAACCTACAGGAATACAGCCAACACACTTTATTGATTATCCACAAGAATCAACAGTCTTTTGCAAGAAAAAACGTGGTAGTCCTGATCTTATAGAAAGGTTTGAAAGTTTTATATGTGGAATGGAAGTTGCAAATTCATATTCAGAACTAAACGATGCAATACTGCAAAGATCTCTTTTAAAAGAGCAGGAAGAACATAAAGAGCAAGGTAATGAAGAAACATGGGGAGAGGTAAATGAAGACTTCTTAGAAGCTCTTGAATTAGGAATGCCTCCTACTGGTGGAATAGGAGTTGGCATTGATAGACTTGTAATGGTTATGTTAGGTCAGGATTCAATAAGAGATATAATATTTTTTCCAACAATGAAACCGAAAGAAAAAACAGTTAAAACAGAATAATTTATTTAAATTTTTTTATAAAATAGACTAAATTTTAATTTAACATAAAAAAGAGATGTTTAAAACAATAAGTTTTTTAAATTACAAAATATATGCATATGAGTATGGACAGAGAAGACAAAACTTCATCAATTCTAAGGCAGTTTAAAAAAAAAACAAAAAGGATTGTAAATAAGAATCTATTTACAGAATTTTTTTATTTAAATAAGGAAAGAGAAGTAATAGAATTTTTGTATCATGAAGATGATTTGATAATAAATCAATTTTTAAAAAAATTTTTACCAAAAGAATTGTCAGAATTTGTAGAACTTAAAATTTTTAATGATGAAGAAGAAGAAATAAAGAGTTGGTATTATAATGATGAAAACCTTGTTCTTATAATAGAAGTTAATTGGGGTGAAGGCAAGCAAGAAATAAGTATGGAAATAGATATAGAAAATTTCAACATAACGATTGTAAGTGATAAAGGATTTTTTGCAAAAACAGTTGATCCTATACTGTTAAATGATTATTTTGTAAGCTTTATAGGAATTCAGGCAAATGCCATATCTCAGACATTCAACAATTTAAAGAGATAAAAAAATTATAGAAAGCTTACAAAACTCATATAGTTTGATTAGAAAACTATGTTAGTCCTTACAATATGTATGTTTTACAACGCCATATCCTAAAAAAGCTTACGAAAAACAAGGTTTTTTAAAATTCTCTACAATTCAACATTTACACTTTGTTCTTTAAGGTCTAACTTTTTAATTATTTTTTTTAGTTTATCACTTTCTTTAATTTTCTCTTTTAAAAAATCAGAACCTTTTTCTTTTAATGTTAAATTAATGTTTTTTATAATATCCTCAACCAGAGCATAGTTAGAATATATCAAATTTCCTTTATTTGTTTCAAATTCAATTTCATCTTCTATGCTTTTTAGTTGTTCCATCTGTTTTAAAAGTCTTACATTAAGGCTTTTCATTTTATTTTCATAATCAGTCTGTTTTTTATCAATAGCTTTAATATGTTGTGAGTAATACGCCTTTATCAGTTCATTAAATGTTTCAAATTCAATAAGTTTTTTATCAGAAAATGATTTAAAAAGGTAAGGAATAAAATCATTAATTAATTTATCATCATTATCATCAATTACCCCAAATGGTTTTATTTGAATTTTGGTCAATTCTATTGCACTACATATAAGTTTTTTAGCAATATCTTGATTAATATTATTAGTATAAATTCCTTTTTCTATTCCTGATCTTATACATACTTCTTCAGCATACTTACCACCAAATCCGAATTCAGTTGCAATAAATTTTACAATTTCAGTTCTAGTTTCACAAGTTTTTTTCATAAAATAGTCATAATCCATGTTAAAGATAGAAAAATCTTTTTTAGGAGGCAATTCATATTTATCAGATACCATTATTGCCCTATCCTTATATTTTCTTTTAATGAGCGAATTTTTTATTATATAGTTATCATCACAAAGTATGACATTTCCTTTTGCAAACATCTCAAACATTAGATGATAACAGCAAATATCATCATTTTCCTTTTTTTCTATTTTAAAGTCTATTATTCTTTCTGATTCAACCTGTTTAATATCTGTTATATAAGAATTATTAAGATACTTTCTTAAATACAATACAAAATTTTCAGGAAAACTTGAATCACATCCATCCTTATTATCATCAATAAAACAACATGTACCTATCTTAAATACGAAAAACCTGTTTCCCTTATTCTTAACATATATCTTAATGTAAAAATTATCATCAGATTTATAAAAATTATCAATTCTCTGATTCTTTAACATTTCAAATTCTTTTATCAGAAAAAACAAATCCATTGATGTTATCTGTTTCATAATACATAAATACTAAGGATAAATTTATAATATTTACTTTAGATGTAAATAATAAGCAATACTATTTCCTAAGAAGCTTAAAAAAAACCTTAATGTTTTTTAACTTCTTTATATTATAAAATGGAATTTGACATACTAAAAGGAACAAAGGATTATCCTCCAAAAGAACAGATTCAGATAAATAAAATATTTGATATTATGAGAAAAAATTTTGAATTATTTGGTTTTAGACCTTTTGATAGCCCAATAATAGAATTTTTTGACACACTTGCAATGAAATATGATGAATCTGCTGAAATTGTACAGGAGATTTTTAAGGTTAAAGATAGAGGTGATAGGCAATTAGGTCTAAGATATGATCTTACAACTCCTCTTTCAAGATTCTTTGCAATCAACAGGAACATAAAAAAGCCTTTTAGAAGATACCATATAGGAAAAGTTTTTAGAGATGGTCCTATAAAGTCAGGTCGTCTTCGTGAATTTACACAATGTGATTGTGATGTTATAGGAGATAAAGATACTCTTGTTGATGCAGAATTACTATTACTTTATACTAAGGTTTACAAAGAACTTGGCATAAATGCTGTAATAGAAATCAACAACAATAAAATACTAAAAGGTGCATTTATGCAAAGTGGATTTGACCAAAAAGATATTCAAAAATTAATATTAAGCGTTGATAAATTAAAAAAAATAGGTGTTAAAGGAGTTCTTTGTGAAATTAAAGCTAATGGTTTTGATGTTGTTAAAGCAGAATTAGCAATAAATCTATTAAATAGCAAAGACATAGAAGAGCTAAGATCACTTGCAACAAATGAGCAATTACTTGAAGGTATAGATGAGTTATCAATATTAAAATCTGCAATATCCACATTTTGTGATTTTAGAATAAATTTTTCGATGGCAAGGGGTCTTGCAATATATACAGGCAACATATGGGAAGTTTACGATAAGGATGAAACAATAACATCTTCAATTGGAGGTGGAGGTCGTTACGATAACATAATAGGGGAATATGCAGGTTTAAAAGAAAATGAGAAAGTATATGCTGTTGGTATCTCATTTGGTTTAATTCCAATACTTGCATGTCTTGAAGCAAAAGAAGAGAAAAACACAAAAGAAGGAGTAACTGATTTGTTAATTGTGCCATTAAACAATAATCTTTCAAATTATGCTTTTACTTTAGCAGAAAAATATAGGCAAAATAATATAAATACAGAAATATACTACGGTTATAAGCTAAATAAAGCTTTTGAGTACGCTCAATATTTAGGTTGCTTAAAAATGGCAATAATAGGTGAACAAGATTCCAAAAACAACATTTATACATTAAAAGACATAAATACAGGCGAACAGGAAAAAATAAACATGAATAATATCAAGATGTTTTGACAAATATATTGAATAATAAAAATGTTACAAAAGAAAAAAAATACAGACCTAATCAGAAGTTTTCATTCAGAATTAAGAAAAATATACAGGTCTAGTTCGTATCACATACTTTTAAACAGTATGGATGACTGTCTAGATTATGACATATTTTCAATGAGAAATATACAGGGCCTTTCTGAACACATTCCAGTTTATAAATTAGCGAACAAAAAAATCATTGTTTTTGAAGGTCTTGAGGGGGCAGGAAAAACAAGGCAGTCAAAAGATTTAGAAAAAGTACTTAAAGGTTCATATAGGGTGCCTAAGATAACAAATAGTCCATTTTCATTATTTTTAGAGAGTCTTAAGTCATATTATACAGTTGGGTTTCCAATAATAAATCCATTATACGATAGTCTTTTACGTGCATTTAATGCACTTGAAATAAGAGATAGCATAGTTAAAGGGACTGTTTCAAACATTATTCTTGACAGATCAGACATATCATTTAGAACTTTTCAGGAATATTATTTTAATAATACAGGAATTCTAAAGAAGCATTACAGGGATTTTTTAAAAGAATTATCAATGTGTTTTCCCCCAAAAGACATTCTTATACATCTTCACATAAGTTATGAAGAATCGTTAAAAAGGAAAGAAAAAAGAAGTGATGAAGAAAGATCATTTGATTTTTTTCATAGTCAGCCATGGTTATTGGACAGATATCACGAATTAATTAGAGAACACAATACATATTTAATAGAAATTGATGGTACACTGTCAAAAGAGGAAAATCATTATGAAATTGTAAAAAATCTAAAAAAAATGATAAATGGTCTTTAAAATTTTAATTTTATAATAGAGGGTTGTAAAAAACCTATAAAACAAAAATCGCAAAATTTGAGTTATCCACACCATAAGTGATTGGGGTATTTATCACACAATTTTTTTTTACTGCGATTTTTGATCATTCCTTTTAATAATCAACTGATCTATGGTGGAATATTAAAAGAAATAAATTTGGAATTGAACTTGTTCAATTAGGGCTTATAATGGTTTTTTGATAACACTCTTCTGAGAATTTTTTGGGTTTTTTTAAAATTCTCAATACTAAATGAATAGTAAAACATATAAATGCAAAAAAACTACTTAACAGTAGCGATATGATAAATATGTCTCTTGAAAAAAGAATAGATGAGCTTTTTAGTGTTATGGATTCATTTAGTAACATGCATAATGAGAATTTACCATTCGATCTTGCAATGTTATCTATGATGCCATCATCAGATAAAGAAAAAAAATATTGTAAGCAAATTTATGATGATATAGCATTATTTTATGATAAAAGAGTCAAAGATATTGATTTTTTAGAAAAAAAAGTTAATCACAAACCAGATTGTTCTAGGATAGTTATAAATGCTTTATATGGCTTTAGTCTTGGTTCTGTAATTTTTCCATTTGAAAAGAGTTATTTGTTGTTTACAGCAGGTATAGGTTTATTATTAACAGCAAGTGATGAATTTTTAGGTAATGGTTCATATGATTTTGAAAAAACATTCATGTATTCTTTAAGTGGAAGTTTCATAGGAGGTTACATTGGTGATTCTATAACCATGGGTGTTGGTTGTGCTATTGGTTTTGCAATAGGTTTATATTCTGGTATTAAAAAAAAAAGATTAGAAGAAAAACAAATGGCATCATTTATTGGGAATAATCATAAAGAATCAATTAATATTCTTAACGCTTATTACGATTCATTAAAAAAAGAGTTTATTTCATCTATTAAAGAAAGGTACGATGTAAAATTTTAAACAAGCATTAAATTTTTTTATACATATAGTTTGAAAAACTTATGATTTTATGATGCAAAAGTTTAAACAGGTAAATCTTATTAAAGATAGATTTAAAATAAAAAGTTTATATTAAAGAATTATGAGTAATATTTTAGTAATTCCGGCAAGACTTGAATCTGTAAGGTTTAAGAATAAATTAATAGAAAAAGTTAATGGAAAAACAATAATAGAAATTGTTTATGAAAGAGTTAAAGATTCTTTATGTATTGATGATGTAATAATAGCAACAGATTCAGAAATCATAAAAGATATAATGCAATCAGTTGGTGCTAATGTTGTAATGACTCCTAAAGATTGCAAAAATGGCACAGAACGAATAGGTTATGCCCTAAAAAGTATTGGATCAAAACATGATATAGTAGTAAACATACAGGCAGATGAACCAATGGTTGATTTAGAAATCATAGATCTTTTAGTAAAAAGTTTTGATGATAATACAGATATGGTAACACTAAAAAGAGAAATAACAAAAGACATAGATAACCCTAATTTTGTTAAAGTTGTAACTGATAAAAATAATAATGCTATGTATTTTTCAAGATCAAAAATTCCATACAACAGAGATAATGACACAAATGTAAAATATTATAAGCATTTAGGATTCTATGCTTACAGACAAAGTTTCTTACAAAAATATTTGCAAATGCAAAGTACAGTTCTTGAGCTTTCTGAAAAACTAGAACAGTTAAGAATATTGGAAAATGGTTATAAGATTAAAGTGATAGAAACCGACAGATTAACAATAGATATAAATACAAAAGAAGATCTAGAACATTATAAATCATATATAGGTGAAAATAAAAATGTTTAGTCCAAAAGATATCAAAGAATACATACAAGAAACAAGAGAGTCATTAAAATATCTTGAAGATAACATAGATGAAAATTACATAAAAGCATACAATTTATTAAAAGAAGTAAAAGGTAACATAATTTTTACAGGTCTTGGCAAATCAGGTCATATAGCACAAAAAGCATCTGCAAGTTATACAAGTACAGGAAATCCATCCTTATTTCTAAATCCAGTAGATGCTCTTCATGGTGATCTTGGTGTAATAAAAAAAGATGATTTGGTTATACTTATATCAAAAAGTGGGAATACGCAAGAGGTAGTTGAGTTAGCAAGACATATTCATAAAATGAACATTAAGGCAATAGCAATAACAAATACCAAAGATTGTTTGTTAAATAAATATGCTGATGTTGGAATTAATATGTATGTAAAAAAAGAATTATGCATCCATAACCTAGCACCAACAACAAGCACAACTCATACACTCATAATACTTGATATATTTATGGTCCTTTTAATGAGAAAAAAAGAATTTAAAAAGGAAAATTTTGCATTGTATCATCCTAAAGGGACTCTGGGCAAACAATTACTCTTAACAGCAGGTGAGTTAATAACAGATCCAGTATATTATGCAAAGAAGACTGCAGATTTTACAGAAATACTTGAAATTGCATCAAAAAAATCAAAAGGAATAATTCCAATAGTTGAAAACGATAAAATTATAGGAATAATATCAGATGGTGATATAAGAAGAATAATAAGAAAATATAAAAAAGACGTTTTTGATGTAAAAATTGAGCAGGTAATGACAAGTCTTAACATAAAAACAGTTGTTAAATCAGAACTTGCAATTTGTGCATTAAAAATAATGACAGAAAATCATATAACAGCACTTCCTGTTCTTGATGAAGAAGGAAAACTTGCCGGTATAATCAACATACATGACATACTCAATGCAGGATTAAGGATTGATATGTAAAATACATGTGCTAAGATTTATAAATTTAGATTAAGCCATAACAAGTATGAAGCATAAAATAATACTTGTTAACTGTCCTTGTAATAAATTTGCAGATAAAATGCAAAACTTCTTTTTAGACAAAAAAAAGCACTTTGATTTTGAAACAATAAATTTAAATGATATACAAGAAAAAAAAAACAATCTAGACGATTTCCTTATATCAAGAATGATATCTTTTGAGCTGACAAAAAGTGCAGTATACAGATATAATTTTGGTCTCTTATTTAATTATAAAAGAATATTCTCAATAGCTAACAGATCTTCAGAGTTCTGTACAAAAAAAATAGAGCAGGCGGATCTTATACTAATTTTTGAAGCAAAACATCTCTTATCCCAGATATTTATAGAGTTATGCAGGTTACACAAAAAAGAGTGCTTTATAATTTCAAAAACAATACAAAACGAAGTAAATCTTTGTAGAATAATAACAAAAGAAGGTTTAGAGATTGAAGTAAGTTTTGAAAACATTTTAAATAACAACCAAGATATAAATGCAATTTTAAAAGACACACAGGATGTAAAATACAATGATATAAAAAAAACAGACAATTTCATAGAGAATAAGAAAGGTATGATAACACGACTAAAAGAACAAATGAAGTATTCTGGAATATTCTATGGTTTGTTAAACTCTTTTAAATCATCTTTAATGTTTAAGATTAGCAATTACAGAAAAAACAAGTACGGAAAGTTCATTGAAATAGATAAAAACAAAAAATATGTAACACTATTTTTACAGACAACATACGATAGTCACAATCTTTTAAGCAAGATAACTTATGATCAAATAATACAAAAACTAATAGATGAAACAGACCATCAGATAATAATAAAAGAACATCCAGAGCAACATTACGAATACAAGATAGATGAAAAATTAAAAAAACACAAAAGAGTCACATGGATATCCAAATATGATAGAATAGATTTTTTAGGTCTACTTTTAAATTCAGAATTTAATGTTGTAATAAATTCTACATGCGGAATAGAATCGGTATATCTTGATAAACCCACATTTGTTTTTGACAATGCTTTCTACTACAATTATACATATGCATCATACGATTACAATAATATAACATTTAAAGAATATATTAAAAGAAAAGAAGATTTAGAAAAAGAATATTCATTAAAAAGATTAAATTACAGAAAAGGTTATTATAAGTATTTTATATCACAAAATGGAACACAGGATTACATATTTAATTTTTTTTCAAACTGCAATAATTTATATTCATTAGTTTTAAAATCAAAAAATAAAACGCTTTTTGACATAGCATCCAAAACTTTTTAAAAATATAAAGTTTTTAAAAAAGTATATGAAAAACATTCTAGTTATTCCTCATAGTTTTAGTAACAAGATTAAAATAAGAGAAGTTGAAATAGCAAAACTGTTAAGGAGTACAGAAAATAATGTATACTGTATCAGTTTTGGAAGCAATCATGAACTTGATAATTTGTTTAACAAATTAAAATATCAATTAAGCAGTGTTTTTAAGCAAATATCTCTAACAGAAAAAGACCAAATAAAATACATAGATATACCATACATTTTCCGTCCAATATCACTTGCAAGAAAATTTAATTCTGCGATAATAAAAAAAATAGCAATCAAATATAAAATAGATATAATAATAAATTCATCTTTTGGTCAAGTATCTCTTATACCTCTTAAAAATCATAATGTAACAAAAATATATGATATGGTTGATTTTATTTCAGAAAATTCACTAAGCAAATATATAAAAGAAGAATTATCTGTTTATGATAAATATATTTCAAGTTCAAATATGTTAACACAATTTATAAAAAAAAACATAAATGATAATAATAAAAAACCAATACTATATCTTCCAAATTTTGCTGACCTAAAATCTATACAGGATGTTTTAAAATCAGATGTTGATAAGCTTAAATGCGAATTATGTTTAAAAAAAACAGATTTTACAATATGTTATATAGGTAATCACTATGATTGGGGAGGATCAGAGTTACTGATAAAAGCATTTACAATGTTTAACAAAAAACATTTAGATTCAAAACTTTTAATAGTAGGTCCAGGTCCTGAAATTTCAAGACTTAAATCACAATATTGCAATAATAAAAGTATAATATTTACAGGTCCAATAGAACCATCAAAAGTCAAATTTTATTTCAATATGACAGATATAGGAGTTCTTCCGTTTCAAAAGATAACACTTACAGATAATGCACTTCCAATTAAGGTACTTGAATACACAGCAGCAAATAAAAACATACTTGCAACAGAATTAAATGAATTAAAGACACATAATTTTCCTAATGTAGATTTTGTTAAGAATAATGTAAAAGCATGGGAGAAGGCATTAACAGATGCATATAAAAAAAGAAAAGATTTAAAACTAAAAGATTATAAAAATGTTGTACAGGAATACAGTAGCGATAAGATCAAAGTTAAAATATTAGAATACGTAAAAAATGATTAATATTATAAAATACATTTTTAGAAAACAGATGGTTAAAAGTGATGAATTTCATCTTAATGCATCTTTAAAATGGTTAGAAAGTAATCACATAAAAAATAATGGTTTTGCAAAAAAATATAATTTTTTAACAGGTATTGATAAAAGTTATCCAGAAACTACAGGTTATATAATATCATCTCTAATAAATTATTCATTAACATATAAAACCAATAAATATGATTCAATAATTAATGAAAGTGTAAGATGGCTTATAAGTATTCAGAATAAAGATGGCTCTTTTAATGATACTTCAAATACCCCTCAGGTTTTTGATACAGGTCAGATAATTCTAGGTTTAACTTGTGCATACAACTATCTTAACAAGCCAAAAAAAATATATGATTCAATAGATAGGGCGTGTAATTTTCTTATAAGAGTTCAGTCTTCTGATGGTTCATTTCACAAGTTCTCATATAATAAAATAAAGCATACATATTATTCAAGAGTTGCATGGGCACTATTAGAAGCATATAAAATCACAAAAAAAGAAGCATACAAAATTTCAGCCATAAAAAATCTTGATTGGGTTTTAAGCATGCAAGAGGATAACGGTTATTTTAAATGCATGAGTTTTGATAAAAAACAATATCCATATCTTCATACAATGATTTATGTCCTTGAAGGTCTTTTAGAATCTTATAAAATAACAAAAGAATCAAAATATAAGTTTGCTGTTATAAAAACAGTTTCAGTACTGCTTGAAATATCAAAAAAAAGAGATTTTATTTTAAGATCACAATATAAAAAAGATTTTAGTGTTGCAAACTCACAAAAATGCATTCCAGGTCTTATACAATTTGCAGGTCTTTGTGTTGATCTTTATGATTACGAAAAAGATGAAAAATACATAACAGAGGCAAAAAAAATATTGGCATACGTAAAATCAAAACAGATATTGGATAATACTTCTAAAAAAGTATATGGTGGTTTTTGTGCAAGCATTCCTTTTTACGGCAGATATGGAAGATTTGAAATAGTAAACTGGAACAATAAATTTTTCATTGATTTAATTTTAAAAATAAAAAACTATAATATTGAAGAAAACGAATTAGATGTATATATTTCAGAAAGGTTCAATTTTTTTAGTAAAAAAAGATATTCAGAAGAAAACATAGAACAAAGGGATGAAAAAATCTTGCATATGACAAAACAGTACATAAAAGGAAAAGTGCTTGATTTAGGATGCGGAAAGGGAAAGATAGTAAAATACCTAAAAAACAAAGGTGTTGATATAATAGGTGTTGACCCAGCCGTAGAATATCTAAAAAATGCAGAATTGAACCTTTTAAAAGCAGATGTTTATGATACAAAACTTAAAGCAAATAGTGTTGATACTATACTTCTTATAGAAGTTTTACAGCATGTTCCATACATAGACAAGGCATTTTTGCACATAAAAAATATAATAAAAGATGGTGGTCATATACTTGTTGTTGAAAGAAACAAAATATCTATAATGCAGATATTAAAGCCATTTATGGAAAAATTAGATCTTTGGATGTATCCTTCTGATAGCCCATTTTTTGAAAGAAGCATGTATAAAAAACAATGGATAGAACTATTTGCAAAATTAGGTCCAACAGTTTTTGTAAGAAAAATTAGTGGTGATGGAAAGATAGCAAAACATCTTAATAAATATTATGTGTTTGTAATAAAAGTAGACAAAAGCAAATAAAATAATTCTAATTCAATTTTGTGCAAACACTACAATTTGAGATAAAATTCATACAAATTTAGTAAATATTTAATTGATAGCTTACTTACGAAAAACTCCATAATTTAAAAAGGGAACTATGTAAACCATTACAATATAGATGTTTTACAACGCTATTTCCGAAAGAAGCTTGCGAAAAACAATGTTTTTTTAAAATTCTCTATATTTTTTTAAAAAACTATTTGTCATTTTTCTTAACTTTAATATTAAACAGTGTTTTTATCAATTTAATGTCATAAACTTTTAATATAAATCCAATAATAAGATATATTAAGAATGCAGGGATAAAAATAATAATCATCCTTAACAATATATTAAATGGTGGAACAAAAAAATTAGAAAATAGCAAAATTAATGTAAACACAATGTTGGCAAAGATAATACTTTTAATATTCTTTAGTTTTAATTTAAGAGCATTTCTATTAAGTTCAACATAGCTTAATAAAAATATTGCAAATGAAGATATAAATGTTGCAAATGCGATTCCATTGAGTCCAAAGATAAGAACGAATAAAATATTTAGCAAAAGGTTCATTATGCCTCCCAAAATAAGTACAATATTCCTTTCCTTTATTTTATTTAAACCAGCAAGTACAGAATAATTCATATTAAAAAAAACCTGTATCAGTGCGGATGATGATAATATTGCAATAAGCAAAGTACTATGAAAATATTTAGGATCATATAACACAGCAACAATATCTTTTGCAAAAATACTAAAAAATACAACACATGGAAGGGTTACATAAAAAAGAAAGGAATACACGTTGCTAACAATGTTTTCAAGTTCATTTTTACAAGATTCAAAAAGTTTACTAGTTAATGGAAATATCAACCTTTGAATTGGTGCAAACAATACAACTATTACATTTGCTATAGACATAGATATTTCATAAAGTCCAACATCTTCAAAACCAAGAAAAAATGTAATAACCTGAGTATCTATTTTTTGAAGAAAAAGGATAGCACCAATGCTTAGTGCAGAATAAAAGGCATAATTAAATATTTGGTTAAAAAAAGATTTTTCAAAGAAAAAAGTACCTTTTGCAAATACCTCACTAAACGAGAAAAAAATAAGAAAAATGTAAAGCAAGGTCATAAATGCAAATACAATTCCCCAAATAACTCCTATTATATATATAGATGTTCCATCAAAAAAATAAATATAAAAAAAAGATAATGCAAATATAAGTACAAGATACAAAAGAGTATATAAAAGATTCAAAAACATATTAAGTTTTACAAGGAAAAAATTGTGAAAAGGTTTTGAAACATTAAGAAATAAAAAATATACTGCAAGTACATAAAGCATTTTAACTGATGCTAAATCTTTAAAATAATATTTTGCTATATATCCTGAAAAAACAAATATCAAAATTCCAAAAATCAAAGAAGATATTATTTGAATTATTACACTATAATAAAGCAATGATTTTAGTTTTGAATATTCTTTTTTCTCATAAAATTTTGGTCCAAAATAAGAAAAAGTATTAGAAAAACCAATATCGCACAATATAGAAAGTATAGAATAAAATCCAATAATAGAATAAAACATTCCAAATTCAGATAACGAAAAGTTTTTAGTATAAAGAATTCTGATAAAATAACCAAAAGGAGCTGTTATATATGTTAAAAGATATATGTAAAAACTATTCTTTGCAAAGTTCTTATACAGCTTATCAGAACCATCATTCATAAAATTAAAATAAATACATTCATTTATATTACTTGCTTTTTATTTATTAATGAAAACCTTCTTTCAACGATGTTTTATGCTTAAATATTAGTAATTTTAGTAAATAAACAAAAATATTTATAAATGATATTTTAAAAAATGTTAGTATGAAGAAGAAAAGCAACAGTAAGACTTCAAAAGAAGAACAAAAAGTAGCTGAAAAGTCATTTGTCAGTAAAATAATGGATAGTAAATTTGTAAAGAACATATTTCCTAAAGTACTTCCATTAATATTGATTTTTTTTGTAATGTTTTTTGCATTTTACATAAGAAGTGCTCCTGATAAACTTAGAGGAATAGAAGAGATCTCAAGACAGGAGATATACAATTATGTAGGAAATATAATAAACTATAAAATATCTTTAGATTATCCAAACCTTAATCAGATATATCAATCAGAACTATACGAAAAAGAATTTCAAAATGCAATTAGCAATGGTTATGTTGATATTAATGGCGAAAGAATAATGATAGAAGAAGAAGTTCAAAAAAGAGTTCAGCTTCACAAAGAATCATTAACAGATGATAACGGTCAGGTTTATTTAAATGCAATAGATCCATACCATTTTTATCGTTTAGGTGAAATATATCAGGAAAATGGTTATATGGGAACATCAATTGTAACAGATGAACAAGGCAATCAAAAACCAATGATAGATTACAAACTAGCTCCTAAAGGATTTGAAGGAAGCTATACTCCTGATTTACAGACATGGTTGTTTGCAACAATATTTAGATTTAAAGGATATGATGAAAACACTCCTGTTGGATACAAAACAGCATCAGTATATTATATTCCTGTTATAATAATTCTTCTAAGCATAATACCAATGTTTCTTATAATAAGAAAATTTTCATCAAACATATTTGCCTTTTTTGGAAGTCTTTTATGTGTAAGTATTGGAACAGTTACATCAAGAACAGTTGCAGGTTTTACAGACACAGATGGATATAATATACTATTTCCATTGCTTATACTTTTATTTTTAATATATTCATTATCAACAGAAAAGAGGATATTCAAAATAATTTACGCATTTTTAGCTTCATTGTTTACAACTATGTACATATGGGCATGGCCAAGTGGATGGTTCATGTACATGTTTGTGATAATATCTATAATTGCATACTATTTTTTGATAATATTGTATAAAAAAATCATTTTAAAATCAATATTAAAAGATGATATTTCAAAGTTTAAAAAAACAATACTTTCAGATTCAATTATAGCATTGACATATGCAGTATTATCTTTTGTATTAACTTACATATTTTTAGGTTTTAATTTGTTTACACTTGCATATGACGGTTTTAGTGGTTCAATGTCAGATATTGCAACAGTAGGGCAGTCAAATATATGGCCAAATGTATACTCATCTGTTGCAGAGTTAAATCCAGCATCATTTGAACAGATACTCTCAACAGTTGGAGGAAGTCTTGTTACAGGAAAAATTGTTCTTGTGATTGCCATGTTTGCATTGCTGATGCTTGTGTTTAATGCTTTTAAGGGTGATACAGACAAAAAGAATAAATTGATAGTATTAGCATCAATTATTTGGTTTTTAATCATAATTAATTTAAGTTTCTTTGTAAATCTTACAGTAAATAATCCTGAACTTTTCATATTTCTTTTATTTTTACCAATAGGTATTTCACTTTTAATGAATATCATATCAGGACACAATAACTTTAAGGTTTTTTTAAGCATTTTATTAGCTTTATGGATGTCAGGAACAATATATATGAGTTTTCATGGAGTAAGATTCATTCTTTTATTAGCTCCAGCATTTTCAATAGCTTTTGCAATAGGTTTATACTACATTTCATTTTTTATGGTAAACATATTTGGTGGAGAATTTGAAAACAGGTTTTCAGGAAGAAAATTAATAGGCCTAATAATAGTTACAATTTTTTTTACAGTATTATTCATTCCTGTTGCACAAACATCTGATAAAATTACAAAATCAACATTACCAAATTTTGATGATTCATGGTATAATGCAATGTATAAAATAGAAAACGAAACAAGCAAATCTGCAATCATAACCTCATGGTGGGATTTTGGTCATTTTTTTGCAGCGATAAGTAAAAGAGGAGTTACATTTGATGGTGGAACACAGACTAATCCAGTATCACATTGGGTTGGAAGATTTCTTCTTGAAAATGATGAACATGTTGCAGAAGACATATTAAAAATGCTTGTGTGTTCAAGCAATGATGCATACTACGATTTTTACAAAATGGTAGGAAAAAACGAAGCAGACAGCATTAAAATACTTCGTATAATAAACAGAACATTTGGACATGAAAGAGAAGAAAAACAAGATATTCTAAAAAATAATGGATATTACGACTTAACAGATGATCAAGTAGAAAAAATATTAAACAATCTTGATTGTAAAGATAGCAAAGAAAGTATTGTTATAGCATCAGGTGATATGATTCCTAAAGCAGGAGTTTGGGCTCATTGGGGTTTATGGGACTTTGAAAAGAAATATGTATACAACAATTATCTTAGAATGTCAAGTAGTGATATTGCACATAACATAGATATAGATAAAGAAATTGTTGATAAATATGTTGAAGAATTAAAATCAATAGATATAAGATCCAAAGTTGAAGGAATAAAAAAAGATGATCTTCTAAATTATTGGTTTGCACCTTATCCAAGGTATTTAACATCAGATAATCAGTACATGTTCAATTGTCAGGTTGAAGGTAATGAAACAATCTCATGTTTAAACGGAAATCTTAAAATAGATGCAATGACAGGCAATATAACAAAAAACAATCTTGCAGAAGGATTTACGGTAAGAAATATATACGTTCCATCAAAAGAAGATAAAGTATTAGAAATAGAACAGGATTCAAATGGAAGGGTTGATATGATACTTATGAATACAGCCTCAGGTTTTGCAATAATGTTTGCCGAGCCACCTTTAGCAAACAGTCTTTTTAGTAAGATGTATTTTATGAATGGTTCAGGTCTTACAAAATTTGAAAAGTTTATAGATGAAAATGGACTAAACGCACCAAGAATAACAGTTTGGAAGAGTGATTTGAGTTAAAGCAGGTAATGCTTAAAAATTAATACAAAAATTTATATATATTTTTATTGATTAATTAGTAATGTTTAAAGATTTATTGCATAAAAAAGGAATAAGTTCTGTAGTTCTTGTAAGTATATTGATTGCAGGATCAGTAATGTCATTTTTTGTTCTTTCACAATGGTATACAGACATTCAGTCTAAATTAGAGTTACAGGCAATGTCTAATAATATACATACGCACCTTGAAATTGAGAAAATTTCAGAAACAAGTATTTACATTTTGAGTAGGTTTAAATTAAATTTAGCACTAAATTACATAAAAATAGGTGATAGGATGTGTGTTAATAATTTAATAATAAGTCCAGGAGTTAACAAGATTAACATAAAAGGATGTATTGTAGGTTTACAAAACATGACTCCATACGATGTTCAAATAGGAACGAATTTAGGGTTATATTCAGCATATAAAATTTTACGTGATATTCCAGAAAAAGAACTAATAATAAGATACACAAAATCAGAGTGCAATTCAGAAGATGGATATACAAGGCTTTACGGCGTTGATTCTATAGATAACTCACATGTTGAAATAGATGGTTCAGGAATCTACAATGTTTGTGCAAAACATGTAAATTATACAATTGGTAATCAGTGTACCAATTCTTTTGCTAATTTATTTTTAATAGCATCACAAAATAATTCACATGTATATACAGAGACATCACAGGTTCATTCTGCAAGTCCTGATTACTATGATTGGTACAATATATGTTTAAACAGTTTTGAATCAACAGTACATTATCTTTTAAACGAAACAGCTGATGAAAGGTATACATGTATTGCAAGCATAAATAAAAATGATATTTACGGTGCATCGATTGCAAGTTGTGATTATTACAAAGACAATTTGTTTGTATTTGTTGGATAATTACTCACAAGTTAATACGATTATTTTTAACATTTTTTTAAGTGTGAAAAATATGAAAAAAGCCTTTTTAGTGTTTATTATTTACATTTTAATGTTTTCTAGGATAGTTTTTTCAACTGGATTTCATACGCCTGACGAAATTTTACCTGGAACATTTACTGGAACATACTTCTATAACGGAACATTGAGTGTTACAGATAACAGTCAGCTTTGCTTAAACAATGAGTGTATAAATAATTGGAGTATCATAAGTGGTGCATCCGGAATGGGAATCAAAGGATATTTTGATTACGATGGAACGTATTTAAAACCTAATCTAACCACAGGATCATATATATTAAATATTAATGCTCCTGGAATATTTGCCGGAAGCAATCCCTACGATTTAACACCAAGCGATGAGATTTTAGATGTAT
>CAYSDY010000005.1:20929-56465 GCA_964429995.1 uncultured Methanosarcinales archaeon
AATGGAGTAGGTCGTTTTGCCGGAAGCAATCCCTACGATTTAACACCAAGCGATGAGATTTTAGATGTATATGGAGACTTAGAAGTATACAGATCTTCCAGTCATAACTTAAGTGTAAAAGATGTTTTTAACTACAAGAGCGACATTTTAAGTATACATGCCGGTAATTACTTTTCGTTCAACAACAGCAAGATAGGTTTTTTGCTTAACGAGAACTTTCTTGTTAATAGTTCCTACTTTGAAGTTTTATACGGTGATAGTTTCTACTTTAAGAATTATCAGGGCAAAATCTTTGGAATCAATAACAGTGTGGGTATAGGCAGTACATATTCTAATACCATACCATTATCCAACAACAGCTTATACGTTGAAGGTGACATAGGCATACGAACACTCAATCCAGGCAATGAATTATCTGTAAATGGAAGCGTAAGCATAGGAAGCACATATGCTCAAGTAAGTGCAGAATCCAATAGCCTTATTGTAGAAAACAAAATAGGTATCAATACAAGTAATCCAACAGTTGCTTTAGATGTTAATGGAGTAGGTCGTTTTGCCGGAAGCAATCCCTACGATTTAACACCAAGCGATGGAGTGGTACATGTGTTAGGAGATGTTCATGCAACTGGTGAATTAATTGCAGATGGTGCAGATCTTGCAGAAAAATACTTATCAGATTCAAATGAAGAATTTTCTGCTGGTGATGTTGTTGTCATATCCAAAACACAAGATGATTCAATAGAAAAAAGCACTTATTCATATCAAAAAGTTTTAGGAGTTATATCAACTAAACCTGGTTTGGTTATAAACGGTAACGAAGAAAATGGTCATCTTGTTGCACTTGTAGGAAAAGTTCCAACTAAAGTAATTGTTGATGAATCAAATCCTATAAAAAGAGGTGATAGGTTAGTTGCATCTGATATAAAAGGGCATGCAAAAAAATGTGAACTTATAAATCCATCACAATCATCACTACCAATAGAAGAGGTAATATATAACAACCAATTATGTATTGATGGAACTATAGGTTACGCTTTACAGCAGACAGATAAAACAGGTAAAATATTAATAGTTTTAAAATAAAAAGAATGGTAGAAAAAAAAATAAAAATGAAAAAAGGCTTTAGCGGAAAACAAATGATAAATATCTTAACAATTTTAATGTTTTTATTTGTGTTTGCAACATCTTTTACATATGCAGTAACACAGATAAATCCATACGAAAATTTTAGGTATAGAAACTTAATCAGTCTAAATCAAGTTATTAATGAATCAAACAGAGATTACTATGATTTTGTTGTAAATATTGACACAAAAACTTTGATAAGTTTGGGTAAAATGAAGAGTGATTGTTCAGATATTCGTTTTAGTGATAATGATGGAGTAACTTTACTAAACTACAATCTAAATGCTTTCACATGTAACACAAATTCTACTTATTTTAAGGCAAGAGTTCCTAAAAAAGAGATTTCAACAGAAAACTTAACAGATGAATATCACATATATGCATACTTTGGAAATCCAACAATGAACAGTGATTTAAACAATAGTATTGGAGTTACAAATGGATTAAGCCCTGGATTTTTAACAGAAAGTGTTTATTCAACATATCATAGATGTTATATTGATAAAATTGGAGATGTTTATTGTGTAGGTGATAATACATATGGTCAACTGGGAGATGGAACAGCAACAGTAAGGTATAGTCCTGTAAAGGTTGTTGGCTTAGATGGTGCTACAATTCAAGTTGTGGTAAATAATGTTGCAACATGTGCTTTATTACAAAATGGTTCAGTTTATTGTTGGGGATATGGAGGAAATGGGCAATTGGGAAATGGAGGTTCTACAACATATTATACTCCTGTAAAAGCTTCAATAGATAATGTTACACAACTAGCAGGAAATGGTGTTCAAGCATTTTGTGGGTTAAAATCAGATGGTAAACTTTATTGTTGGGGATATGGTCCATACGGTGATATAGGTGATGGATTGGCTGCGACAAGTACATTGAATCCTACTTTAGTAAGCGAAGGTGCTGGTTTAATACAGGGAGATATTGGATTTGTTACAGGTGGTTATTATTCTTTTTGTGCGATCACAAAATCTACAAAAAAAGCATTTTGCTGGGGTTATGAACAATATGGTCAACTTGGAGATGGTATAGGATCAAGGGCAACTGTTCCTAGCAAAGTTGCAACGCCTGAATTTTCAGAAGATGCTGTTTATATAGCACCGATTCATTTTGGATATTGTGGAATAAAGTCAGACGGTTCACTTTATTGTTGGGGTTATGGGGGATATTATCTTACAGGATTGGGAAGTGCTAACAATTATAATTATCCAGTAGATACTGGGTTAGATAATGTAGTTCAGGTTCTTGGTTCATCAGATCAGTCCGCAACATGTGCCATAACAAAAAATATGCAGATGTATTGTTGGGGACATAGTCAGACAATTCCTGGATGGGATCCTGGTTATGGATATTTAACAACACCTGTACTCATAACAGAATATGGTGAAGGTTTAGATAATCCTATTGCACTTGGTTCTTCTTATGGTGCATTTTGCGGAGTTAATAAGAATTTAAGTGTTTATTGCTGGGGTTTTTATAATGCTTATGGAACGATGGGTATAGGTAACATAACAGTATATCCAAATCCAAAATACATAAATAGTTTATCAGCTGGCTACATTCATAACAAAAAACCAACATCAGATACATCAACATTACAGATACCAGATTTACAGTCTCAATACTATATGTCAGACTCTATAAACATATCAATTCAGCCAGAACAAACATGGATTAGCATAGGCAATATGGATGTTTCAAACATTCAGATAAAATAAAAAAATGGATAAAAAAAAATATATAAAACTATCAATCTTATTATTGGTTTTGTCAGGTTTAGTATTTTTAGCATACTACTACATGCCAAATATAAACAGAGTTGTTGTACCCATGCAATTAGTTGAAGTTTCAGTTCTTCCAACTGATGTAGATTATTTAAAATCAAGAGAAGAAGAACAGACTGCACTTGAAAATGCAGGTTCTGATTCAAAAAAGATTGATTTGCATTTATCTTTTGCAGAAAAAAGACTATCTGAATCATTGCAAATGAAAAAACTTGGAAGAACCAAAGAACACTACGATACTTTTAGAGATTACACAAATGAACTTACATACGCATCCTCATATATGACAAAAACAGAAGACATTATAAGTATGCTAAATAAACATTCTAAGATAATATTAGACTACGAAATAGATCTAGAAACAAAATCTAATGTGTTATCAATTATAAACAACCAGTTATCATACATTGCAAAAGAAGAGAAAAATCCTGAAAAAGAATTCAAACTTTATACATCCATCTTGCAAAAACAAATAGAAATCATGAATAAATTGATTGATGATAAAGTTGCAGAGAATGATTTTTATTCTTTTGCAAGATTATATAGCCAAAGACAGCAAAACATTAAGTTCTTAGTTGTTGATAATTCACAAAATACAGCATTTATAGGCAAAATAAAAGATGAAATAGGATCACAGAGTAATCAGCTTGAAAAACTTATTGCTAAAGCTCCAACAGATGGCATAAAACAATCTTTGACAATGCTTTTAAATGAGAACAAGATGATGTTTGCTCCTTTGGATGCGTAAAATAAAAAAAAACACACCATTTTAAAGATAACCACAACAATCACTTATTTTTAAATTTTAACAAATATTTAAAAACAGCAAGTACTCAATAATCTTAATAATGCCAAATAAAAAATCTTTTGTGCCATCAATTGTTGCAGTATTGCTTGTTTTTACAACAATTGTATCTTTTATCATACTTATGGGATGGCATCTATCACTTATAGATGGGATAAGTTATGAATTAAAACACAAGACAAGATTAGACAATATGCAGATATTAGGTTTTAATGATAGTTCTATTCTTCTTGTTAATGTAAGAGAATTAGAATTTGAGCCAACACTCCTTAAAATCAACAACAACACATGTCCTCTAAATCCTTCAAAATACAGATTAGGGATAAATGCAATAAATCTTAGTGCGTGTCTTGAATCAGGTTATAATGATATATTCTTAACTGATGGCAAAAACACATACACATACAGCACATACAGATAATTAAAGTATCATATCAAGTTTTTCAACTATTGTTTTTCTGTTATATATTTCTGACTTACTTCCTAAAAATATTTTATATCTTTTCTGAACCTGATATGATGTTGTTACTATGTAAAATTTATCATATTTAAGTTTTAGGTTATGAAGTTTTAATAATAGTGATTTTTTCCTAAATTTAAACATTTTTCCTGTTTCAATTTCTATTGCAATCAGTCTTTTTGATTTATCATAAAATATAATATCAGCATCTTTTACAACATTAACATCAACTTTGTATCCTTTATTTTGTATGTACTCTCTTAATTGTTCAACAAGAAACGTATGTTCAATTGATTCAACATTATTAGTTTTAACAAAATATTCTTTATACCTTCTATCATTTAAGCCTACAAAATTACCAATTCCAAACCCTGTTGACATAAGATAATTCTTTTCTTCACATGTTAACATAAGACTTTCAAAAACATTTTTAGAAGTGTCAATCTTGATTTTACAGTCTTCTTTTCTACTTAATGGGTATTTTTTAGAATAGAACTTTTCATTAGGGTTTGTTGTAATAATCCTGTGTTCATTTTCACTTGCAATTATGTTTAATGCTTCATGTCTGTTGTCAAGTATTAATATTCCTTGTCCAACATCAGCCATTTTAAGTATATTACATTCCTTTTCAGATAAATTAAACATTTTTGATAACATCTCAATTCCTGCACTTTTCTGTTTTAAAAGTACTGTATATGAGATATTTGTAATTATTGCTCTAGCATTGTATGAATTTATCAAATCTTCTAAATCCTGAGTTACAAGCAATATTCCAAGATTAAATTTTCTACATGTTTTAACTATTTCAAATATATAATTAGCATCAGAGCTGTTATTTATCAAAAGCCATGCCTCATCAATAAGAAGTATTTTTTTAACTGATGAATTTTTTTTCATTCTTGTATATATCTCTTCAAGTATTATAAACATCATAACAGGTTTAAGTTGCTTATGAATTTTGGATATATCAAAATTAATCCATGCCTCATCACTTATATTTACAGAAGTTTGAGCATTTAAAAATGAAAAAACACCATATACATATATGTATAATCTGTTTATCAGCGATTCGTAACTATATTGCTCCATTTTTGATGCCTTTTTATAATTTTTTTCAAGTATTTTATACAAATCTTCAAGAATAGGCATTTTCTTTGATTCATAACTTTCATCAAATATTCCATACAAATCATATACCTCTTTTAAGTTTTTATCAAGAACAGTTCTTTGTGCAAATGTAAGTTCACCAAGCATTATTGCAAATAATTCAAGTAATGACATTCTTTTCTGCATATATGTCTGGCTTAACAAATCAAGCGGATTAATTATAGATTTTTTTTCTTTTGATATTTCAATATTTTTACCCTTAGCATACTCTGTTATTCCCATGTATTCTCCTTGTGGATCTATTATTATGATATTTGTTCCCATCATAAAATTTCTTAAAAGAAATAGTTTTGAAAAATAGCTTTTTCCTCCCCCAGAAGTTGAAAGAATCAATCCATTTGCATTTGGCAATTTAAAAACATCTCTTATTATTGGAATCATGTTGCTATTAACTCCAAATAGGCTACCATATTCATCGTTTTCCATAAACCTGCTTGTAAAAGGGAAAAATGCACTAAGAGCTCTTGAAGTAATATTTTTCTTATTATTTTTTACAGGGTTATGTCTTATAGGAGAATTGATTTTATAATTTTCAGCCTGTCTAAACTTTTCAACATCACAAAGCAACATTACAGAGTTTAAGCTTGTTATCACCTTTTCTGTAAGATAATCCATTTCACTTTTTTTATCTGAATGTATGCTAAATGAAAGTGTAATATTAAAAAGCCTCTCATCACCTTTTTGCAGGCTTTCTAATACATTTAATGTGTCATTATGCTGAATTTGTAAGGATGGATTAATTGAATTATTCAAAGTATATGCATAAAGGTCAGCCCTTTGTTTTATTATTTGCCTGTTAAGCATTATCATAACATCTTCAATTTTAAAGGGTTCTATGTGAAAAGACATATCAATATTTTCATTGTTTGCAATTATTGTTGATATGAATCCAGGCTCAACACTTCTGGGGTACCCTTTTACAATCACTGTTCTGTAAAATCTATTATCAATCTTTATGTAATCAAGTCTGCCAGTTATCTTTAAAGGCCCAGTAAAATGAGTTATAGCCTGTTTGTTCTCAAATCCAGATTTTTTATCAGAATCAAAATCATAATGCATATTTGTTTTATTTTCCCTATTATAGAATTTTCTGTAAAAATATATCAATTCATCATTTTTTAAAAGATATGGCTTAATCTGAAGGTTTTTAAGATTATCACTAAATATTAAGGATTCTACATCAATATTTCTAAATTCCTCAAGTATTACAAAAAATTCCTTATTTCTTAGATGATTTTTTTTTATATAATCATCAAGAAAAACCCTATAAGAACTGCAAAGTTGTGCATAGTCTGCAATGTTTTGATTAATTTTATGGTTTTGCCTTGTAAAATCTAAAACGAGTGAGTCAGTTAGAACAACTATTTGAATGCTATTGTTAAGCGAATTTAGAAGTTTTTCAAAGCATTTTAATGTATCCTTTTTAGATTCATCATTAAGAATATCAAAATCAATAGGCATAACTTTAAACACGCATATTCTTTTTTCTTTTTTTACTCCACTTGTTTTGTTTTGCAATATAGTAATTTTATAATCATCAATTCTGCTTATAGGTATAAGATCATTCATATCATCACTATCCTGCTCTATTACAATATTTCTAAGAAAAAAAAACATATACTTGCAAAACTGCATCATATCAAAAAATGCAAAACCTATCATCATTGTAACAAGCAATGGAACCAAAAACCAATATACAAATATAATATTAAGATTGCTTTTTATTGCTAAAATCATAAAAGGCATAAAAATACATATTAAGACTATTTGCTTAAAAGTTAGATTGAAGAATATTTTTTCTTCATATTCAAGCTGTTTAGGAATTTCATAAGCCATTTGCTGATACCTGCTGATATTTTAGTGCATAAAAAAAACCTGCTATGTAAAGAATACTTACAAGCATAAGTCCTGCTGAATAGAAAAATGGTTTAAACAAAATTGCATCAGAACATAGTTTTTTTGTAATCATCATTATAAACGCTGAAGGGATTGACACAATATTAAAAAAAAGTATAATATTTAAAAAAAACATTCCAATCCTTCTTGTGTAAGTAATACATGTACAAAATATGACAAAAGGTAATAACACAATTCCTAATACAATTATTATAATTCTTATATAAAACAACAAAAGTGAGAACATAAGTACAATCGTTAATATTCCAAAAGCAATAATATCAAAATCTAAAAGCATATTGCTATCAATAACAAAATTTCTGCCTGCACTGTATGCAATTTGAGATATTATGTTATTTAGTAAAGAGTACAAGTAAAATGATGCGTGTAAGAATATCATTGCAATAAGATTTTTTTTCAAGTTTTCCTTAGCATTATACCTTTTTTCAATAGCATAAGAAGAATTAATAAATTCAAATCCATTAAAACAGAGAACTATAACAAAGAAAAAAGATATTAGTTTAACATTAAACATCCACATATCCCTATATTCATCAAAATCAACATTGTAAGAATTTATGTATGTAAAAGCAGAAGAAAGAATATCGCTTGGAGACATAAAAAAAGATTTAAGATCAATAATCTCAAACCCATATACATTTCCTATACCAATCAATATAAGTAAAGGCATTATGAATGCGATTTTCATCTTCATCCAAGTATAAAATTCACAATATAAGGAGCACTCCATATAATTATTAGCCCTATTATTATGTAAACCATGGAATTTTTGGCATTATCTCTTTTTATATTATTATTTCCAGCAGTCATAAAGCTAAACCCTGCAAACAATATTGCGATCATTCCTATAATTGATCCTGCATACTTAAAAAGCATGTAAAGTTTTGCAACAGGCTTTAATATATTATCAAAGTTTTCTCTATCTTTTGTTGATAAATCATCATCAATATCAAAACTTACCGAATCAGCATAAACTACATTTTCTGTAACCGATAAAAAATATAAGAAACAGAGCATAATTAGTATAAAAAAACAGTTTTTTTTTCTGTTCATAAAACATATTTATCATTTAAGTTTAAAAATCTTTCTATTTTTACAACTACAAAGTCATTAAAAACAAAACTAATTAAATAATGACAAATCAAGGTTTCCTTGCGGTAAAACAGGCTTTTTGGATGAAAATAATAGGGGTTTATAAAGTTAATGTATCATTTTTTCGCAACCTTTATAAATAAAAAATGCCAATCTTATATTAGCCCTTGGAACAAGAATGAATATTTGGTTGTTTCATATTCGGGGGCTGGAAAAAAGTCAAATTGATTAATCAAAAAGTGGTAATAAATAATTATATACCATTGATTATATCAGATTACTGTAAGTTCCTAAGCTAGGCAAGGTCTTGTAAGTGAACCTTGTACCGAATAAAAAAAGGTGTAAAAACAAAAATGAATAAATTAAGAAAAGCAACAAAAAGAATTGCTGCTATTGCAGCTTCAGCTGCTATGGTAAGTTCTGCTGTTTTTGGAGCAGGATTAAGCACATATCCTAACAATTTTGTTAAGAATGGCAAGTTTGTAGGTCAGGTTGTTGTAGGTTCAACAGCTGATGCTATGGATAGTACTTCAGCTTCAAGCGTTATTGAGGATTTGAAGGCAGAGTTCTCTGGAAGTTCTGAAAAAGTAGTAATTACTTATAAAAAATCAGGCTCAGGTGGAGAAGAATTAAATGCTGTAAGAAGCAATAATGAGTTAAACTACGGTGAGAACTTAGGAGATGTTACAGAACAGTCAGGTTTTGATTCTCGTGATATTGATGTTCTAGCAGATGGTAGATTCAGAAACGGTGTTTCAGATGAAGATTACGAACAGTTATTGTACGTAGCTTACGATAAGACAACTGGTTTTGGTAAATTCAACTACGCTTTAAGAGATAAAGTTGAAGATGTTAGAGACATTGTTGATGGTGTTTATTTTGAATACGATGATGTTTTTGCAATGTATGAGTTGTCACTTAAAACAGCAATAACAGGCACATTAACAACATCTGCAAATAAGGATGACTTTATTGGTCAAGAACTTATAATAATGGGTAACGAATTCACAGTTGGTGATATTGCATTTACTGGTAACAATCTTGATAAATTGGTATTACTTGGTGGAGCAAACAAGATATCATTAGGTGAAGGAGAAAGTACAAAAGTATCAATGGATGGCAAAGATTATGATATTGCTGTAATGTCAGTTTCTGATACAAAAGTATTGTTGACTATAAACGGACAGTCAAGATCAATTTCAGAATACGATACAGAGGAGGTTTCAGGTATTACAGTTGCTGTTACAGATTTAGTTTCATCTTCAAGAGATGCTGTAAAAGGTTATGCTGAGATAGTTGTTGGTGGAAACAAAGTTGAATTACTAGATGGTAACAAGCTTGTTAAAGTAAACAACGAAAAAATAAACGATATGTTTGAAGGTTATGAAATATGGTCTGACTTTACAGGTTCTGGAATTGATACAATACAGATTACATACAAAGTAAAGGACGATACATTATTGCAGAAAGGAGAGCACCTTGAAGATGTTTTATTCCAGTCTTTCAGATTAGTTTACGAAGGAACAAATGAACCAAAATACTCAACAGTTGAAGTAAGAGTTAATGATGAGGATGTTAAGGTTTCTGGAAAAACAATTAGAGGAGAATCATTCTCAAGAGATTTGATACACCTAGGAGCTAAAACAGCTGCTGACAGTATAGTTTACTTTAAAGGTAACAGAGCCGGAGACAGAACATTCTTTAGAAACTCTGAGGACTTTACAGCTGGTACAACAGGAACAGTAGGAGATTTAGCTGCAGCATTACTTGATGGAACAGCTCCAACATTCGACTTGACAAGTGCTAATACAAGAGGTTCAGGTTTCCTTTTATCAAAGGATAATGATGAACAGTACATGTTTGAAATTAGAACTCTTGATACAAGTGATGTTGATAAAGAGATTGATTTCCTTGAATACCTAAGAGGTGGCGGAAAAGATGATATTAAAGAGTCACAGTGGGAAACTAAATTAGCTTGGGGAGTAACAGGTTTATTAGATGGTACAAGTGCACCTACAAACAAAATATTAAATGTTACAAAACTTGGAAATCTTATAGGATTTGAGAATGATTTGTTACTAGACTTAACAAATGCTGAAACAATAGACATCAGTGCTACAACTCCAAAATTTGTATTCAAACTTGATAGTGCCGATACAAGAGGAGACAGTGCAACAGATGATCAGCAACAGGTAAGAGTTGAATTTGATCTTGATACAACAGATGATGAATTTATGATTAAAGGAGTTAGTTCATTAGATAGTACAGGAACACTTGCAACTTTTGCTAATGCAGGTTTTGAAAACAATGAATACAGAAATTCCGATAGAAAAACATACGTTGATGTTTTCGGAACAAAAGTTGAATTTGATAACAAGGATAAAGAATTCGTAAGAATTATGGTTCCTGAAGAACAAGTTAGAGCAAATGTTAAATTAGTATTTGGTGCAGCTTCTGATTCATACACAGTAACAGTTGACGCTGATAAAGTTGACTCTAAAAAGAGTGAATTGAAAGCAGATGGTTACACAGTTGTAAAAGAAGAAAAACTAAGTGCTGAAGCAATAACATTTGATGTTAAATCAGCTGTTCTTGATACACAGGTTTCAGGTTCATCAGACATGATTGTTGTTGGTGGTCCAGCAATAAACTCAGTAGCAAGAAGTTTATTAGGTATAAATACATACACAATAGACCAAGCTGGCGTTTCTGAAAATGAAGGAGTTATAAGATACTTCTCAGATAAGAACTCTGTATTAGTATACGGTTATTCTGCTAAGGATACATCAGCAGCAGTAAAGAAATTAAATGCTGGTTCCTTATCAGGAGATAGAGTTAATGTTCAATAAACATTAACTTTTTTGTTTAATAATTTACCTAAAGTTCAATCGAAATAAAGGGTTTGAAATTAATTTTCAATTCCTTTGTGTTCTAAAGAACTTCTATATACTATTTTTTAAGATATTTGTTTATTAGCAAATTATTTAAATACGATTGATTCGTTAATTTTATGGATAAAAAACTGTATTACATAATGGTTCCTGTAATTTTGATTTTGTTAATATTAGAAATAATAATAGTAAAAAATACACTTTACCAATCAGCACAAAGAACACAACTATCAGAAAATGATAAGGCAAAAATAAAACAGGTTCAGGGATGTAATGAAGATATATGCACTATTCCTTATCCAGAAATAGATATAAAAAAGAACTATACAGGCAAAATATACATATATCCCGAAAATTTTAATTATGAAATAAGAGATGAATATGGGCAAAATGCTGTTAAATCTTTTGAAATAACACAAAAAGATAATATACTATACATAATCCCAAAAGAAGACACAATACAGTTTAATAGGTATTTTTTTACAATAAGTCGTAATAACAAAGAAAAGGTAATATCAATAAAAGTTACATAGTTTTACTTGTTACTATTAAACATAATAAAAAACATTTTTAAATTCAAATTTTATATCATTTTATTATGAACTATAAAACAAGTAAAAAGGGAGCTGTTGAGCTAAGTTTAAACCTTATAATAATGCTTATCATTGGTATGGTTGTCTTAGGTTTGGTTATAGGTTTTGTAAACAGTCTTGTAGGCAGAGGTGCTGAAACATTCAATAGCCAGATGGGAGATAACGAAAAATTAAAACTAGATGATGTTAGGTCATGTCCAGGTAATCTTTGCGTAAATCCTACACCAAGCATAAACATAAAAAAAGGTGGTAATGAAAATGTTTTCATAAAAGTTAGAGTGTTTCAGGGATCTGATGCAATGTCTTGTAAGGCAGGAGAGCTTAACAGCTGTAATGATGAGAAAGTATCATACGAAGTTGTAGACAGTGTTGGTGATCCAATAGATAACGCCTTAACTTTGGTAGGTCCAGGTTTTCAGGCAAAAGTCGGTGATGAAGATGCACAAATGTATACATTAAAGGCAGATAAGAAGGAAGCACAGATAGGTACATATTATCTAAGCATTCATCTTTTTCCAAATGATGAAGAGCATAAAGAAACAGTTACAATAACAGTTAATGTGAGCTAAAATGAGTTTTAAAAAAATATTCATCTTTATTTTAATAATTTCTACAATATTTATATCTGCCTGTGGAAAAGAACCTGATTGTACGCAACAAGATACAACATATCAAAAGTACAGATATGATAAAGAACAGGGAAAATGCATATTATACAAACAGATAGAGCAAAATAAGTGTGGAAATGGTATAAAAGAAAAGGGAGAAACATACTGTAATTGTCCAGCAGATGTTCAAAAAACAGATGCAACTGTTGGATGTAATGGTAATCTTGGCGACTATTTGTCAAAAACATGTGATGATTTTAAGAAAGAGTGCATCTTATCTGAAAATTCAAAAGTAATATCAGAACAAAAAACAGTAGAGTTTAAGCTTACCGATTTAATGTTTAGAGGAACAATATCATACAAAACGCCTCTTATCATAAATATTGAAACAGAAAATATGGTAAAAATGGATCTTACACTTATAGATATAACAAATACTGATAATAAAAAGATTGAAAACATATACGTAAAAGAATTAAGAATTGAAGATCCATCATCAAAAGTATTAGGGAAAATGTCATTTAACACAAAATTAAAAAACATAGGTGAGAGCCTTCCATTAGCACAAACACAAATCTTTGACACTCAAAAATATGAAACAAAACAGACAATAAGATTGAAATTGGATGTTAATTATGATGTGGTTTCATTTGATAAAGAAGGAAAAGAAACAAAAAGAGAACAAAAAATACAGACAATTACAACATCTCTTGCAGGTTTTACAATAATTAACCCTAATTTTTACAAAAATTAGAATTCATCCCTTTTTTTAAACAGAAAATTTAATAAATAATTTTTTCAATAGACAATATTATGAAAAATAATAAGGCAGTAATTTCATATAATACGATTTTAATATTGATAATATCAATTATTGTAGTGTTTTTTCTTTTCAAATATTCAAAATCATTGTTTATGCAAAACAATGAAAGTTTTGCTAACGTAATAGAAAACGAAAAAGAAATAGCATTAGAAAAGTTAAAAAAATGTGATGATGTATTATGTACAGATCCAACAGTAGTTCTAAGGGCTCAAAAAAACAAGAAAAATTTGGTATACATAAAAATAAAAAACAATCTTAAAACTGTCATTGATTGTGATTCTGGAGTTTTAGACTGTAAATATTTAGAATATGAAATAACATCAGTAGATGGTCAAAAACAAGAAAACATAATTTTAACAGGTTCTGGTTTTTTTATAAATAAGAATGAAGAACAGGCAAAAATATACAATTTAATAATTGATGAAAGTATAAATAAAGGAACATACTATTTAAACCTTATACTCAATAAAAATACAGATTATGAAAATTTTAAGTCTATTACTGTTAAGATAGAATAAAAAATAAATAAATTTCACCTTACTTAAACAAATTTTATAAATAAATCATATTTAAATTTGATATGACACAAATAAAGATATATAATACCAAAACAAGAACAAAGGAAATATTTGCTCCTATTAAAGAAGGCGTATTAAAAATATATTCATGTGGACCTACAGTTTACTCAACACAGCACATAGGTAATTTAAGAGCTGCACTTGTTTGGGATTTTGTCAAAAGAACATTTAGGTATTTTGGATATCAAGTTGAAGATGTTATGAATATAACAGATGTTGGTCATCTTACATCAGATGCAGATGATGGAGAAGATAAATTTGAAAAAGCTATAAAAAAAGAAAACAAACATCCATTAGAAATAGCAAAATATTATGAAAATATATATTTAAATGATATAGACAAGATAAATGTCATAAAACCTAAATACATACCTCGTGCAAGTGAAGAGATAAAAGAGCAGATAGATATAATAAAATCTTTAGAAAAAAATGGTTATACATATACAACACAAGATGGTGTATATTTTGACACATCAAAATTCAAAGATTATGGAAAGCTATCTGGTCAGCATTTAGAGGAGAAAAAGAAGGATGCAAGAGTTACAAACAAAGACACAAAAAGAAATTATCAAGATTTTGCCTTATGGATTTTTTGTGTAGGAGAACATAAAAACCACACTTTAAGGTGGGAATCACCATGGGGTGTAGGTTTTCCTGGTTGGCATATAGAATGTTCTGCTATGGGATATAAATATTTAGGAAACATGATAGACATTCATACAGGAGGAATTGAACATATTCCAATACATCATGAAAATGAGATTGCACAAAACCAGTGTTCTGAAAATTCAATAGATGTGATAAATTATTGGATGCATAACGAACATCTTTTAGTAAATAATGAAAAGATGTCAAAATCATTAGGCAATGTATACATTCTTGACGATTTAATAGAAAAAGGATATCACCCATTAGCATTTAGAGAAATGACATTAAAAACACATTATAGAAAATCAATGAATTTTACATTTGATGGACTTTTAGCATCACAGAAGAATGTTGATAAGATCAATAATTTTTACAACAAACTAAGGCTTATAAAATTTGATATTGCAGATAATCAATTAGAAATAATATATGATATGCTAATAAAAAAGTTCAACGAAGCATTATCAGACGATTTCAACACAGCAGAAGCACTTGCATCCTTATATGAATTTATGAATGAATTTAATAAATTTGAAAAATATTCAGAAAAGGATGTAATGTTTGCAAAAAAATTCTTTGATAACACTAACAGTGTTTTAGGATTATTATTCACAGAATTAGAAGAAATTCCATTAGAAGTTATTGAGCTTGCAAAAGAAAGAGCAAAAGCAAGAGAAAATAAGGATTTTATAAAATCAGATGAAATAAGAGATGAGATTAAGCATTTAGGATATGAGATAAACGACTCAAAAGAAACAAAAAACGGATTTATAATAACATCTCTAAAAAACAGGTAGAATTTTAATTAAAAACTCCTTTTTAAAACTTATTATAATATTAACATAAATTCATAAAAATTTTGTAAATAAACATTTTTTAAAAACTCAAACATAAGTTTTTAGATAATTAGAACAAATTTATAATATATAAAAAATAAAATAGATTTTTATGCTTCTTTTGCAATAATTAAAGCATCTTTTCTTTTTCTATTCTCTTCTTCCCAAAAATCATTTATGCCAGAAGCATAGCATCCTTTCATAACTATTTCAGACAAATCTCTTAATCTTTCATAAAAATTTGTTGCAGGATATCTATGAAAACCTATTTCATAATCAAGACTAATCTTAGGAATTGCGGATTTATCACGAATAATTCCATGTTTTGCAAGGATACTTAACATTAATGCTGTTTGTTGTTCTCGTACATAAGATACTTTATTAACAGTTGGAACAGTTAAAGTAAAATATCTTGCAGAAGAATGTATAGGTTCTTTGTATGGATTTTTTGACAAAGCTATAAAATCAACCAGTTCATCTTTTGGTATAAGTGCAAATTCATCTCCTTCTTTAGCTAATCTTTTTTCAAGTATGCCCTTATTTATTCCCATCCTTTCAGCATAATATTTATCTTCACGCACTCTTTTTAAAAAAAGATGATTTGCAAGACCTGCAAAATCCTCATCAAGTCCATTTGCGGTATAATATGGTGCAAATTTACATATTGTATCAACAAAATCAGCCATTTCAGCACCAGCCTTAAGGCTTTTATAATGAAGTGGAGAATTGTTCTTAAAACAAAAATCTAAAAAAGGTGCAATTGAAACAGCTGTATCGTCAGAAACACCATCTCCTTTAGCTTCTCTTATATATTCATAAGAGAATCTTGGACCTGTAATTTGACTACATGATTCAAAAAAATCATCAACACTTAAAATTTCAGAAAAATCAATTTCTGGTAATCTTTCAATAAGTCCGACTCTTTCAAATATTTCACGTCTCTGAGGAGCAGGTATACCATTTAAAAAATCATAACTTGAAAAATCTGCACGTGCTAATTCGCTTATATCAATTCCAAGACTGCTAAGTATATCCATATCAGTTTTAAAACAATAACCACCACCAAGGTTGATTCCATACTTATATTCAGCGATTTTTCTTAAATTATAATTGTCAAACATTCCACCGAATGCGAATCCTTTAAGAAAAGCCAATGGCTCAACAACGCTCCACAATGGTTCTCCTAAAATATCTACATGTTCTTCAAGTGATAAAGCTGGTTGATCAGTTGTTGCTGCTTCATATATTATTTGGGCAACAGAACGCAATATGCTTTTATTCTGTTCAAGCAATGTTTCAAGGCTTTTTTCACCACCTACAACATCAGATGTAAATATATCATTAAGAGTTGTGTTAGGATATCTTGTTCCACGAAAACTGCAATGTCCTTCGTTTGAATGCCCAACCACTGCTCTTAATGCAAAATTTGCAAAAGTTGGCGATTTTATAAACTTATCGCCCGCATTTTTACAATACAGATAATCATTTTCAAGTTGTTCACTAGTTGCAACTTTTTCCTTCCATTCCATCTGATTATAAAAGACTGTCTGAGGATCTTTTAAAACTCCTTCATCAAAGAATGATGCTATTTCTAATGTTTTAACCACTATATATTAATGACAAAAAAGATATTTATATAATATTCTAATGTGTTTACACTAATTCACTCCTAAAATCAAACCATGTAACATCAGTTATTCTAACCTTTACAATATCCCCAATTTTAAGCTTATTTTTTTTTGCATTATTTATAACTATTGGTTTATAATAGTCATTTCTTGCAATTACAGAATCAGTTCCAATTTTTCCGTTTTCAATGATTTTAACATATCCAGTAAAGCCAATCCATTCAGAATTATTAATTAATGCTATTTTTTCAAATCTTTCTTTTAATTCTATTGCTCTTTTTTTACTTTCAAGACCATCAACAAAATCAGTTTTAACATATATTTTTGAAGCTATAGTGTTAGGCCTTAACCAAAATCTTGAAAAATTTAAAACATTGAATTTAACATCATCAACAAGTTTTAAAGTTTCATAGAACTCTGCCTGCGTTTCAGTTGGATATCCTACAATAATATCATTTGCAATAGTTATATTAGGTATTTTGGCTCTTGCAGTATTAACTATCAATTTATAATCATTAACAGTATAAGGTCTTCTCATTTGCTTAAGTATCCTGTCATTTCCACTTTGAATTGGAATATGTAAGAATCTATAAATTCTTTTATCTTTAAGCATAAGACTAAGAATATCATCTATAATTTTTAAAAAAAGATTTGGATTTCCCATTCCTATTCTGATTTTAAAATCCATTTTTATGGTTAAAATTTCTTTTAAAAGATCAACAAGGTTACATCCTATATCATATCCATAACAAGCTGTGTCTTGTGATGTTAAATATATCTCAGTTATTCCATTTTTAAGTTTGTTTTCAACAGCTTCTTTTATTGCCATTATAGAGTATGAAAATAATGATCCTCTTGCATATTTGGTTTTACAATAAGTACAATGATTTAAACATCCTTCATTTATTGGAACGATACCTATAATATTTTTTGATTTTTTTTGTAGTTCATCTTTAGAATCTATATTATATACATAGCTGTTAAGTCTTAAATTTTCTTTTTCACATCTATTTAATTTTATATTACTAAAACTAAGATCAGACAAATTCTGTAATACATCTCCATTATAGGTTTTATCTACAGCAGAACATATTTTATCAAGTTCATTTATTCCTAATACAGTTATATCTTTAAGTTTAGTTTTAAGATAACTAGGTTCAGCCTGTGGGACGCAGCCACATACAACAATTTTCTTGTTTTCTGATTTAAATCTTTTTATGTCATTAAATAGTTTTGTTTCAGCACTATTTTTAACAGTACACGAATTAATAACAACTATATCGGCACTGTTAAGGTCTGATGTTATAACATATCCATTTCTTTGCAAAAATCCAATCATAACCTCAGAATCAAGCTGATTAAAGGCACATCCATATGTTTTAAAATAAACAGAAGGCAACATTTTTCTAATAAATCAAAATATGGTAATAAATATAAAGGTTACTAAATGATATTTTGAGTATAATAACTCTTACAAAGTCTAAATAAAATATATAAACACAAGCTTTGTTTTATATTTTTATGAATAAAAAAGGAGTTGCTTTATTATCAGCAGTAATTTTATTAACACTTATAAGTGTAATATCTATTTTAAGTTTTAATAATTGGTATATTGATTACTCATCAAAATTATTAAGTGATGATTATACTGATGCCTACTTAACTTCATCTTTTGGACTAAAGGTTGAAGCAATTGCAGGCAATAGTTTATACATAAAAAATGATAATGATAATTTAACTGTAAAAGACATAAAAATTGATGGTTATAGTTGTTTTGACAATGAAACGATTTATTCTTCAGGCATCATAGAAATAGATGTTTCAGAATGTATTTCTAAACTTAAAATACCTAACCCAGAAATTTTAGTTATAACAGACAAAGGTGTTTTAAGCAGTTCAGTATATTTCAAACATATAGGTATTCCATTTTATTTACCATGTAGTCTTGATGGAATCACAAAAAATCATGGTGCAAGTTACAATTTTTACATTTCAAATTCTACAAACTATAATGAGACATGTGCTTACGAATTACGAACATGCAATAATGGAAGTTTTAGTGGAAACACAAGTTACATTTACAGTACATGTTTTTCAGTAAGTCAAGACATAACACCAGATGAATTTTTATTTGATTACAAACAAAATGTAGAATTAAACAGTTTAATTGTTTCAGATAACATAACAATTACTGGTTTTGATGGATTAATTGATGTAACAATAACAGGAGATGGAAATCCACAATTTTAGATAAATGATGAAGATTGGACTAATCATTCACAAATTTTGCTATCAGATGTTTTAAAAATAAGAATGTTATCATCAAATCAACCCTTATTTACACATTCTTGTAACATAACTGTAGGAAACTATTCATTTATATGGAATATCACAACAAAAGAAGTTTTCAACATATCAGAAACTTTAGGTGTTAAAAGCTGGTCAGATTCAACTTATGCTACAAATTGTAATGAATACAGGAATCCATCAAACAACAGTTACAATTATAGTGGTTCAACAGGAAACGGCATATACAGAATAGATCCAGACAAAAGTGGTCCTATAAGTCCAATAGATGTATATTGTGATATGGAAACAGATGGTGGAGGCTGGACTGTAGTTGCAAATATAAAACGAAATCATGATGAATATTTTACACAATCAACATTTTATAGATTAGAAACAGATTCTATATCAACACCTACCTTAAGTAATTATGGAAACATTTTAAACAAAATACAAAACATAAATTATAGTCAGATAGGAGTATTATCTATAGACAAAAATGCTTTTAATATAAATTGTGTATGGAATTTTACTAATACATATAATCTTATTGATTGTAGTTTTGAAGATAAAATAGATGAATATAGCTATTATTCTTTACAATATCCATCAAACAATTGTTATGTTGCTAATTATGGTATGTCTGGAATTATAAAAATGTATCAAAATAGGCCATCAATATGGTCTAACCTTATTATAACAAATGATTCTACAACCATAACACATGAAGAATATTTATTATCAAGAGTATTAGGATTATCTACACATAATTCACAAGAAAGTTACTATAATTATCAAACATGTGATAATTTATCAACTCCTTATTTTAATGAATTTGTAATGGGTGTAAGATAATATTATTTTTAAACAATAAATATATTAATATTTTTAAAAGATTAATTATCATTTTAATTTGTTAGAGTAAACAGATTATAGAATATCATATGTATTTTATAATCACTATAAGATTAACAACATAACTTTTAAATAAATTATACCATTTAAATAATATGAATATCAGGTATCTTATAAACAATGATAAATGCTCCTATCACCAAAAGGACACAGAAAAACAAAAGAACCTTAATTTCTTATTAACCAATACAAAAGGGGATTTTTTAAACCTTGGAGTTTTAAAAAATTCTTCAAAGTTTCAGGGCTTTAACATTTTTGATTTTTCAGAAAAACAGGTCTACAAGATAGTTGATGAAATAACTGTTAAAGATTATCAAGCATTTGAAATAGAGTATGATTTATATAGCATAACAAGAAAACTAAAAAGCACAATAGTTGAACAAGATGATGAAAGTTGTGCAAGTGATTCATTTTTTCTTGGGCAAAACTCAGGTTTTGTGTACAACATAAAAAATTTTTATGGTATTTTATCAATTGATCTTGATTGCAGAAAAAGTACAGATTTTGACAAATGGGGAAGAATTTATGATGTAAATATAGAAAATGATACAATATTAATTAAATATTCAAAGAATCAAGAATATACAGTATATCTTGGCATAAAAATTCCAAACAATAATTTTACATTAGAAAGCAAATGGGTAGAAAAAGAGTATTCATATTCAAAAGAAAGAAATTCTTTGAGTAATTTTTTTGTTTATAAACTTATAAATATTAATGTAGAATCAAGTCAAAAAATCATATTTTCAGCTTCATTAACATCCATTCAGGATGTTAAAAATCAAATAAGAATACTTGACACATATGAGAGAGATTTAAAAGAATTTGACAAGAACTTAACAGACATAACAACAAAAGAAGTAGATTTTGAAAAACCAATTCCAGTAACCTTAAAAAATTCATACCAGTTATCAAAGAATGCACTTTTTAATTTTTATAAAAACAACACAAAAGATTCTAATTCATCAGGATTTACATTTGCTGGTTATCCATGGTTTACAGAAACCTGGAGTAGAGATGAACTTATTTCCATAAATGCTTTTATTAGTTGCGATAATCTTTCTTATGTAAAATCAAAATTACTTGAATATTTTGGCAAAATAGATTTTGATACAGGTCTTTGCAAAAGAATAGAAAAAGAGGATTCATTTTTAAGTTGCGATTCAACACTATGGTTCGCAAAAAGGTTTTTAGATCTTATAAAATACCTTCAAAAAAAAGATGAACTTGAAAAACATTTCACAAAAGAGGAATTAGATTCATTGTATTTAAAATTTAAAAGAATTTTTACATCACTTACAGAACAATGTTTTAATAGTGAAACAGAGTTAATACAACACAAAAAGGGAGATAGTTGGATGGATACAATAGATATAGATTATGCAATAGACATACAGGTTCTTTATTTAAGTTTTATAGAACTTTTATCACGCCTTTCAAAATTACTTAATAAAAGAGAAGATGAAAAAAAGTTTTGCAATATAGAATCCCTTTTTGAACAAAAAATAAAGAATTCATATTTTAGTGATGGCATTTTATTTGATTCCCTTAAAAAAGATAGGTTTTCATCAAACATATTCCTTGCATATTACATAGCACCATATCTTTTTGAAAAAGAAGAATGGGAAGATATTTTTGATAAAGCATTGCCAAGGCTTTATCTGAAGTGGGGAGGTGTTTCATCTCTTGATATAAAGAACAAAGAATATCAAAGGAACTATACTGGTGAAAACAATCAAAGTTATCATAATGGAGATAGTTGGTATTGGCACAACTGCATTACAGCAATGGCCTTATATAAAGTTAATGAACCAAAATACAGGAAAACAATATCAAAAATCATGGTATCATGTTCAGAAGACATACTAGAACAAGGAACAATAGGTTATTCGTCAGAATTAAGTGATAGCGATAAATTTGATGCAAAAGGATCACTTGCTCAATTATGGTCAAGTGCAATGTTTATAGAAATGATAGATATTATATTTAAAAAATGCAATTAAAAAATAAGATAGGAATAACTCCATTAGTTGCCATATTAGGTTTAATTTTGATTACTTCTTTAATTGGAATTCTTGTTAAAAATTGGGTTGTCGATTATTCAACACAAATTATGTCAAACGAAGATCTCAAAAATATAGATTTAAATGAATATATTAAATTTATAATGATAAGCAATAACGTTTTATACATGTCTAATCAGTTTAATTACAATATTACGTTAAAAGAGATAGATATAGGCAATAATTGTAATATAAATTCAGATTTTGTATTAAGTTCATATAATATAACACAAATAGATTTAACAGGATTCTGCTTTTTAAATTCATCAGATTATCCTATGCAAAAAATAATAATAATCACAGATAAAGGAATATTTCAGGATTTTATTGAAATAAGGTAAGAGAAAATATTATAAATTTCTTTGTATAACAAATAATATGTATTTTAAAAAAATATTATTTATCTTGTTGTTCATATTAATAGTGATGTGTCATATTGGATATTCAGTAACAGACTTTATAATAACATTGCACAAAGATGGCAAAATTGATGTTATAAAAAACAATGATTATATGTTTTCAACATACAATTTTACATCCAAAAAGGCAGAATATTGGTTGCTTAATGTAAGTCTTAAAACAGAAATGGATGATTATACATTTAGGTTAATATTGCCAGAGTTAATAAATATAAACTACATAAAAACAGATAGAAAATTTCAAATAGTACAAAACAAAGATAATTTAGAATTAACAGGTTTAGGAAAATCAAATAATTTTGACATTGCAATGCAATACAAAATAGAAGAAGATATAAACATATCAAATTCTAAACAAGATAAATATAAAATTTTTGCAATAATATTTTTATTTATATTTTTAGCAACAATTCTAATATTAATTTCTGTAAGTCACAAATATGAAAGAAACAGAAAAACTGTTCCAATAATGCAAAAAGATGGAAATAACAATGAAATAACTTTAAGGTGTGATACAAAATATTTAACTCCAAGGCAGAATCAAATTTATAATATTTTAACAAAAGAATCAAGAATAACTCAAAAAGAGCTTGAAAAAAGAATTAAAATTCCAAAATCATCCCTTTCAAGAAACATAAAAACATTAGAAGTCAAAGGCCTTATTGAAAAAAAAAGAATAGGAATCACAAATTATATAATAATAAAAAAATAAGGTTTTTTTGGCAATTCGTATGCTTTTGTTATGTTTAAGCCAGATTGAATAAATGCCTATATTATTTCGTTCCATTTCGTTCCGCTAATTTTCACAAAACATTTATAAATAGTTCCATATAAAAACAATCACACAAGGTGATAAAAATGAACAGTATAAAAAAAACATCAATAATATTATTGTTGGCAATAATGTTAATATTCCCCCTAACTGCAAAATTTACCTTTTCAGAATCATTAGATGAAAATGATTCAGTAATATCAGTTAGTGAAGAAGAAATATTAAGAGAAAGACCAGGTGCACAGATGCGACTCTTACAATTGCAAAGAAGAGTTGAATTTCAGTCAGAATCAGCACAATACATAATAAATGCAATAGAGGATAGCAATTCAAATATAGACACATCAAACCTTATTGCAATTTCAGAAAAGTTTGAAGCATTATTGATTTTGATTAAAGCATCAGATTTAAACAGAACAGGACAGGAGATTGCAAGCGAATACGTACTTTTAAAATCAGATGCAATAAACATAACTTGCGAATTCAAAAATGAGCTTAACACTTTAAATATATCTGAGGATCTACTATCCCTGTTAAGATCTAACATAACAGGTAGAAAAAATACAGAATTAAAAGTAAAAAATTGGCAAGAGATAGAAAAATACAGAAGAGAATATAATTCACAAAAGGCAAGAAAAGTTGCAATGATGATGGGTATTAATGAATCAGACTTAGAAAAAAGAATAATATCAGGAGAATTTGATTCAGCACACAAAATTAAAGAACAATTAAAATCAAAATATTACAATCTTACAGAAAGCGAAAAGTTGAATTTTAAAGAACAACTCAATACTTTATCATTAAGAAGAGAAAGAGAAAATAACAATAAAGTTGCTGAAAAAATAAATATGATAAAAGAGCACTCTAAAGAGCGTAATGAAAAATTAAACGCTTTAATAAAAGAAAACAGAAAGGAATTAAATACAAGAATAAATCAGATAAAAGAATCTAATAAAGAACAGATAACCAAACTAAAAGATCAACTTTCTGATTTAAGAATAAAAGGGAAACATAACACTACAATTGAAAATACAGATGTAGATAAGAATGGGAGAGATTAATAATTTTTTTAAAAATATTTTAAATAAAAAAAATTTATAAAAGATGAGGCATATAATAAAATAAAATGAAAAAAACATTAATAGCTCTGATCTTTCTTCTTATGCTTGTAACATTTTCAGGATGTACAATTATGGAAGAAAAAAAAGAAATTATAGAAGATAATTATTCCAATAATAAAGGAATCAATAATGATATTAAAGAATCAGGAATTGACAATGAAACATTCATAGATTACGAAGATGATGTTGAGATAGGAGAATTAATTTAATAATTGAATTTTAAAATTTTTTATTCCACATTTCTTTTGCAAATTTTCCAGAGTACATATATTTTTCCAAAAGATTGTTTTTTATCGCATATTCTTTATTCATTCTATGCTTTTTTAAAAATTCATTTAACTTTATTATCAATTCAGACTTCATCTGTGAGCTTAACAATTTACCACTTTCATAATCGGTTTTTAATTTTAATATTTTTTCATCATCTTCCTCTAAAAGATTATAAAGCCACTGGTAAGCAACATCAACTGTTGTATCTCCTCCTAATTTTCTGTGTTCATCAATTGAGCTTTTTCCTCCAGAAAATGCATATTTGTTAATCTTATTCTTTACAGTTTGCTCATCATCTGTTAAAAGAATTGCCCTATCTTTATCAGAAGCACTCATTTTACCTTCAGGTCCTGTAAGAGATGTAAGAAATTTAGAAAGTATAGTTATATTTTTTTGATAACCAAGCCCCTCAGCAATATCTCTTTGCATCATAAAATAAGGATTTTGATCTATTCCACAAGGAATAAGGCATATTTTTTTTTCAAAAAAAGTTGGTACTATCTGAATCGCAGGATAGGAAATCATTCCAATATTTGATTCATTTTCAAATCCAAATACATTTCTTGCCTGAGAGTATGTTATTTTTTTGGCCGTTTTTAAATACAAAGGATACATGTTTTTTATAAATTCTGTATTCTTAAAAATAAATGTTTTATCAGGGTTAAATCCAAATGCTGCAAGATCATTAAGATCACTTTTAACCATTTCATTTATTTTTTCTAATGTAAGATCTTTCTTAAACATAAATTTTTCATCATCAGGTATTTGGATAATAAGATCAACATCAAAAATATCCTGCAAATATTTTGTAAACAAGAAAGGAATCATGTGACCTAAATGCATGCTTCCTCCTGGAGCTCTTCCTGTATACATGAAAAAATCTTGTTTTTTATCAACAGTCTCAATTATTTTTTCAAATTCACGATGTGCAAAGAACAATCCTCTTTTAAGAAATATGTGAAGATCTATGTTTTTTTGCAAAGATGTATTCTTAAAAAAATCAAGGATTTTAGGACCTATCTTGCTTACTCCAAAAATACTTATAAGTTTGTCATAATCAACAACTCCTTTAACATCCCAAGGTGTTACTTCTGTTTCATTGACTTTGTTTTCATTCATATATAAATCCATTAAAAAACATTTATAATACTTTTCATTAATATGTAAAATCAAAATTGATCGCAAATTAAGTTTTAAAATTTTTATACTATTTACAAATCTTAATTTTTTTTGGATAAATAAAAATAAATACAAATAAATTAAAATTAAAATTTTATATATAAATTTTTTATAACTTTGAAAAAAGACAAAAACAGGACTACTTAAAAATAATGAAATAAAGAAGATTTATAAACAACACCATATTACTAATATAATGTCATTATATTAAGTGAAAATGGGACTGTCTGATAAGATAAGGTATGTTGGAAAATATTTGGGAAAAGCTTTAGGAACTGCATTATTTGCATATTCTTTGCTATCAAGCCCTGCTAGTGCAGATTTTAAGGAGATTTATAATAATCAAAACAATGCCACAAGTGTTGTGTATCATGTTGAAAAGGGGGATAATCTATCAAAAATAGCCAAAGAAGTATCCAATAAATATGGAATTAATATAACATATGCTGATATATTATCTGCCAATCCATCAATAAAAGATAAAAATCTTATATCGATAGGACAAGTTCTTAACATACCTGTATCAATTTCAAAATCAGATAATAATTCAGTTGATAAAGGTTTAGAATCGATAATAACAGAATCTGATAGTCAAATTTTAAGTAATGTAACTGTTATACCTGATTCAGTTCCAAAAACAAGTACAGGTGAATATCAAATTAGAAAAGGTCAGACATTATTTGGTATTGCAAAAGAAATTTCAGAAACAACAGGAAATCAAATAACATATAAAGAACTTGCTGAATATAACAATATAAAAAATCCAAGTATTATACATGCTGGCAATATATTAAAATATCCATTGTATGTTAATGATTCGGTTAAACCAAAAGAAACACCAGAAGTAATATCAAAAAGTGATATGCCAACAGTTTCATATGATTCATCATCAATTCTTAAAGAAAGGTTACAAATAACATCTGATGATATAATAAAATCAGAATCATACAATATGTCAGCAGATATTGAAAGAACAACAGAAATACTTAAAGGAGTCGTATCATCAGACATATTATCAAAAGATGTTTTACAAACAATAGCTTCTGATGATGTTTTAAAAAAGAAAGATGAAAAAGTTGCTCCTCTAGTAGATCTTGAGGCTAAAATATCAGAAGAATCATCCTTAGATAAAAAAGAAGAAATTCCTCAATATACAACAATAACACATACAATAGTTAGAGGAAATACTCTTTTAAAAATTGCAAACATGTATGGAGCAGATATAAAAGATGTAAGAAGTGGTTGTTTATATGATGAAAGAGCTTTGCCTATAGGAAAAACAATAACATTTAAAGTTTCAAATGCTCCAAGGACTGCTTCAACTGTGCAGAGCAGAAAACCACGTTTAGAAAGCATAATAACAGGTTCAGGTAAAAAAGATCCAAAAGCAATTCCAGAAACACAATGGGCTGAATCTTTTGCAAAAGATCCTGCTAATCTTGATGGAAGATCTTTTGTTCTTTATATGGATCAATTAAGATCTTCAAAAAAAAAAGTAAAAAACACATATGAAGGGTTTCATGTAGGAAGAGTTGGAACTTTGGATAATTTACAACAAACTTACAATGTAAATTTTGAAACATTAAGACAATCAGCTAAAGACCTAAAAATAAAAGATAAGGATAGTTTTTACGAAACAGCATTAGCAATAATGGGAGCAGAAAGTAAGGGATTACCATATGCATTATCATTTGCAAATTGTTTTGGAATATATCAATTAGGTCGTGATGTGTGTGGTTCTCATAGACAGAATGGTAAGGTTTTGCCAGCAATAAATCCATTCAATCAAACACAGGCAACTCAAAGATATGCTGAATTTATGAATCATCTTATGAACAGATATGGAAAATATAAAGATGAAAGGATATTGTTTTTAGCATACAATCAGGGAGAAACCAGAGTAAGTTCTGCAATAGGTCGTTTGGCTGCTGAAAAAAAACCTATAACATACGATAATCTTATATCCTTAAAAGTTAAAGGAAAACATTTTTTTTCAGCAGAAGGAAGAGGTTATGCAGGAAAAGTTATTGGGAATAGATCTACAATACGAAGAAATTTTTCAATAAATTTTCAACAAACAGTTCCATTAACTAAAAAATAATCGCATTTTAGGATTAATTTTTTTAAATTTTATACAAATTATATTTAGAATTTTAAAAAAACTTATTTTTTGTAGGCTCTTTATTAAATAAATTATAAATCAATAATTTTATCATTGTTTAATTAAAACTTAAAAACCAAACTTTATAAAAGCAGATATCTTCTAAAAAATTATATATAAAATAATAGAATAAAAATGGAAGTAAAATCAAATGATTTTGTAGAAATAGAATATGACATGTATGCTAATGGCAAACTAGTTCAGACAACAGATAAAAAAAAGGCAGAATCTGCTGGAATGAAAGTAGATGAAGTTTTATCATCACAAATCCTAATTATTGGTAGAAGTGTGATACTTAAAGCATTAGATGATGATATAATAGAAAAACAATCATTAAAAGAAGAACATTTAGAACTTGAGCCTGAAAAAGCTTATGGAATAAGGAAAAAGGATATGTTAAAAGTATTGCCAAAATCAGCATTTGAAGAACATAAAACAAGACCATTAGTAGGAGTAGTATATGATTTTAATGGTATGTATGGAACTGTCAAATCAGTTATAGGAGGTAGAATACTTGTTGATTTTAACAGTCCTCTTGCTGGAAAAAAAATAAGTATAGATTATAAAGTTCTATCAAAGGTAGATAATATTGCTAAAAAGATTGAAGTTGTTAACACAATTTTCTTAACACTGCCAACGGATTCATTTAATGTTAAAATAGATGAAAACAATGATAAACAGATTATTCTAAGCATTCCAGAACAATTAGTTCAAATGAAAGATTTGTTTATGAAAAGTTATGAAGAGATAATCCCAGATTTTAAAGACTATACCCTTAAAATAGAAAAGTTTAAAAATCAACAAAAGCATGAATAAATTATACAAAAAAGAAAATGGATAGTATTATAAGAGACGCACTTTCAAACGCACATTCAGATAAACAGACATCAATCAGCAAAGACGATGAGCTTTTATTGGAAATTTTAAGACAGCACCAAGCAAGGATTAAAGTTATAGGTATAGGTGGTGGAGGAAACAACACTTTAGATAGAATTTCTGAAATAGGTATTGAAGGTGCAAGAACAATTGCAATAAACACAGATGCACAAGATTTAATTCAGACAAAAGCAGACAAGAAGATACTTATAGGAAAGGAATTGACAAAAGGTTTGGGTGCTGGTGCTGTTCCTAAGATAGGTGAAGATGCAGCTAAAGAATCAGAGTCAGAGATAAAGGATTCTTTAAGAGATTCAGACATGATATTTATTACATGCGGTCTTGGTGGTGGAACAGGTACAGGAGCAGCTCCTGTTGTTGCTGAAATTGCCAAAAAGTCAGGTGCATTAGTTGTAGGTGTTGTAACTGTGCCTTTTGCAATGGAAGGTTCAAGAAGATATGACAATGCAATGCGTGGTTTAGATAGAATGGAACAGCATGTGGATACATTAATAGTAATCCCTAATGAAAAATTGCTTGAAATTGCTCCAAATCTCCCTTTACATACCGCTTTTAAACTTGCTGATGAAGTTTTAACAAATGCGGTTAAGGGAATTACAGAACTTGTTACTAAAAATGGACTTATCAATCTTGATTTTGCAGATATAAAAAACGTAATGACAGATGCTGGAATGGCAATGATAGGTTTAGGAGAAGCAGATTCTGAAAACAGAGCAAGTGAAAGTGTTGAGAGGGCATTAAACAATCCATTATTAGATGTTGATTTAAAAAATGCGTCTGGTGCTCTTGTTAATGTTGTAGGTGGACCAAATATGACACTTGAAGATGCCAAAAAGATAGTAGGTAAAGTAGCAGAAACATTAGAAGAGGATGCAAAAATCATATGGGGTGCTCAGATTGTTGAAGATCTTGACAGAGTAATTAAGACAATGGTTGTAATTACAGGAGTAAAATCAGATCAGATAAGAGGGAAGAAAAGATTAGAACAAAGATCTGCTAACGTAGATAAAGAATTAGGTTTAGAATTTATAAAATAAACGATTATTCATCTTTTTGATGTGCAAAAATTAAAAATGTTTAAAAACAAAAAATAATTATCAATTACAATGGAGCTCAAAAATACTATCCTGGATATGAAAAGGGTTTGGAAAGTTACCAAAAAACCTACAAAAAAAGAATATTTTTTAACAGTTAAAATTGTCCTTATAGGTTTTCTTATAATAGGTCTTATAGGCTTTGTTATGGAAATTTTATGGCAAGTTGGAGGAAGACACCTATTTAGTTAGAACTTTAAAATGGCAGATTTTGAAATAAAACATGAATACTATATTGTAAGGACAGTTCCTGGCAAAGAAGATAAATTTTTAGATTTTTTGGAAAAGTATTTATCTAAAAAGGAAAATCATGGCGTGTATTCATTTATAAGACCAGAAAATGTTAAGGGCTATGTTTTCGTAGAAACAGATGGCCTAAACAAAGTTGTTGATGTATTAAGAAATGTTCCAAATAACAGAGGAGTGATAAGAACACCATTAAAATTTGAAGATATAGAAAAATATCTAGAAAGAGAAGCAGAACAGATTAATATAAGCGAAAGAGATTTAGTTGAGATAATTGCAGGTCCTTTCAAAGGAGATAAAGCTAAAGTAATAAGGCTTGTTCCTGGTAAAGATGAAGTTGTTATTGAACCTTTAAATGTTCCAGTACCTATTCCAATAACACTTAGCATTGATGATATAAGAGTTGTAAACAATGAGGATAAAAAAAATGAATAATGGTGATAAGATGAATAAATTTGAGAAAGTAAGAATAATTTCTGCAAGAGCATTAGAACTTACAAGTGGAGCTATTCCTAAAATAGATATAACTGATATGAAAAGACCTATAATGGAAAAAGATTATGTTGTTATAGCTCAGAAAGAATTAGATGCTGGTTTGTTAGATTTAGAGATATACAAGCAAGATCTTTAATATTATTAAAAGATATAACACTCATACATTTTTTAGACAATACAATAGTTTGCAATTTAATATTTTAGAGCAAAATTAGGTTTTAGCGAGTAGCTTATCATATTTATTATAAAAAAAATATTTATACTAAAGAAAATTTAAAATTTAATTATGGAAGAATTAAAAGAACATTTGTTATTTAAAAAGCCTTGGGGTGAATTTGAAAGGTTTACATTAAATGAAATTTCAACTGTAAAAATATTAAGAGTTAATGTTAATCAGGAATTAAGTTTACAATATCATCATAATAGAGATGAGTTCTGGCAAGTTATAAGTGGTACTTGTAATATAAAAATTAGTGATAATATTACTAAAGCTAAAGCAGGGGATAGATTCTTCATACCAAAATTAACATTACACCAAATAATTAGTATTACTGATTGTCAGATTTTAGAGATTAGTTTTGGAGAATTTGATGAAAAAGACATTGTAAGAGTTAAAGACAAATATAATAGATAGAATTATTTTTAACTAGACCTTTTAATATTATAAAAATTGACTTTTAACCGTTTAATTTAAAACAAAATAAAAATATTTAAATATATTATCTTGCAAGATTATTTTTATGAATTTAATAGATTTACAAGGTTATGAATATGAGTTTTTTATAGAAACCTTAGATGACTTATGGGTTTTATCTAATTTTATAAATCCTAATGATTTTATATTTGCAAAAACTGAAAGAAAAGTTAAAATAGGGTCTGAAACGGCTTATAAAGTTGTAAGAAAGCTTATATTTGTAGAATTACTTGTTAAAAATGTTATATATAGCGTTAATACATTAAAAATTAGTGGTGAAATTCAGAATGAAACAGAATATACATCAAAAGGATCTTCTCATACTCTAAGTTTTACAACATCAGATAAAATTAGAATAAAAAAGAGTAATATTCTAAAATATGAAGAAGATATGATAAAAAAGTCACTAAATGACAAAAAAGAACACAATTTATGTATACTATTGGATAAAGATTCCCTTATTGTCTTTGAATTTACAAATTTTGCATATAAAATACTGCTTGATATAAAAAATCTTGGTTCTAAAAAATATATGTTAAGCGAAATAGATGAAGAACATGAAAAGTATGAACTATTAAAAGATTTATTTTTAAAAAATTACTCAAATATCATAATTTCAGGCCCAGGAATATACAAAGACAAATTCCAAAAATACATAAAAGATAATCTGAACATAAAAACCCATGTATTTTTGTTTTCTGATGTTTCACAATCATCAATTACAAATCTTATAAAAGACATCAGCAAGAGCGATTTAATTTCAAAATCTCAGATATATTATGAGAGTGAATACATTAATCAGCTTTTATTAAATATAAATCAAAAATCAAAATACTGTTATGGTTATAAAAATGTCAAAGAATCAATAAATTCAGGTTCATGCAGTATACTTCTAATAAGCACAGTTTTTATCAATTCTGCCAAATCTAATGGTGAGTATAATGAATTAAATGATCTTATAAAATTAGCTGAAGAATTGAATGGAAAACTTATAATTATTAATTCAGAAAACCAATCAGGATCAATATTAGATGGTCTTGGTGGTATAGCTGGAATTCTAAGATATTAGAATAAAGAATATATACAAAAATTTTATAAAAGAGCGATAACCGAACATAACTATGAAAGAGTTTTATGATTATAAGATAAATGATGATGGGTATGCAGAAATTGTTATTGATAGCAATATTTTTGAAAAAGACATCATAATTACAAGTGCTTACGTTCTACTTGAAAAAGCATATTTTACAATATCCTGCTTAAAAGATAACAATATATCAGTTAAATTAAAATTAAAGGATGATTTACAAGATAAGTTAAATACAATATTAGATGAGTTCTATAAGAATTTAATCATATACAAGGAATACAAAAACAATTATGAAAACAATAAAGATATAAGATTAATGCTTATGCAAAGAGCAATAGTTACAAATGAGCAAGAACAAAACGATCTAAATACAATAGAAGATGAACTTGATTTTGAAAACATGTTTTCTGAAGAAGATTTAAAAGAAATAGAAGAAATTGCAAAACCATGGGAGGAAAAATTTAGCAAATAAAATGAAGAAAAGAATAGAGCTAAGTAATAATATCTATAATTTAAACGCAATAAAGAAAAGCATTGAATACTTCAAACAGTTTGTTACAATAAATATTATTGATGATTCGTATACATTAGAGTTTGATTTTGAGAATTCGTTAGAATATGATTCAAATTCCATAGTTGATGAATTCAATAATTATTTAGTATTCAAATCCAAAGAAGATTTAATTAATACATCAAAAGGATATGAAGTCAACGACAAAACAGATAATGTAATTAAAGAAATAGAATCAGATTTTAGAATTAATTTTTATAGATATACCAAAATAGATGATAAATATCTTGTAATAACAGACAAAGGGAATCATGTTTTTTTAGATGAAAAAGAGTTTTTACAATTAAAAAACATAAAAATAGATTCATTAGAGTTGAAAAAAAAATTAATAGATAATAATATTATCCTTAATAAATTTAATATTAAAAGTGAAATTAACAGTTTGTTTAAAAAAAAAAGTTTTCTTTTTTCAGGAGTTTCACTGCATATAATAGTCCTAACTTTACGATGCAATATGAATTGTATATATTGTCAGGTTAATGCTGAAAACAAAAATGAAAAATTTCTTGATCTAAACATTGAAAACGCAAAAAAAATAGTTGATATAATCTTCCAATCACCATCAAATATGTTATCTATTGAATTTCAAGGTGGGGAACCATTATTAAACTTTGATGTATTAAAATACATAGTAGAATATGCAAACAATAAAAACAAAATACATAATAAAAAATTGATATTTAGTATAGTTAGCAATCTATTGCTTTTAGATGAAGAAAAATTTAAATTTTTAGTTAAAAATCAAGTATCAATATGCACTTCTCTTGATGGGAATAAGATGATTCATAACGCTAACAGAGGATTCTTTGATCAGACAGTAAAAAAAATAAAATATATTCAGCAAGAATATAAAAAACTTAATTATACAAGTAAATTAAATTGCATAACTGTAGTAACAAGAACAACATTGCCATATTACAAAGAAATAATAGATGAATTTGTAGATTTAGGTTTTTCAACCATTTTTTTAAAACAACTTACATGTCTTGGAAAAGCTGAAAAAAATAATGAAAAGATTAATTATTCTGCAGATGAATTTCTCAATTTTTGGGAAAAATCATTAAATTATGCAATAGAATTATCATTAAAGGGAGTGGATATAAGTCTTTTAAAGGCAAACATAATTTTAAAAAAAATATTTTATGAATATGATTCTGGGTTTGTAGATATGCAAAGCCCATGTGGTGCTGCAACATCTCAATTAGTTTATGACTATAATGGAAAAATATATACTTGTGATGAAGCAAGAATGCTTAATGATGATATGTTTTGTTTAGGCGATCTTAACAAAGAAGATGATATATCATATAAAAAAATTACAACATGCAATAAATCATGTTCCGTAAGAGCTTTTTCAATAACAGATACCATGTTTTGTGATAAGTGTGTATATAAGCCATATTGTGGAATATGTCCAGTTTTAAACTACAGTATGTATAAAAATCTTGTAGTAAATATACCAGCAACTGATTGGTGTAAGATAAATAAAGGGATTTTTAACATAATATTTAAAAAACTCAAAGATGAAAAGAGCAGAAAAGTACTTGTTGAATGGTTCAATAAAGATACAAAAATCCCAACAATAAAATAATTTAAGAATAGATTGCTACAAAAAACCTCATAGTTTGTTGAGTGAACACAGTGAGCCATAAAAATCTGAGTGTTTTTAATGCCATCTTCTAAGAAGCTGAAGAAAAACGAAGTTTTTCAAAATTCTCGATACATTTTTATTCCAAACACAAGAAAATTAAATATATTAAAATGCTTTTCTATTGATATTATGTCTAAACAGAATCGTTTAAGGATAAAATATATAAACAAAATATGATTTTTTTATATTTATGGTATCTGGATTATTAAAAAGTGGTAGATTGGCAAAAGTTAAGATAAAGTGCACAAAGTCCACAAGAACACACTACAATCAAAGAATAAGAAGCATAGCAAAATGTGCTGTGACAAAAAAACCTTTAAGAGGAATTCCAAGAATGACTAATAAAAGGTTTGGAAAATTAAACAAAAGCAAGAAAACTGTTGCAAGACCATTTGGTGGTTACATGTCTCATAATGCACTTAAAGAAAAAATATTAAGTGAGATGGTTTTTGAAGAATAAATAAAATACTACTATTATATAATTACATTTTTTTAAAAAACATATTGATATAATAAATCATATGCGGATCAAATTTATGTTTTTAAGTTTTACATTTTTATTAACATTTTTTTTATTTGTAAGTAATGTTTTTGCAAGTAACTTTAATGTTTGTGGAATTGACTTTAACCACAACTGGTTTGAGGTAAAGG
>CAYSDY010000006.1:0-44093 GCA_964429995.1 uncultured Methanosarcinales archaeon
AATTCATTAATTAAGAAATATTTGTTAAATATTACTTAACTCCGAACGGAGCCTAAAAAATAGAAAATTAAAGCTCTCTATGCGTTTTAATTAAAAATATTGAACATTAAACAGAAAAAATGCATTTTAAAATTTAAAAATTAATTGTTATTAATCCTTTGTTATTAAGTAGAGTATTAATCCAAATCCTAAGATTCCTATTACACTCCAAAAAATCTCAGCAGAAAACCAGTCAAGTATAACATCCCATATGTCAAGAACATAGAATAATGCCCATATGGATATAATGCAAACAATTAAAGCTAAAGTTCCACCAATCCATTGTTTTATTTTATTCTTATCATCAAATAACAATTGAATGTATTGATCGCCAAATATAAAGCCTAATAGTATCAATACTACCAATATAAAAACTATAAAGGTAATTGCTATTGTTATAAATTTTTGAATATATAGAACTGTCTGAATAGATGCTACTACAAATAAACCAAAAACAAATGCTATTATTGCATTAATGTCCTTTGAGTCTTTATCTGTATTGTTACCTGTTTTTTTTGAAAAAATTCCTGATTTTTCAAGAATCCCAAAAACAACAACATAAACTAGTAAAAATGGCAATATGACTCTGTAAAAACCAATATCAACTAACTTATCTATTATAGCTCCAAAATCAACCATCTTAAATTTAAAGAGAAAATTATAATATATCTTCCTCAGATATTACCAAAAAATCACCTATTGCAATAACAGAATGAAATGGAACTAAAAAATCTCCGTTTGTATCTTTTTCAAGGCTTACATCCTTTACATATTTTGTAGGATTAATTAATGTGAAATCAATTATTTCACCTGTTTTAGTATCAAACACTAAATCCCCAACTTCACCAAATTTTTTACCGCTCTTACTTACTACTACCTTATCTAGCAAATTTCTTGCCAGTATTTTTTCTTTAGTATCTGCCATTTTCTGATATGATAATTAGTTATCATATAAATTCCTTTATATATTTTTTGTTTTAAAACAGAAAATCAAGAAACTTGATAGTAATAAAAGTCAAAAATAGTCGTATCATCAATATTTTATAATTGTCTAATTTGGAATGCATAACGTTAAATTTATAAATAATAATGAATATATATTCATTACTTAGTTGAAAAATTAAGTAAAATGAGGAAAAAAAATGCCAGATTTAGATAAAACAGGACCAAGAGGAGAAGGACCTATGACAGGAAGAAAAATGGGATTGTGTAACTCTTCAAATAAAAAAGCAGAAGAATCTGAACATGTGATTTTTAAGCGAAGAGGACAAGGTCTTGCAAGAGGAATTAGAGGAAGATTTTTAAATAGAAATAATTAAATATTAATAAATGCCAAGACCATGTAAAAAAAAAATTATTAGTGATTCTTTTAATTTTCATTATTTTAAACCTGCAGGAGTTCCAAAAAGTACTTTAGAGGAAATAACAATTTTCAAAGAAGAAATTGAATCTTTAAGATTAAAGGATGTGTTAGGACTTGAACAAAAACAATGTGCAGAAATGATGAAAATATCTCAGCCAACTTTTCATAGGTTGTTGGAAAAAGCCAGAAAAAAAATTTCTTATGCAATAGTTTATGGAAAAGCAATAAAAATTGTTGATTAGTATATCTTATGTGATTCTAAATAAAAAAATGGTTTTTTAATATATGTATACTTAAAATTTTAAAATTCTTTATCTTTTCCATACTCTTTTCTTATTTCCTTACTGTAAATTTCCTGTAATTCTGCAATTAAGGTAGGTATATCATGAATATTTAGTGAACTGGCATCTTTTATTTCTCCTTCTTGGTCTTTATATATCTTTTTTATGGTAACTTGCCTATATGTTGTATTATCATCTCTTGAATGTTCCCAAACAGCAACATTTATTCCTCTTACTGTTAATTGATCTACTGGCTTGTTTTTTTTGTCTGAAATGTCATTTAAAGTTTTGTTCATTTTATATATTATACACATGGCAATGTTCTACCATGATAGTATTATTATTAATCTTTATGTTTATAAATTATTACATCAATATTAGTAGAATTTTTTGTTTTTTAATTATATATAGTAGATTTGTTGCAAATGTCCAATCAAATACACAAAACTCTATTTTACATTTTTATAAAATAAGTTAATTTTTTAAATGGATTTCATATATTATTTTTATGAACATATTTGTTTCTGCAATAGGGTCAGGAAATACATTAAATTTTGTACACAATAAGAATTATGCAGGTATTATTGCAATATCTGAAAATATAGAAAAATTTGGACTATTTTATGCAAGAGGTGGTAAAACTGAAAATTTATCACAAAATGATGTGTTTAAAACAAAGTTTGCAGGGACTGATTACAAAATTAAAGAACTACTTGAAATCAATGGGAACATGTCTTCAAATGAAGCAGGATCAATTATAATGGATAAACTTGATGAAATAAAAAATAGCAACCCAAAAGCAAAATTCCATTTTGAAATATCAGCTGGATATAAAAAATTAGGACACCTTCTTACACTAATATCCTATATAAGAAAAGACATTTACAAATTAACATTTTTAAATTTTGATGGAACACTTGAATCTTTACCTTTAATAAATATAAAACTCACAAAAGATCAAAACGCAATATTTACAGGTTATGCTGGTAATTGTAAAAGTGATTGGAATGGAAAAATTGCATCAAATAAATTTATATTTGATTATAGGGGAAATAGAAAGTTTCCTTATAGAGTTATAAAACATTGCAAGGAAATGGGATTAATTGATGATAACAATTATCCTACAGAATTTGGAAAACTTTATGCTAAATATTCTTTAGCTTTTTAAGTTGAAAGAAATGTTACTCATAAAACATTCTTTACTATGATTACTCATTACACCTATTGCCTCTAAATATGAGTATATTATTGTTTTACCTACAAACTTCATTCCTCTTTTTATAAGATCATTTGACACATCTTTTGCTAATTTAAGTTTTAATGGAGTAATGTTATCATAATTTTCTTTTAACTGCTTAAAATCTGTAAATCCCCAAATATAATTGTTAAATGTTGTATGTTCTTTTTGTATATTAATGAAAATTTTTGAATTTTCTATGACTGCTAATATTTTTCTCTTATTTCTTATTATCCCTTTATCAGAAAGCAGTAAATTTACTTTGTTTTCGTTGTATTCTGATATTTTATGATAATTGAACATATCAAATGCATCTCTAAAATTTTCTCTTTTTTTTAATATTGTTATCCACAAAAGACCTGCTTGAAACATTTCAAGAACTAACATCTCAAACAATAATTTATCATCGTGTACTGGTTGACCCCATTCTTTATCGTGATATTGTATGTAAATAGTATCTTTATTTACCCAATTACATCTTTGTATCATCTTAATGCATTTATTTTAAATCGTCAGCCATCTTGTGTGCAGCTATAAACTCAGGAACCGTTATGTTACTTGCTCCTGCTCTTTTAAGTTTTGATATATGTTTTGGATTTTCACATCTTGAATGAACTTCTATTTCTTCGTTAATATCTTTTGCACCTAATGTTAACATTATATTGTCTTCTATTTTTGGTAATGTTATTATTAATTTTGATGCTTTTTTTAATTCTGCTAACATAAGCGAACTTTCCTCAAGAGCATCTGCATTAATTGTTGTATATCCATTTTGTTTTAATTTTTCTGATGTTGGAGTATCAGATTCTATTATTATGAATGGTTTTTTAGTTTCATGCAATATTTTTGCTATTTCACTTCCTATCCTGCCACCGCCTACTATTATTGTATGTTTCTGCATTTTTCTTATCTTATTTGTAAATCTATTGTGCTTAATATAATCACTTAAATGTCCCTCAATTACCATGTCAGCAAATCCCCATAAAACCCACCATAACAAAAACAAACCTACTACAGTAAGTGAAATTTCAAGTATTTTTTCAGGAATAGTTGAATCATCTTCAAATATGAAAGCTAATGCAAACAATGTTCTAAAAAATGATTCTTTTATGCTACTGTCTGATAATATGTAAAACATGATTGTTCCGATAGCAAACAATAAAATGGTAAGTAATATGTAAATTTTTACTTTTGAAATAAATTCTTTGCCATTTTCTGTTGTTTTTGCTTTTCGTGCCATGTATAGTATTGTGTCTTATCTATCTTTTAAAAACTTAACATATCTCTTAATAGTTGTACAATAGTATATATGGAAATGTCCCTTAAATTTCTACTGATTTTAATGGAAATTATTTTAAACTGATTTCTTAATGATATTTTAATGGTTAATATGCTAAATATACCCAAAGAGGAAAGACCTATTGAGAAAATGATAAGGCATGGTGCGTTTTACCTTACTGAAACTGAACTGTTATCAATAATAATAAGAACTGGTAGTAAAAATAGAAATGTACTTGAATTATCAAGAGAAATACTTTTAAAATATGAATTAGGAATTATTTCAAGAAAAACATACAGAGAACTCCTATCTTTTAAAGGAATATCAAAAGTTAAAGCATCACAAATAATTTCTGTTTTTGAACTTGCAAGAAGATTATCTAATAGGATTGAAGAAGAAAAAATAAAAATATTAAATTCTTATTCATTATTTGATTATGTGCAATCAGATTTTTATGATAGCCCAACAGAAAAAATAATGATTGTAATGGTTGATACAAAAAACCAGGTAATAAGAAAAGAATTTATCTCTTATGGAGAAATAGATTATTCTGTGCTTGACATAAGAAATCTATTAAAAAATATATTCACATATGATGCATCAGGTTTTTTTCTTATACATAACCATCCGTCAGGAGATCTAAGACCAAGTAGAGATGATATTGAGATGACAAAAAAAATAAAATCAGCATGTGATATGCTTAATGTAAGATTTCTTGATCATATAATTGTTTCAAATACCTCTTACAAAAGTATTATTGATATGGATATTTGAAGCAAAAATTTTAAAATTCTAAATATTAAGCTTGTAAAAAATAGTTTTGGTAAAAAATTTAGTAAGAAATATGAAATACTATTCGTTAAAATTAAAAACTGTGTTGAATAATTTAAATATATATGAAAATAAAACAGATAGAAGAAGATTTTGTGGTTGATGAAATATATGATTTAGAGCAAATTAAAAGAAAAGAATATGATAAAAAAGATGAAGATAAGTATTATTATTTTAAATTGACAAAAAAAAATTACAACCAAATAAGAGCATTAGAAATTGTTGCAAATACATTTAACACATCATCTAAACTGGTTCATTTTGCAGGAACAAAAGATAAATTTGGAATAACTTCTCAAATAATTTCTGTTAAAGGAATAAATGAATCAAATTTTGAAAAAAATTTAGAACATATAAATTCAAATTTTGATGGTATTAAACTTGAATTTATTGGAAAATATGGATCAAGAATTAATTTAGGTGATAATTTAGGAAACAGTTTTAAAATTGTGATAAGAGATATGGATGAAACTGAAACAAAAATGCTGTTAAAAAATTTTGAAATAATTAAAAACAAAGGTGTTTTGAATTTTTTTGACAGTCAACGTTTTGGTTATGCAAATAATTCACATATAGTAGGGAAATATGCACTTGCTAATCAAATGGATATGGCAATATATGAAATACTTACATCATATCCAGAGTTTTCAGATTCAAAAATACTTAAAGACTTTACTGATTTTATAGTTGCGAACTGGAGCGAAATAAAAAATAATAATATCTCAATTATGCAATCTGCAATTAGCATTGCACCTTCTTATTTAAGAAATGAAATCATGATATTAAAACACCTTATTAAATATAAAAATGACTACCCAGGAGCTTTTAGAACTATTCATAAAAAATTAAGGAGTTTGTATTTTAATGCATATCAATCATATATTTTTAATGAAATGCTTATATTTTTGAGTAAATCTTCAAAAATAGATGATTTTTGTGAACTTGAGCTTGTAAATTTGGAATACTTGTTTACTGATAATCATATTAAAACTTTTGTTGAAAAGTTACTTGCTGATGATATGCTTTCAATTAATAGTTTTAAACTATCACATATGCCAGAAATAAAGTTTAACAAAATTTTTAGAAAAACAAGAATATTTCCTAAAAACATGAGAATATCATATATTACTAATGATGAAATGAATCAAAACAAAAACAAGGCAGAAATCTGTTTTGAACTTGATTCTGGCGAATATGCAACTAATGTTGTAAATCAGATATTTAACATGAATAAGTTTTGTTAATTATTTATTTATTTGTAATTAATAATACGTACATCATTCTTCTTCTAAGTTACAATTACATGGAATGGCATCTGGATGCTTTTTATTAAGATATATGCATTGGGTTTCTTCTATTTCATTATTTATTACTGCTCTTACAAATTCATTGCATGAAGAAAAACCACATTTTCCACAGTTAATGTTTGGAATTTTTGCCTTTAATTCTTTACCTTTCTTGAATGTTAGAGCTGTTTCTTTATCGTTTAATACTTTATTTCCATAACAATATCCACATATAGCAGTAGGCATTGAATGTTTTAAGGTAAGGTTATCTTTAAAATCTGGTGTTTCTCTTATAAAATTGGCAATATCTATTCCACCTTCTCCTGTCAAACCATTAGCTTCTATTATTTTGGCAGAAGGATTAATTTTTATTATTTCTGCACGAAAAATTTCTCTTTCTGCCTGTGATAAGAGATCTCCTTTTGTTACAGCTACAATGTCCGCTTTTGATAAAAGAGGTCCATAACTGCTTGGCTTTCCTGCTAGGTTGTTAAGCACATTTATTGCCAAACCTTCGTTAACATATGGAGAACATCTTAAACAAAGACCAGCTGTCTCTATTATTAAAATATCTTTTCCATAATTTTTTCTTATTACTTTTGGTATTTCAAGTGCTGTATAATGGTCAGGACAAACTTCTCCTGATAGTTTTTTTTCAGATGAAACTTTTTCATATTTATTTTTTATTAATTCATCATCAGAACTGTTTAAAACATCAAATTTTATGTAATGTATACTATAATCGTTTATCAGTTCAGATATAACGCATTTAATCATACTTGTTTTCCCACTTCCAGGAGTTCCTCCAAAAATTATAATTTTCATTTTAAACCTCTTAAAACATCTTTATATTCTAACAACTCTCCTTCTCTTATTGTATCTCTTATCTGAAAGATACTTGTACTTATTTTTGAGAGTTGCTTGCACATTTGTTTTTCTGCCTCACTTGTTTGAATAATCTTACTTATTGCACCATTTTTCATTATAATCCTCTTATCAGTGCTTAATGAGAGCATTGGATCATGTGTTACAAGAAAAATTATCTTACCACTTTTAACTAAAAGGTTTAGTGCATTTTCTATTTTGATTCCAGCATTTTCTATTTCATCAATTAATACTATAGGCGATTCGCTTACATATGCAAGATCAGAAACCATAAGAGCTCTTGATTGGCCTCCTGATAATGATAAGAGATTGTGTTCTTTTTTAATTTTTTCACCTGTTATTGTATTTGCAGATTTTATTATATTTTCAATAAGCTCCTCTGAATCCTGTAAATTTTCTGTTTTTTCTCTTATTTTTATGTGAAGTGTTAAGAATTCATACACACTTATGTCTGTCATAAAATTCATGTGTTGTGTTAAATAACCTATGATCTTCTTACTTGGATCTGTTTTTAAAGACAATTCTGCTTTTGTATCGTTTATTAATATTTTTCTTTTGGTTTTGGTTTCACCATTTGCAAGCTTATCGATATCATAAAGAAGCTGACTTTTGCCTGAACCAGTAGGACCTACTATTCCTATTTTCTCTCCTTTAAATATTTCAATTGCTTCAAAGTTTTCAGGATTATGCTTCTTATCAATTCCGCTTAATATGGTAATCTTTTCTATATTCATTTTAAAAATAGCCAAATATATAAATTGTAATTTATGCCCTTTTATAAATTATACTTAAATGTTGAATAATGAAGATAAAATTGAACACAAATAATGAAAAAAATATAAATATTTTTTATCAATATTTTAAAACATCATTGCTCTGATGGAATAATAAATGCATATACTAAATAATGATCTGATATCTCTTTTACTATCCCATCCTTATAAATCCCATAACCTTGAATCTCTTTGCTTAAATTGTTGTTTACTATTATCCTATCATATGCACAATCTGTTTTGGCAACTGTTGTATCTTCATCATCTTTTATTAGCCAAATCCAATCATCAAATTCTGTTTCTACCTTGTTGTTATAATATGTGCAATCTGCATTAAGATCTCCAATTATCATAACATTTCCTATATCTTTTTTTGCAATATCATATAGGTTTTTCAATTCATTTTTAACATCATCAGGCTTTGTATGAATGTTATAAACTGTAAATGTATAATTTTGATTTATAACAAAATCAACCTTAATAGGAGCTCTTTCCCATCTATCATTTTCATCAATCAAATTGTAATCTATAAAATCTGATATTTCTATACCCTTTTTGTAAATTATTCCGTATTGTTCTTTGCTTGAACTTCTACCTGCCCTTGTTGAATTTATACATTTATATTCATCAAACATTGAACATAATTGTATGAATGCTGTGTTTGTACTATCTCTTATTTCCTGAACAAATATTATGTCATAATTATGCATTTTTTGTGCATAAAAATCCATGAGTGTCTTATTGCCTGCTTTTGATGTTCCAAATATTTGAAGATTCCAATTTGCAATAGATATTACATCTGAAAAATTATAATCAGTGTCTATATCTTTTTCTGTATCATTAGACTTGTAATCATTTATGTTATTTTTTTCTGTATCTTTATGAAATATACTTTCTAATATGTTGTAAGGATTATAACCAGAGTTGTTGCTTGTTGTTATATTTGGCAAAACCAATAATAATCCTATTAATGCAATTATCAGAACTATTATTGGAAATTTGTTTTTATTCTTCTTTTTTCTACCCATTTAATTATATTCTAAAATCGTACTTTATATCTTTTAGTATAACTTTATAATTATGAAAAAATTTAATTGATAGTAAATCAATATTTTATGTTAATTAAAAATATATTTTAAATATTTAATCCATGTATGTTAGATCGTTTATAGATACTAAAATAACAAGTATTGAACTAAATACTGATAAGTTAAAACTTAATTTTGCATAGCTTAAATCAGCAACAAATCCTAAAAAGGCAGTTATATTCATAACCAGTAGGCACAAACCTACTCCTAAGAAAACATAGTTGATATTTCTTTGATTTCTTCTACAAAAATCACTCATATCCTGTATTATACTTCTTTTTTTCATTTTAAAAATTTCATAATATATTAAATTAAAAAAATATTGTAAAACTTAAAAGTGATAAAAATTATTTTTTATTTGATGATTTTTCAAGTTTTTTTTCTAATTCTGCAATAGCTATTTTTGTTTTAACTATTGTGTCTGGATTTAATGACATTGTCTGGATGCCTGCCCTTACAACAAATTCTGCAAATTCTGGATAATCACTTGGTGCTTGACCACATATTCCTACATATTTGCCCTTCTCGTTACATTTTTTTATAACTTGTGAAACAAGATCTTTTACTGCTTGATTTCTTTCATCATAAACATGAGCTACAAGTTCAGAATCTCTATCAACTCCTAATGTTAATTGTGTAAGATCATTAGTTCCTAATGAATAACCATCACATAATTCTAAAAATTGATCTGCTAAAATTACATTTGAAGGTATTTCACACATTAAGTAAACCTGCAAACCTGCTTTCCCTCTCTCAAGACCTCCTTCTTTCATTACGTCTAATACTTTTTTGCATTCTTCAACTGTTCTACAAAATGGAATCATGATTGCTAAGTTTTTCAAACCGAACTCTTCTCTTACCTTTTTCATTGCAAGAACTTCTAACTTAAAAGCTTCCTTAAAGTTTTCAGAGTAATACCTTGAGGCTCCTCTGAATCCTATCATTGGATTGTCTTCTAAAGGCTCATAAAATTTACCACCGATAAGATTTGAATACTCGTTTGTCTTAAAATCAGACATTCTTATTATAACTTTTTTAGGATAAAATGCAGCTGCTATAATTCCAACACCTTCAGCTAATTTGTCTACATAATATTTAACTTTGTCTTCATATCCTTTTGTTAATGTTTCTATTAATGCAACATCTTCTTTAGCTTCTTTTTTCTTTTTGAATTCCTTGTAATCTAAAAGTGCATTTGGATGTATTTTAATACTATTATTTATTATAAACTCTTCTCTTGCAAGACCTACACCATCATTTGGAAGAAAAGATTGTGAAAAAGCTAAATGTGGATTTCCAAGATTCATCATGATACCTGTTTTAGTATCTTCTATCTTGTCTAATGAAAATTCTGAAACTTTATATTTTAAGTAATCTTTGTAAACATAACCTATTTCTCCTTCTGCACAGCTTATTGTGACTTTTTGATTATTTTTTAATACTTCTGTTGCATTAGAACACCCAACAACAGCTGCAACTCCCATCTCTCTTGAAATGATTGCTGCATGACATGTTCTTCCTCCCCTGTTTGTTATTATTCCTGAAGCTTTTTTCATGATTGGTTCCCAATCTGGATCTGTCATATCTGTTACAAGTATATCACCATCTTTGAAATGATTTGCCTCGTGTATGTTGTTTATTACTTTTACCTGACCATGATTTATTTTAGAACCAACACTTACACCTGAGCAAAGAATTGTTCCTTTCTCTGTCATCTCATAAGTTTCTACTTTGTTTCTATCTTTTCTTGACTGAACTGTTTCTGGTCTTGCCTGAACTATAAATAATTCATTTGTTTTACCATCTTTTGCCCATTCCATATCCATAGGCTGATAATGACCTCTTTTGTTTGAATAATGATCCTCTATTATTATTGCCCATCTTGCAAGTTCTAAAACTTCATTATCATCAAGTACAAATTTTTCCTGCATTTCCTTTGGAACGTTTACATTTTTAGTTAATTTATTACCTGATTTATCATATATCATCTTAATGTGTTTTTCACCCACTGTTTTAGAAATTATAGGCTTATAACCCTCTTCAAGTGTAGGCTTAAAAACAATGTATTCATCAGGATTAACAGCACCCTGAACAACGTTTTCTCCTAAACCGTATGCTCCTGTTATAAAGGCTACTTTGTCAAAACCACTTTCTGTATCTATACTAAACATAACACCTGAACATGCAAGATCAGAACGTACCATTTTTTGTACTCCTATGGAAAGAGCTATGTCAAAATGTGAGAATTTCTTATCAACTCTGTATGAAATAGCCCTGTCTGTAAAAAGAGATGCAAAACATTTTTTACATGAATGAAGTAATTGTTCGTAGGAATGCACGTTAAGATATGTTTCTTGTTGTCCTGCAAATGATGCATCTGGAAGATCTTCTGCTGTTGCAGAACTTCTTACAGCAACATCAACGTTTTCACCATATTTTTTTTCCAGTTCTTTATAAGAATTTAAAATTTGTATCTTTAATATTTGTGGAAATTCGGCATCCATTATAAGTGCTCTTACTTTTCTTCCTCTTTCTTGAAGATTTTCAAGATCGGATGTATTAAGATCAGAAAGATGTTTTACGATTTTATCCTTTAAACCACTCTCTTCTATGAATGTTCTGTATGCATGAGCTGTTACTGCAAAACCAAAAGGAATTTTAACACCTAATTTTGTAAGCGATGTATACATCTCTCCTAAAGAAGCATTCTTACCTCCTACATAAGGAATATCTTCAATTCCTAATTCATCGAACCACAAAATGTTCTTTCCATCCTTAACCCCTGTAGGGGAGGCACCTTCATTTAGATTTTTTACCAATTTATTTAAATCCATAAAGATATTCTGTGTAGAATTAATATATAGTTTTATTGTTATTATTTAGTTAAAAATTAATATATGTGATTAACAACATATTTATGGGAATAAATAAGTTGTTCCACTTGTCATTGATGATGGAGTTGTTATCTGCACTGGTTGTACAGCTCCGTTTTTTGCAATTAATCTTATTGTTATAGTATCTGATTCAGCAATGCTTGCACCTGATACAAAAAATATTTCTACCAAATCCCCACCAAGTAGATAACCTGGAATATTGTAGTTTTTTAAACCTTTAACATTGTAATAATCCGTACCAGCACCTACTGTGGCATTGTATGACATAGTCTGAGATGCACCCTGACCATCTAATTTTACTATTAAATCGCCAAGTTTTATAGGCTCACTACCTGAACCCAATCTTACAATAACATGAAATTCATCAACACTTGCATTTATTATATGATCTGAGGTATCATTTGCAAAAACCTGCATAACTTCAAGACTTGTTGTAATTTTTTCCTGCGACTGTCTTCCCACATCTAAAGATTTGGATTGCAAAGAACTTGCCGTCTGAATAAGAACTCCTGCTGCTACTGCAGCTACTAGAATCATAGCTATAAATATGATTAGAGTACCTATACCCTGATCTCCTTTCTTATAACTTTGCAAAACCATTTTTATAATTTATATTTAAACAAATTATTTATGGGAATAAATAAGTTGTTGAGTGTGTCATTGATGATGGTGTTGTTATCTGAACTGGCTGTACAGCTCCGTTTTTTGCAGCTAACCTTATTGTCATTGTGTCTGACTCAGTTATTATTGCTGTTGTTATGAATTTTATTTCCACCAAATCTCCAGACTTTAAATAACCAGTTGTATCATAGCCTTTAAGACCTGTTACTGAATATGTTGTGTTGGATTCTGCTCCTGTTGCATATGATAATGTCTGTGCAGCACCTTTTGTATCAAGCTTTACAAGCATATCATCTAATTTTATAGGATCACTACCTGAACCCAATCTTACAACTACGTGAAACATATCTGAGTTTGAATCTATCTGATGATCTGCTGTATCGTTTACAAATACTTGCATAACCTCAATACTTGTTGTTATCTTTTCTTGGGACTGTCTTCCCACATCTAAGGATTTAGACTGTAAAGAACTTGCTGTTTGGATTAAAACTCCTGCAGCTACTGCAGCTACCAAAATCATAGCAATGAATATGATTAGAGTACCTATACCCTGATCTCCTTTTTTATTATTTTTATAAACCATTTTTTATAGAACACAAGTTATTTATGGGAATAAATAAGTTGTGTGTTGTGTTAATGATGATGGTGTTGTTATCTGTACTGGTTGTACAGCTCCGTTTTTTGCAACCAATCTTATTGTCATTGTATCTGATTCTCCAATATCTGCTCCTGAATCAAATTGTATTTCAACTAAGTCACCTGTTGTAAGGTAACCAGGTGTTGCGTATCCTTTTAATCCTGTTACTGTGTATGTTGTTGTGTTGAATGTACTTGCATGGTAGGACAAAGTTTGTGCACTGCCTTGTGTATCAAGTTTTACCAACATATCACTAAGTTTAATTGGATCACTTCCTGAACCTAATCTTACAACAACATGGAATGTGTCGTTTGTCTGGTTTATTTTATGATCACTTGTATCATCAACAAAAACCTGCATGACCTCAATACTTGTTGTTATCTTTTCTTGGGACTGTCTTCCCACGTCTAAGGATTTAGACTGCAAAGAACTTGCTGTTTGGATTAAAACTCCTGCAGCTACTGCAGCTACCAAAATCATAGCAATGAATATGATTAGAGTACCTATTCCCTGCGAACCTTTTTTGTTCATAAAGACCATTTTTGACGTACTTTAAAAGATGTAACGCATCTTTGTAATACTTTTAACATTAAACATTTTTAAATTGATTTGTAACTTCTAATAAATAAATTTTAAAAATTGTCTTTTTTGGGTAATTAAAAATCGCTTTATATAAATTATAATTACTTGAATTAATATGTTTTAATTTTAAACATATACCTATATATGTTTTATTTTTGATTTTTTTCATTAGCTTTATAAATATCAGAGAAGATTGAATAGTTACGTGTTTTAAAATGGTATTAGATAGAATATTAGATATAACTTGTGAGATGATTGGAGATGAAACTGCTCAGGTTGTTGAATTTTTGTATAGCAATCCTGGTGCTTCAGAATTTGATGTAAGTGAGGCTATAGGCTTTAGTGTGAGTCAGGTAAGAAGCATATTGTATGAACTTAAAGCAAAGAATCTTATAGATTTTGATAGAAAAAAAGATAAGGAAAAAGGATGGTATCTGTATTATTGGAGACTGCTTCCAAATAATTTTGAAACTGTTTACAGAAATGAGAAGAGAAATAAACTAGAATTGTTTCAAGAAAGATTAGAAAAGGAAGAATCCAATATATTTTATATATGCCCAAATTTCTGTAAAAGGTTTGATTTTGAAGAAGCATTAGAGAGTAATTTTACATGTCCTGTCTGTGGCTCACTTATGAATGAAGAAAATAAAACAAGAAAAATTGAAATATTAAAAAGAAACATAAAAGAGAATCAAAAATTTTTACAGGAAAATAATGCATAATCATTTTTTATTCTTCTAATACTTTATTTTTGGTCAAATTAAATCTGAAAAATTGATTTTAAATACTCTGTTGCATACGATACATCTGTAATGTTTGCTATAAACAAAAGACATATTATAAAAATAATGTTTAAAATAAGACCTACAAATATTTGTTGTTTGTGACGATATTCTAAAAAAAACAAAAAAATAAGTATACTAAAATATCCACCTAAATGCGATAAATGATTGGTTGTTGATTCTTTTGCTATACCTATAAAATCAATAAACATTATTCCCCATCCTATAACACATATTGGCATAGGTATTACTAATATTGATGTAAATGTAAAAGGACTTAGAAGTATTGCAAGTATTATTATTCCAGCAATAGCTCCACTGGCTCCAAGACTATAAAAAAAATCCCCCTGCAGATATGAAATATAGTTTGAAACTATGTTAGAAATTACACCACTTAAAATAAATACCCATATTATGTTCTTTTTCATGTGTCTTTCAACTATCCTTCCAAAAATTAGCAATGCTATTGAATTCATTGCTATATGCAATAAATTTGCATGCATAAATATTGATGTAAAAACTGTATATATTCTGCTTGTAAATATATCTGTCTGATATGTCATAAAAATGTTCATCATATCTTTGGGTCCTAAATACAATATTTCAAACATATAAACAATAAAAAGCACAAATATAATCATGCTTGTGTTTTTTGCCTGTAAGATCCATTTCTTAATTTCTAAGAATATGTGTATAGGTGCTATGAATATTTTTTTAAAATATTTTTTTTTGTCTATTTTTGATGAAAAAAAACCTAAAAAAAACATTATAACATTCGGTATAAATAATAAGATATAAATAACAATATATTTTAAGATGTGAAAAAAAAGTTTTGTATCTGAAGCAATTTTAACTTCTTCTTTATGACTTTGTTCAACTTCATAATTGAAATAATCAAACTCTTTTCCTGAATGAGACATTTTTTATATTATTGGTTTATTTTTGTTTTGTTGTTATCATCTATTACATATATTTGTAACGAACTTCTTTTTAATTTTTTTCTTATATCTTTCCAATCAGGACAAAATATTGAAACATTCTTCCAAAAGTTTTTTGAATGATCCTTGTAAACTATATGTGATAATTCATGTATTATTACATAATTTAAGATATCTTTTGGTGCGTTTAAAAGTTTTATATTAATCATTATACTATTGTCATTTTTGCAATGACCCCATTTGGAAATGGTGTTTTTAAGTTCTACTTTACCTATTTTGTATTTGTATGTCATATTATTTATTCTATTGACATAATCATTGATAAACTCTTCATTTTCTTTTATCAATATGTTTATTATATTTTTGGCATATGATTCTGAATCTTCTTTTAAAAAAAAACATTGATTCTTATAATACGATTTTTTCATGTTTGCATCTAATAATATTTTATAATATTTATCATTAAAAGAAAAACCTTTAGCACTTATCACATCTTTTATTGTATTGTTATAAACAGGTTGTTTCTTTTTTATAAAAATGGTTACTTTTTCTAATAATTTATTATATGATTCTTCTAAATTTTTTGAATTTAAATATGAAGACATTCTAAAATGCAAAATGTTTCCTTCAACTTTAACAGAACTGCTTTTTTTGTTATGATAAGTTATATTTACACTGTGTTCTATATTATTGATTAAAACAAAATTTGGTACATTAAATAAATCCTTTTTTTTAAAAAGCCTAATCAATTTCAAATCATTTCATATTTTTTTATATTGAATTCTTTTAGAAAAATATCTAAAAGCTCGCAAATATCCTGTTTATTTAACACGCTTTTTTCCTTAAATACAAATGTTAAATCGCCTTTTCCATTAATAAAAAAGAAGTATTTATCGTCATCAAGTATTGTAATAGAATTGTGAATATTAAATCTTTGTTTTAATTTTTTAAAATCATTGGGCATATTTATGAAATAGTTTGAATCTACTACAGAATTATCATCTTTTTTTAATTCCCAATTGTGATAGTATGCTATTGTTAGAATCCTTTTTAGTATTTTGTTTTTTGTTATGAATCCACAACATTCATCCCTTTTTACAATTTCTTCTATTATATCATTAACACTAACATTTTTTATTTGTTTTTTAAGTTTTAAATACGCATGATGAATCTGAAGATTAAGAAAGTTTGGACCTAAATATCTTTTCATATCATGGTCTTTTAGTTCTTTTAGGAAAAAATCATATGAAAAAACAAATATCCCTTTATGTTCTTTGTTATCGTCTTTAAAATATATCAGTTCTTGGTCCACTTCTTTTTCATTATTAAGCCTATCCAAGCTAACTACTACGTTTTTAGAACGAATCAATGAACGTAAAAATCCGTATTTATCTATGTAATGATCTATTTTTTCAGAAAAACTTTCTTCATTCATATATTTGTGTTACATTTCTAAATTTATAAAATTTTGTTTAAACAAAATCAAGTAACTAATATCTAATAAAAACATCTTAACACAAGAACAGTTGTTGTTAAAAAAAATTTAAAATTATTTCTGGCTTATACAACTACATGTATTGTAACCTTCTTTTATTCCTTCTTCAATCTTTACAAAATGCACCCTGTTTGTTGGTTTTATGTTTTTTGCAAATGGACAATTTGAATAATGAAGCTTTTTTGATTCAAGATTTCCTATATATTCGTTATTTTCCTTCTCTGAATAATTCTTAAGTTCCTTATAAGCTTCTTTTCCACGTACAAGCCTTAATTCTTGTTCTAAAACAAGCATTTTTTCTTTTAGTAATTTAATATCTTCCTTGTTTCTATCTGTAAATATGAATAATTTACTCATATCTGATTTTACACGAACAAATGCCTCATAAATCTTTACGAACTCTCTTATGATTTCATCTTTTACCATTATACAGTAATAATATATCTTATTATTTATAAATCTATCCCTTTTTGTCACTAAAGGTAACAACATACCAAACAAAAAGATTAATAACACATAACCATTATTATATGTATGGAAAGTTTTGAAAATTTGGGAATATGTTGGTCTATACTTGAAGCAATAAAGAAAAAGGGATATGTATCACCAACAGAAATACAAAAAAAGGTGATTCCGTTATCCCTTGAAAATAAAAATATTATAGCTGCTTCACCAACTGGTTCAGGAAAAACTATGGCTTTTGCTGTTTGTGCAATACAAAAAACATATCAAGACAAAGGATTGCAAACTTTAATACTTGTACCCACAAAAGAATTAGCAAACCAGATATATGAGGAAATCAGTTTCTTTTCAGCTTTAAGAAACATTTATATAAATAAAATTTCAGGAGGACAACCTGCAACTTTGAAAAAATATGATGATATATTAAAATCAAACATACTTATATCAACACCAAAAATACTTTTAGAATATGTTGATAAATTTAACTTATCGCTTAATGGAATAAAAACACTAATATTAGATGAAGCTGACAGTCTTATATGTTCAGATTTTGAAGATGATATTGTTAAAATACTTGAAAAAATTCCAAGAACAAGGCAAACATTAATGTTTTCTGCAACTATGACACTTGATATTGCAAAAAGAGCAAATAAATATATGAGAAGTCCTATAAAAGTTTATGCAGGAAACAGGATAGAACCTAAAAAATTAAAACAATTTTTCTACAAAGTTGATTCAAAAAAGAAATTTTCATTATTGTTACATCTTATAAAAACAGAAAAGAGCGGTTTATCTATAATATTTACAAATAGGACTGATACAGCGATATTTCTTCAAAAAAATCTTAAATCAATAGATGGAATGGAAACAGGACTAATCACTGGAGATATGTCCAACAATAAAAGAAAAAGTGTTATTGATGATTTTTTAAACAACAAGTTGGATATACTTGTATCTACTGATGTTATTGCCAGGGGAATAGATTTTGAAAATGTAACACATATATATAATTATAACATGCCAAATGATGACTTAAAATACATACATAGAATTGGAAGGACTGCAAGAGCTGGAAATAGTGGAAAAGTTATAAATCTTGTTTCAGATAAAGATGTTGAAAAACTGGTAAATGTAATAAATAAACAAAAGATAAGTATGGCACAAAAATCGCTACCAGAATTTGAAGTTAACGATGCTGTACAAATAAAAATAAATAAAGATAAATACAAAAAACATTCAAAAAAATTGTAATTTTATTCCTTTGAATACTCCACTGCTCTGCTGTGAAGATGAATCATAAATTTCTTAAATTTGTTTTATTTTTTGATTGGCTTAATGAATTAAAAATCTTATTATGATTTAATAGTAAATTAAAATTTTTGATTTATTTTTTCTTTTTTATAAAATCAATTCCAAAATTATCTTTTTTTGTAACGTTTCTGTTATTTCTATTTAAGTGTTTTTTAGTGTTATTTGATCCAATCTTTATAACATCAAGCTTTAAAAGTAAAAAACCTATTATGCAAACAATTACTAAAAGCAATATTGTAAGCACTATTATGTTAAAACTTTTTGAAACTTTAAAGTTATCTGAATCAGTTGTTTGAGATGATGAAATGCCTGGTGTTAGTGTAATATTTTCTTTTTCTTTTAAATTGTTCATATCCTCATTACTTTTTGAAGAATTTATTGCGAACTGTTCATTGTTTGCGTATATGATATTTACTTGCTGTTCATTAGCTGAATTTGATGAAGGATTATTTAAAGAACTCTGTGAATCTTTTTTATGTTCCTCATTGATATCATATTTTACTGTTTTTACGTTCTGATGCTCTTTGCTATCTATAAGTTCATCTTTTTGTTTGTCATTGTTACTGCTAAATATCATTATTGAAAACTTGTCAAGTTTTTGATTGCAAACAACCTCAAAGCTTTCAGCAAACTCATTCTCTATTCTTAAATCACTTCTTTTGCTGTTAGAAGAGAAAATATAATTTTTCCTTTGTTTTACACTATCAATATATATGTCACATTCTATTTCATCTCTACTTGCAAATTCATTGAATATCTCAACCAAGAAGTCGTAATCTGCATTATTTGCCTTATAAGTTATCTTATCCTCATTTTTGTAGGTTTGCTGATCTATTTTATCACCATCTTCATCATACACCCTTAAATCAATATTATCTAGATCATAATTGCATTTAAATTCAAATTTTTTTTTAAAATTTTTAACTATTTTTAGATCTGATGAATCGCTATACTTATCAAATTCAAATTCAAATTCATTGTCATCATCTATGATTAAATCACAATCTACAACTTTGTTGTCAAAACTATGCTTTATGTCGAATCTTAACTCATATTTATATTCTGAATTTTCATACTCATAACTAAATGTTTTTTTGTCTGTATACTTTTCTTCATATATTTTATTTTCTTCATCATCGTAAACCCTTAATCTTATCGTATCTATTTGTTTATTACATTCAAAATCCATATTGTCTTTGTAATTTCTTTGTATTGTAAGAGATTTATCTTCTGTATCCTCATCAAAAACAAATTCAATTGGACTTTTACCATCAATTGTAAGATCACATGTTATTTTACTTGAAAAGTCATGTTGTATGATTATTTCAAACCAATCATTATCCTTGTCAACCTGTTCAAGATAATATATGATTTTATCTTCGTATTTGTATGATTTTTTATCAAATAATTTATCTTTTCTATCGTATATATATAGGGTTATCTTATCTAACTCATCATCACATGAAATATCAAGCTTTTCTTCAAAATAGTTTTCATATTCAAGATCTTCATAACTACTATCATCATTAAACCTTAAAGTTTTTTTACTGTCATCATATCTTATATCACACCGAATCTCCTCATCATCATCAAAATCATGATCCACAACTATCTTAAATTTGTATTCATCTACGCCATTTACCGATGTTATGATACTACCAGCAATACTTACCAAAAAAAATGATAAGATAAACAATCTTGTTATTATTTTCATATTTATGTGATGAAAAGAAGCTTTATAAATTTTGAGTTTCACTTCTGATAGAGTCATTGATAAATGAATCTATTTTATAATAAAAAATGATAAAAAACGCAACATAGGCTTAAATTTTTTGATTTTTTGCAAAATGAGGTATATATTTTTATTTTTGATATTTGATTACATTAACACTTGTGGGAAAAATAAAAGCATAACACCTATGATAAACATAATTACTCCTCCAACTATTTTGGATATGCTTGAATATTGTTCAAGTTTTGGAGAATTAAATGCACTTAATGCAAATGCAAATATTATAAAATCATCAAGCATAAAAAAGAAATTGTATACAAGTATGTACATATATTTTGAAAATACTGAAACATCTGCTATTGCAAGCATTTGTGTAAAAACTGCTGGTAAGCCTGCAGAACATATGAACTCTACTGAATTTACACCTATTGCAAGAATTATTGTTGCAATAATTGTAAAAAAATTTAATGGAGAGTTTACTATATCTTTAACTTTAAATATTATTCTTTTTCTTGATTCAAAATTATTAACTTTACATTCAACTTTACCTTTGTCTTTTATGTAACTATATATGGTACTTATTCCAAACCATAATGCAATACCTCCAACAATTGGCATAATAATACCTGATATTGGAATAAACCATCTGTAAAGTTCAAACCAGCCTGCAAGAATCATAAAATACATTATGGCTTCTGTAAGCACAAATGTTCCTGTTATAAAAAACATCTTTTTCTTGTCTTTTAAGGTTGATATTAGTGTTATAAGGTATATTAAAACCCACATCGCACATGGATTAAAACCATCAACAAGACCTATTATTACTGCAGAAAAGAAAAGTGATGTACTTTTTAAATCTATACTTTTACCAAATAGATTGATGTTTCCATCAACATTTATAGAAGAATCAAAATCATTGCTTTTTATTATAAAATAGAAGGATAAAAGTAAAATAAAAACTAAAAATGCAAATATATGGTATGTATATTTTTTAATTTTGACTGACATTTTTTAAAAGTTCCTCCTCTATCATATTTATTATTTTCTCACCAGTTGTTGAACGCGTATAATACCCTCTAACATGCTGACTGCCTATAATTGTTACAGGCACTGATATGGTTGAATTATCAAAATCCTTAAGGTCTTTTGTAAGATCAAAGTACAAATCAAGTGATTTTTTATCTGAAATTTCATACTCTAATATGTTTATATTTTTAAATTTTTCATAAAGTTCTTCAAATAATTTTTCTTCTTCTTTACAATGTGGACAAGTTTTTGAATAAAAAAAATATATGTTTAATTTGTCTTCATCTTCTTTTGGATCTTTCGAGTCTTTATTTTTATCCAAATTATTCATGTAAAAAGATAATAGAACCGCAAATAAAACACAAATAGCTATAATTATCTTTGCCCAAGGAATGTTTTTTTGATTTTTGTTAACATTGTCATTACTTTTTTCTTGAGGTTTTTTTTTATTCTTGCTTTTGCTCATAAAAACTAACAATAATAAATTTTATTTAAATATATCTGTTTAAATTGCTTTTTTTATTTTGTACTATTCAATAAGAGTTAATTTTTTTTAAAAACATAAAAACCATCTTTACTTTTGATGATAAAAAATATATTAATTGTAGGAGCAGGTAATTTTGGATTTGCTTTTTCCAAAATGCTTTCAGAACATGCTGATTCTACAATAAAAATAACTATATTTGACAAAAATTGTGATACAATAAAAAAGATTAAAGATAAAAAATATTTAAAAAGAGTAATGATTGCAGAAAAAATAGAATTAGGATATGATCTTATCGTTTTTGCAATACCATCTGAGTATATTAAATCTTTTCTTGTACAGAATAAGGATAAAATTTTGAGCGATTGTGTATTTTTAAATTTATCAAAGGGTTTTGATTCAAAATCATCAAAACTTATATCTGAAATAGTTGATGAAATGAATTTTAAAAATGATTTTGTACATATCGGGGGAGGAAGTATTGCAAATGATATGATATCAAATAAACCAATAGGACTTACTATTGCATCAAATAATATTAAACTTGCATATGAGATCAGAAATCTTTTTGAACAATCTAATATTATGTGTCAAGTATCAACTGATGTTTTAGGAGTACAATTGTGTGGAATATGTAAAAATATTGCATCAATAGGAGCTGGAATTGTTGATGAGTATTACAAATGTGATAGTTCTAAAGCCCTATATGTCTCACTTATAAATCAGGAAATATTAAAATTTGTTCAGATATGGCAGATAAGACAAAATACTTTTGATTTTGCGTCTTTTGCTTGGTCAACTGATCTTTTAGGAAGCTGTTATGGTCAATCAAGAAATAGGTTGTTTGGAATAAATATTGCAAAAAAAATTAAAAATTCTTGTTTAAATACAAAAATAAATAACAACCTAATAATTAGCAAGATTTTAAAAGAACAACCTACAATTGAAGGATATTACGCCCTAAAATATGCATTTGCATTAATAAAGAATAATAAACTTAACCTTCCATTAATTGAGAAAATGTATAGAATACTGTATCTTAACTCTAAAGAATTAGATATATTAAGTTAAAAAGAGTTTGAAAAACTATAAGATTTTCCCTAATTTATTAGAATATCGTTTTCTAAAATCCCATATTTAAGTTCTTAAAACACTCTTTTTTTTACATTTTAATCTTATTTTATATCTACAAATAAAAGACAACACCTAATTATTACTTTTTTAAAATTAAATAAACTTAATAATATTTAAAAATGTGATAATACATAATGGATAAAGGTTTAGATAAATTTTATTTAAAGAATGGGAAAGAGCTTGACGGCTTAAGGGCATTAGCTATGGAATTGTCAGAAATGGCTGATGATATTTTTTCACATCATGTTAATGAAGAAAGAAATGATTTTGCAAATTGGATAAAATACTCTCTTAAAGAAGAAAAACTTGCAGAACGAATGGATAAGGTTATTACAAGGGTTGAATTAGAGTTAGAAATTTTAAGACATCTTATAAAAAATGATAAGAAAAAACTGATTAAAGAAGTTGATGCTGTTAAGGATTCTAGTAGTGTTGTTCCAAAGAAAGCTATAACTAAAAAAAAAGTTGTAGCAGTAAAAAAAACAGAAGGTGTTTTGCCTGAGAATAAAAATACTAAGAGAAAAAGTGTTGTTAAAAAGAAACCTGCTCAACTTTAAACATTAAAAATAAACCTTTCTTTTAGTTTTGTTTTATTTGTTTTTTATTTTTTATAGTAAGATATTTTTTTATATATATCAGTTAAATTAGGTTGATGTTTTAATAATTGCTGTTTAGTATCTTAAAACCTTGTTGATAGTTATGAATATCTTAGAATTTTTGATTCATTATTTGTAGTGTAATACTAAAGAACTGTGCAAAAATAAGATTATTGAGTAAAGTATTACTCAACTTTTATGTAACTGTATTTTGTTTGTTTATCCATATCATCCCTTATTGTAAGCCTTACAGGATACATGCCAGGTTCAACATTCTTTGCAATAAATAATGGAATCTGTACTCTTACAGTCTCTTTTGATTGAAGGCCGATTTCTTCTGTATGTGAAACACCTAAAACTGAACTCATCATTCCAACGCTTATTTTTTTTGCAAATTTCTCATTATTTACAACACTAAACTCTATTAGATTATAACCTCTTCTTATTTTTCCTGATAGAAGAGTTGATGTCATAAAGTTTGTTAAATCACTTCCTGTACCTCTTATTGATGCTTCTTTGTCATCTATTGCTATAGGATACTTAAACATAACATCCTCTGATAATTCTAAGTATGACCCTTCATCATCTGTTAATATAGCTGTAAATACACATTGTACATCTGTTGGTACAATAGCTGAAAAATGCCTTGTATCTGTTGTAAAAGCAAATAGCCTTGTCTGACCAACGTATGATGTAGCTCTTGATTTTAAAAATCCATTTCTATAACTATAATCACTTGATAGAGTATTGTTAAATCCATTACAGTAAATTACAGGTTTTACGAATATTTCTCTTTTCATAAGACTTTCATTTAAGATTTCTATTTTAAATTCAAATTCTCCAGGAGCTATTATGCTATCTATTATAAGCCTTGCATTTGTGCTATCAAGGAATTGAGGCTCAACAAACTCTTTTTCTATCATTCTTAATTCCTGAAGTGAATTATTATCTATTGCAACAAATACAAATCTTGAAACACCAACTGTTACAAAGTTATTTATATTCATATTGCCTATACATGCAACATCTGTTGCAACACCATTGATCCTTAAACTACAACTCATTGGATGATTTCCAGCATGTGTAGCATTCCAGTTTATTGTTAAATTTGTTGGAACATATGTACCATTTGAACTCTCAACAGTAAACAAGTTGATTATTGGTGAAAATTCCGGTCTTTCGTAAACAAAAACATTAAGTTCTGCTGTAACAGGTTCATTTATATTATCTGTTGCACTTAATTTGGCAGTAAATGTACCAGTATTTTCGTATAAATGGAATAAACCGTTAAGCTCATCACATAATCCTGAAACATTTATCCCATCTCCAAAATCAAGTTCACATTCAAGTTCTTCACTATCATTATCAGTAACATTTATTGTAAACATTGTTGTAAGTGGTTGCATTCCCTGATCTGGTGTTGCTGAAAACTCAACTATTACTGGTGGCTTGTTATCTGTGAAATTTATTTTCATAGTATCAAAACCTTCAGCATCATATGGATCCTTAGCAACAACTTTTACGACTGATTCACCTATTTCATCACTGTAAAATATAAGTTCTTGTGTAGCTGGATCATAAGAACCTGTTGCTTTTCCAGATTCTATACTTACAGTAATTTCTAACTCTTCTAAAAGATTATTGTAATCTTCAATATATTTGTTAGCATCCATCCTTACCTCTGTTTTATAATTTCTTGTAATTGAGTCTGGCAACATTACAACAGGAGCTCTGTTATGAGTATACATCTTTATTGTATATGACACATCACTTCCTATCCTTTTTATATCAACTACATCCATGTAGGATGGGTGTGATACTCTTAATCTGTATTTACCTCTATATAAGTCTGTAAATACTGCTTTTCCTTGAGCATCTGTTGTTAAACTCTTGTTAACATCAGGCATTATGACATAATAATCGTCTGATTCAATCAATCCAAGATTGATTGTAGCACCTGAAAGATTATTTGACTCTTCATCTATTATCCTAAATGTTGCTGTAAACAAACTTGGTGCTAAAATATCAAGATTTAAATCCTGTCTTACATCTGCTGTTCTTATACACCCTGCACCGATTGGTCTAGTTATAAGTGTAACCACATGATTTCCAACATCAAGATTCATTATTGTTTCTGTAAGATTGATTGCATGAAATTCTAATCCTGCTATTCCTGAAGATGATTTTGTCTGGAAAGTTTCTGTATATACAACCTGCTGATCAAACATGACTATTGCTTCGTATGTCATAGGTTTTACAGCTTCATCTCTGAATGCTCCAGCTCTAAAAACAGCGTACAAAAATTCTCCTTTTGTTATCTGTGCAATACTTGTGCTTAAAGCTGTATCTGGGGTGTTTTTTAACATAAAATCATATGATCTTGTCCAACATGAACCGTCTAAATTTTGTGGAAACATTGTTTCAACAACTTCTGCAATATCTATAAGGCTATTTGGTATCTGTTTATCAATAACTTCTGTCTCAGCTCTAAAAACCACTTTTTTATCAAGTAGTGATGATGCTGGAGTCCATGAAAAAGCTCCTAAACTAGCACATGTATCAGCCTTAATAGGAATTATTATTTTATCTGTATATAGCACTGTTCCAGAATCATAGTCTGAAATTTTTAATCTTATTTCAGTTTCAGCATTGTAATCTGAATAACCTACTGGATATACAACTTTTGCAAGTTCTGGACGACTAAATCTTAATGCTGAACAAACTGTTGCACTAATTTTCACAGGCACTTCAACCTGTACAGGTTTTAAAGGATTGTTTGTATTAATTATATTCAATTCTCCTATCTCTGCAACACCTACTGTTTTTAATTTATCAAAATTTAAAACTATTGGTGTTCTATAAAAATTATAATCATTATATCTTGTGGGAAAATTATCCATTATGTTGTATTTTGTAAGATAACTATCACCTTTTGTTGAAAAATATTCAAGGAACCTTTCGCTTGAATATCCACCAGATATTGTGTATTGGTATTTTAAAATTGCACCTTCTTTTGGAAGTTTATTTCCGCTTATTTTATATTGAGCAACACATGCGTTCATCTGAGCAAGTGTTAAACTGCTCTGTTTTGTCTTTTCTATACATTCTTTTGCACCCAATGTAAAATATTCAATTTTGCTTCCAAAACTAACGTCTGAACAATCAACGGTGTTACAGACCCCTCCTATGGTATAAACGTCCTCAGGAATATCACCTGTATATGTGAATTGATATTCCTGATAAAAATCGGTAGCATTTACTGATGCAATTAACATCATAAACATGCTTAACAGTACTAAAAAAAATCCCTTTTTCATTTTGCATTAATTTTAATTAGTAAATTATATTTACTATTTAGTAACTAAAAGAATTAATCATTTATAAATTTATCGAATTATATGTTTATACAGTAGTGACATAAAACATTTGTTTTGATATATTATACATATAATCCGCATAATGACTACTTTAAATTAAAATTGTTAATAGTTAAGTTATAATTATTTGAATTTATATGATACGTTAAAGAATAAAAATTATATAGAGATTTACAAATCTCTTGAGCCAATTGTTTTTCTTGAGTTTGCTTCAGCTCTTAATTTTGCCTGTTCAACTCTTGAAACCAAAACTTCATTTAAAGCTTCTGAAAAGTCTGAAGAAACATTTGCATCTGCTGCTACCTCTTTGATTTTAGATTTTACAACAAGCATTGTTTTTGCTGTTTTTTTACCTAAAAAAACATCTCTTGCACCAATTGTAACTCTTCCATTAGCCTCAGCTCTTGCTAATGCAGCCTTAATTTCTTCAATTGCTACTGCATTTAAAGCTTCTGCGAAATCACCAGATACGTTGAATTTATCAGCTACTTCTTTGATTTTAGATTTTACAACAATCATTTCCATTTGTCATTTTGTTAGGTTAGATAACCTAATAATTAAATTTAAATTGTCAAATTTATAAATCTTTCGTATAATTTGCCCAAAATTCCCCTATTATTGCACATTTTAGATATATTTTATTTTAAGTAAAACATGAGAAATGCAAAAATCAGTAGCAATTTAACTTTAAATTATCACTTAAAAGAAATCTTCAAATTTCAGGTTAAGGATAAATTGAGTAGATAATTTAATCTTTAAATATTAGTTTTCTAATATTATAATTTTATTTTTTTGATTTTCAAAATATAATTTAAAAATGCCTGATTTTGGAATTATGCAAAAACATTTACCTTCTTCATTAAACTTACCTATTTTTTTTGATCCTAAAATGTCATCATTACCATATAAAACGATATTGTTTCCTGATTCGTATATCATTTTCAATGAATCATAATCATAATTTTTAACATTTAACAGAACTGTATCTAATTCTTTTATGCATTCATTTGATGATATGAAACAGATATGTTTTACTTTACTGTTTACATAATACTGAAATATTTTTTCTGAACCGTATGTAGTATAAACAGAATTATAGTCTTTTTCTATTTTATTGTAAAAATCTATATATTCTTTTTCTTTTGCAGAACCAGTAAAACTTATTATAAATTTTGTTGCCAAATAACCAACAAATACTATTATTATTAAGGAAAATGAAAATACAAAAACTTTATCTACTAATCCCTTTTTATTGCGTATATACATTTTTTGCTTTTATGGATTGATTTTTTGTAACTAATAGTTATTATTTTCCAATTTATCCATTATAAATCTTTTTTCTATTGTTAATAGTTCATGTCTTAAGTTTTCAAATTCTTCCTGTGTATCTATATCTTTTACTTTTATTGCTGATATTTTTGATATATGTTTATATATATACTTAATATCTGACTTTTGACATACTAATTTGATTTTTCCTATCTTTTTTATAACCTCATCTAAAAAATTAGATTTTATTTCTTCTTGTAGATCTATAAGACTTACAAAATATTCAACATCCTGTTTTTCATCTATTAGAAAAAAATCTGAAGAATTTCTTATTAATAAATGTTGTTTTGATATAGAACCATTATTAAGTCCTATTGGTAATACGTAATTTATATTACTATTTACCATTTCTTCTGGATCTAAACAAAGATAATATATTTTTCCATTATCTGTTATTGATGAAATGTTATTTGAATTTACAAGATAAGCTGATGATTTAATAGGCGGGGTAGAAATCATTTCTGTTGCAATTATATCATTATATCTATTATCAAAATCTTTTTTTGATATTGTTTGTAAAACATTGTTGTGATTATCTATTGGTGCTTCATTTTTGTGAAGATTTTCCGCAAGTCCCATGAAAAAATCAGAATCCATCTTATTATCCTTTGATATGTTGTTATTTGTATGGCTTTCCTGTGAATGATAGTGAGTATTTTTTGATTCGTTTGAATGATTAAATCCGTTATTATTGTTGATTTGTGTTGCATAACCGTTATTCATATTATTTGACAATGCTGTCTGAAAACCTTGAGTGTTGTTAGTGCTACTGTTCATGTGCATGTTCTGAGCTTGATTGTTGTTTAATGACAATCCTTTTTGTTCTTCTTTTTGCTTGCCTGCTGATTCTATAAGTAATTGTATTGCTGTTTTTTTTTCTGTATATGACATTGTATTTTCACCTCTTTTATTAAAACTTGAATTTTCACTTCCTATTATGCTGTTTACATGATTCTGAATATTATTTATGGATTCTGTATTTACCCTTAAACAATTTGAATTTGTAGGAGTTGAAAGATCTATATTCTTTAATCTTTCAAGATATTCATCCTTTTTTGATTCTTTATCTCCAATTATGCTCTTAAATGGATTGCTTTCTGAATTTTCAAATGAATTTTCTATATCTATTGTTTCCCAATTGATACTTTCTTCTATTGATTTTTTTAGAATTCTGTCTATAAACAATACATCTATATCCAGTTCTTTTCCTATCCTGTATAATATTCTTGAATAAAAATTGAATGTTATTATTATTCCATCAATCTTGCTTGCAAATTCATTAAAACGTGTAAAAAAATCATCTATTTCTGATTTATTTTTTATAAGCATGTATTTTGGATTAACAGTATCCTCGTTTATATCATCTAAAAGAGTTGTTATAGAAATTTTGTCATAATTTTTAGATGATTTGTTTATTATAAATCCTGTTTTTGAATACCTGTTTATAGGAACCTCTATAAGACTTATGGATGATATTTTAAATTGTCCTTTTCTGTTAATATATCCATTGATAAAAACATCATCTATAGGTTTTGTCTTATCGTTTATAAGAACCAATTCTTGGTTTGTTAAAATTTTTTCAAAATCTTTAACTTCACTTAAAATCAGTTTATTATGTTCTCTTATTATTGCATCTTTTTGTTTGTTTTTGTAAAATTTAAAATCGTTTCCCTTAGAAACATAAAATTCGTTTCCAAATATGTAATCAAATTTGCTTATTGAAGGAAAACCGAAAGAAGCAGCCAAAATAAGAGCGTTACCATCTTTTTTTATACATACAGTTTTGTAAATCTCCTCTGATTCATATATCTCAATCTGAAAAAAATCTAGACGGTTCAACCTTAAAGTATTAGAACCATGTTCTAAGTATTCTTGTAATAAAAGCTTTATGTTTGAAATCATAGCCCCTTTCTCAACATAATATTTTGTTATTGAAAAATGTTCACAATTAATAGAAATATTAAATTTCGTATTTGAAACAGAATTTATAAAATTAAAATCTTTTAATTTTATATCCATATAAGAATTAGATATAAGGTTTAAAGATTCTTGTATGTTCTTGTACAAAACCCCTTTAAAATCATGTTTTAAAGCCTCTATTACTTCCTTAAGATTTTCATTATAATTTTCTTTTGATGATGCCTTTAATCTTCTTATTTTATCATAAAAATCTATGTCCTCAAAAGAGTCGAACAAAAAGTTCTTTGTTATAATTACCTTGTTTATATCCAGATACTGTTTATTCAGATTGTAATATATTACATCCTCTTTATCCCCTATTACTTGTAGGTTGATTTCCATATTTTTTTTTCCTTTTTCTTGTTTTTAAAAATTTGTATTCACTAAACTCTAAAAGTATTATATATATAGCACCTGAAAAAAGATATAAATCTGCCAAATTAAATATGAAAAATCCCTTTAAATGTATAAAATCCCTGACATGTCCAAAAACAATTCTGTCTAAAAGATTGCCAATTATACCTGCAAGAAGTAAAATGTATATGTTCTCTTTTTGATTTTTGATAAAAAAAGAAAAATTTAATAGTATTGCAATAATAAATATGAAGGATATTATAATTATTATCTGATTGTAATATTTTAAATTTGCAAACATGCTAAAAGATGATCCATTATTTATAGCATATCTTATTGCAAATGGAAAAGATTTTAAATTATATTCTGTATTTGTGAAAAAATATTTGGTTATTTGATCTATTAGAACAAATATAACACAAACAAACATTGATTTGATAAATATTATTAATGTTTTTTTGTACTCTTTTGATAGTTTTAATTTAAGAATTGTTTTTTCTATTTTGTTTTTTTCTATCATATTATAAGATTTTGTAATCTTTGGCATTTATATATTTTGTTAAACAAAAACTTTATATAAATATTAGCTGTTGTAACATGTTTTTAAATTCGTCTTAAAATATTGAGAATTGTGAAAAACCCAAAAATTATCAGAAGAGTGTTTGCAAAAAACCCTTATAAGCCCTAATAAAAAAAGTTCAATTCCAAATTTATAGGTTTTTCGTAACCCTCTATTAATAAAAAAATTTAAATACAGTTTTTTTTTAATATTATTAATGAAACATAAAAAGGCTGTTATTGAAGTTTCTTTTTCATGGGTTTTTATGATAATTATAGGAACTTTTTTTATAATACTTTCATATAACATAATATCAAAATATCAGGAAAATCAAGAACTACAATCCCAAATACAACTAAGGCTTACATTAAGAAACATATTTAACAAAGTCGGAAGGACAAGTGGTGTTGAAGAGAACTCTCTTACTCCATTAAACAAAATATTTTCAGGTTCAGAAGTAAGAACTGAATGCGTGGATTCATATTCTGTGCTTTATGTTGACAATGTCCCTGATGTTAATAATGAATATCTTAAAAATTATCCACTAGTTTCAAATTATATCAAGTTTAAAAATAATGATGATGCCTTTTTAGCTGTTGAAAACTTTAGATTGCCATTTAAAATAACAAATATAATGGCAATAACATCTAAAAGAAATCTTATAGTATTTGATAATAATTCAAAAATTTCAAAGGATCTTATAAAAAAGTTTCAATCAACCTCTTATGCTTCTTTAAATTATGTAGCTGTTGATTTTAAAGATCTTACTGGTTTTTATGACACTAACATATATAAAAAAGAATTGAGTACTGTTGTTTTTGTGAGTGATTATGGAGTTAATCCAAATAATCTTAAAATAAACTCTGATATAAAATATCATTTTGTAAAAATAAATAAAAATAGTGACTTTTATGGTGAAATCTCTTTTTATGATATTAATGGAAAAACTAAATCTTTCAAATACATAGATTATGAAAAATCGTTAGTATTACCAACAATATCACTTTTTGCAAATATGGATTCTTTTGAATGTGCATATGGAAAAATAGTTGAAAATGTTAATCTTAATTATGATTTTTTTATTGAAAAAGCAAAAAAATATGAAGACTCTAAAAAAAATATTTGTATAGATTCATTTAATCCAGATAATCAAAAATCATATTATTCTTCTGTAAGAGAGAAAATGAATAGTATTAAAAATATTATTAAAAACGATAAATTTAATAACCCTGAAAATCTTAAGAATAGTATTGATTCTCTAAATGAATTGAATTTTAAATTGGAAGAATATAGTTGCCCTTGTGTGTATTAGATTAAAATGGTTATAACGATAAATGATGTGGATGCTGTGTTTGATGAATTTACATTAAGCATAAAAAATCAGCAAAACAACAATGAAATTAACATGCACTCTTTAAAAGAGGCCTATTTATTTGCAAGAAAGGCACATGAAAATCAATTTAGAGCCTCAAAAGAACCGTTTATATCACATCCTTTAGAAGTTGCAAAAATAGTTTATGAATACGGACTTGATGAAGCATCACTTATAGCATCGCTATTGCACGATGTTGTTGAAGATACTGATTGCACTTTAAATGAAGTAATTGAAAAATTTGGAAATGAAGTGGGAATGATTGTTGATGGATTAACAAAAATAAAAACTTTTACAGAGGATAGAGAAGAAAAAAATGTTGAAACTTTAAGAAAAATATTGCTTGCAAGTGCTAAGGATATAAGAGTATTAATAATAAAACTTTGTGATAGGTTACATAACCTTAGAACTCTTTCTCAAATGCCTGTTGAAAAACAGGAAAGAATATCAAGAGAAACAATGCTAATTTATGCACCAATAGCACAAAAAGTAGGTATATATTCTTTAAAATGGGAGCTTGAAGATCTGGCTTTTAAATATAGGAATCCTGAAATGTTTCAATTAATTAAAACTAAAATCAAACTTAGAAGAACGGATAGAGAAAAAATTGTAAATAGAGCAGTAAATGAAATAAAAGCAATAATTGATATGAATGGTGATTTTAAAAATATAGTAATACTTGGAAGACCTAAAAATTTTTACAGCATATACAAGAAAATAAAAGATAAGGCAAAGTCTTTTGATGAAATTTATGATTTATATGCAATACGTATAATTGTTCCTACTATTGCTGATTGCTATACCATTCTTGGTTTATTGCATGAAAATTCTCAAACTTTTCCTGATAGGCTTAAGGATTATATAGCAAATCCTAAAGCTAATGGATACCAATCAATACATACAACAATTTTTTCAAAAGTTGCAAATGGTCCAGTTGAAATACAGATAAGAACTGATGATATGCACAAGTTTGCAGAATATGGTGTAGCTGCACATTGGAAATATAAAAATCTTAATGAAGATAAGGTGTTTGAAAAAAAAATTGCATGGTTACGAGAAGTTCTTCAATGGGAAAAGGAACATAAGGACAATGCAGAATTTTTAAATCTTTTAAAATATGATTTTTTCCAAAATGAAATATATGTTTTTACTCCAAAAAATGATGTAAGATTTCTTCCTGAAAATTCAAGTGTTTTAGATTTTGCATATGCTGTACATACAGAAATAGGAAGTAAAGCCTACAAAGCAAAAGTTAATGGAGCATTTGTTAATATAGACAAGGTACTTAAAAATGGAGATATTGTTGAGATAATTACAAACAATTCTGTAAGACCTTCTGATAAATGGCTAAAATTTGTTAAAACCTCAAAAGCAAGAATAAAAATAAGAGATGCTATTAATCTAAAATTTAGAGGAAATGTTGAAGTAAAAAAAACTATTGATGAAAACAGTTTTGAAACGCTTAAAAACAAAATGACAAGAATTGATGAATTTAAAAAAGTTAGGAAAGCTGGTTGTTGCAAATTGCAGTATGGGGATCAAATAGTTGGAGTTATAGGCAAGGATAAAGAATTAGTTGTACATAATGCAAGTTGTGATAATGCAAAATATACACTTAATAAAAAAATAATAATAGACTGGAAAGAAGAAAAAAGAAAAGAAGTTGAGATTGTTATAATGCTTATGGAAAGGGTTGGAATACTTATGGATGTATTAAACACCATGTATAAATTTAACCTTAACATGTCAAAACTAAATACTAATATTTTTAAGAATGGAGAAGTAAAACTTAATATAAGGGTTCTTGATGGTCCTCATATTGAAAGATTAGTAAAAGATTTAGAGGAAATGGAAAGCGTAAGAAGTGTAAAGATTATAAAAAGCACGTTTTTTTGTTTTTGATTAGCTTTCTATTGGATATCTTAATATCCCACCTATTCCTGTAAGTCCCTTGTATTGTTGACCTTCTGCTGTTTTGTCTGTTACAAGAACGATTTCTGCTTTACTTAATTCTGCAAGTTCGGATAATTCTCTTAAATCATCATCACTTATTTCTGTATCTATTATTATTAGTTTTGATACTGCTGATGCTTCTAATGCAAATTTTGTTCTTTTAAGACCATAAACCACCATATTAGTTGATGTAGCGAGTATTTGAAAAAACTCTCTTAGATTTGTTTTTTCTGTCATAACTTCATCATTTACAAGTAAATCATCCGATTTATCCAACAATTCATATAATCCAGCAGGAGATGTATATGTCATGTCTTTTATTCCAAGAATTTTTTTTTTAATTTCCTCATTAATATAATTTCCACTAACAAAATTATTTTTTGTAGTACCTGGACCTCCTATTATGATACCTTTTAAATCTGTCATGTACGTAAACTCCTGAATCATTGCATCAGCAACTCTTTTATAAAATTCTATTGCAGCTCCCTCTCTTATTCTTGCAAAACGTTGTGCTGACTGACCACCTGCTTTAAACTTTCCAGGAACTGTTGAATGAAAATTTTTAATAACTCTTATTGATGTACCTATTAACATGCCTATTGTTGCTTCTGATTTATCTATTACAATCAATGCATACTTTGCCTCGTTAGCATCCATCTCTTCTAATGCATCTAATATAAATCTTTGATCGCACCTGTATAATTTTAAATTTAGTGGTTCTGGTGGTTCAATAACGAATACCTCAAAATCATCTATGTTATCCCTGTCAGAAATATTTCCACTAAATAATGCCAAACCATTTTGTGGTGTTTTGTCAATTGTTCTTAATGTTCTTATTAAACGTTCTAATGCAGTTATTACTGATTTTGATGTATTTTTGTCTTTAATGTTTGTTGCAGTACCCTGTTCATCCTGTAAAGAATTAATTATTTTTGTTAAATCATATCCACCAGGAATGTACACTGAAACTAACTCTGTGTGCCTTCCTCTGTACTGTTTTAATTGTTTTATAAGCCTTCTTAATTTTAATTTTTCACTCAAACTAACAACCATACTTAAACTAATTCTTTTCTATTTATAAAGGTTAAGTGGATAATAAACTGCTAAAATCAAAAAAATAATAAAACAATTCTATTTTAATAATTTATGTAAATCTGGTACAATAAATTTTAAGTTTAAATTATTCCATATATGGTAATTGAGAAAGATTTTTTATTTCTCCCATTCTTTTACTTATTTCTTCAAGTTCATCATATGTTAATGGAATACCATATTCTGTGAATGGTACAATGATTTCTTCTCTTGTTAAAAGATGCTTTGCTTTAACTTCAAATTCCTTATCAATTCCTGCAGAAACCCATGAATCCATTTCCATTTCTGGCATATCAACACAATCTTCACTAAAAAGATTAGATTTGTAACATATTCTTTTGGCAGGAACTGTAAATGATTTGTTGTGCATTATAAATCCTTCAACTTTATAATTTCCATCAGTAAGATTGATTTTTAAGTCATATTGATTATCATAATTTATTTCTGCAACATCAACTATGCTTGAATCGTCAAGATTTGAAAATATAAGAAACCCTATCTCGTTTCTGTTGATATCTCTTCCTACAGAATACCGTGTTTCAGATTCTTTTCCAAGTATTTTTATTTTAAGACCTATTTCCTTTTTGGATGACATATTAAATTCTCCAAGTACTATCTTTTTATCTATTGTTGGATTTATGTTTTCTATCTTAACTAACTTGTGACCATATTTGTATATTTCAAGAGTTCCTGGATAACAATTAATTGGCAATCTTAAACTTAATTGAGTTATGTTGTTTTGAATCGTTGCTGAATTTTTTGATGTTTCACCTATAAAACATTTAGATATCCCTTTACAATCAAATGTTATGATTGCAGACTCTATACCTGTTTTGTTTCTGTCATTAAAATCAGCATTTCCATAATCAATAGGATCTGTTATGTTAAGCAATATTTCTTCTGATATAAACTGAGAAGGATTGCATATTAATGATTTTGCCTGAGATGATATTTCATTTATATCGTATTTGGTATCTCTATTTTCTTTTAATGGAGAATTATGATCTATATTGGCTTCTATTGCCAAATTAAAAACAAAATTATCATTGCCCTTATTAGATTTTATTTCAAATGTTATAGGAAGTGTTGCCTGATAAACTGCAACATATTCAGTAAAAAATATTGGAATAAGATTTATTACTGCTGATGGTCTTGGTAAAAGTATCACATTTCCCATAGAAGGAGATATTGAAAAATATGTAGGATAAAAACTTGACTGATAAACAGGTGTTACCTTATAATCTGCATATTTTCTGAATAATTTTCTGTTTGCATCTTTAGTTACTGAATATTCACTTAAATAATCTTTTGTATAAATCTCACTAAAACCTTTTGCAAACTCACTTGACTTTAATTCATCCTTTAAACTATATTCTTCATAGTCTGTATTTAAAAATTGAATATTTACTATGTTTGATGAAACTATTTGAGTAAAAAGTGTTTTTACTGAGTTTATGTACCATGGTCTGAAATCATAAACCATATCATATTTGTAGAATGGAGGTAAAAGATTACGATCTTTTGATGATTGATATGGGCGTATAAACTGAAGTATTCTTTTTTCAATAAAACTTGAATTTGCCTGTGAATATGTTATATCTTTTGCAATGTGATATGGTATCCATAATTTGTTTTCATACTTTATTTCAAATTTATCTATATATTCAGAATTATTAGTATTTTTTTCTGTTATAGTTACTGGTAATTTTAGACTTACGCTTAATTTGTCTTCAATAAATTCAACAGTTAAGCCGTCTTTTATAAGGTTAGAATCATATTTTATTTTATATATATCATCAAAATTAGAAAACTTATTTATACAATTTTTTTCAATATTGTCTGAAATATGTTTTTTAAGCTGATTTTTTAGTGAATATGGATTTTCTGTATCATACTCTGGAATGTTTATTACAAAATCTTCTTTTGAATCATCATAGTAATACCAATATGGCATTTTTACCTTCTCTAAAAAATCAAGTCCTAAAGCTCTTTTATTGTATTCTTGTGGTTTTGATCTATTGGTAAATGTCATCTGTGGATGATAAAGCCAACCAGAATGGGCACCTATCAAATCTATTCCCTGTTTGGTTTCAAATTCCATACAACTTTCAACAAATGTTTCTATCCTATAAGAACTTGTCTGATCTTTAAAAATTCTAATATTGTCAATATCAATTGTAAATATCATGAATCCTATTACAACTACTATAACTGATATTATTACAAAAATACCCATTTGGGACTTGTTTGATTTTTTAATCATACAATATCTGCTCTAATTTAAATTTATAAAATTTTGTAATCTTTTATAAAAAGTATAGAAAATTTCAAAAAATTTTCATTTCTCAAATTTTTTAAGAATATAGTCATATAAAAGCTAAAATCTAACCTTTTTACGGCATTACAAAGTATAAAATTTATTAATTATTGGGCTTTTCATTTTTTTGTTTTTTGTATTAAAATTTTATTAATGTAAAATAAAATTGTAAATTAAAACCCTTCTAGCAATTCTTTTATACTTTCTTGTGGATCCTGTGATTTTACAATACCTGAGGCAACCAATATTCCCTTAGCACCCAATTTTAATGCTATTTTTACATCTTCTCTATTTTTTATTCCTGCACCTACAAGAAGATTTACATTCCCTGCAGACTTTATAGATTTTAAAATTAGTTCTGGATTAGCTGTAGAAATTGAAATATCACCACCTATAAGTTCTTTGGGCTCAACAGCTATATAATCTGGTTCATATTCTGCAATTCCTTTAACTACCTTATCATTTCTTGCACATACACACGTTAGAAGACCATTCTGTTTTGCAAGTGCAATCTTTTTTGAAATCACTTCAAGGTCTTCTAAGTCTTCACTATGAGAGATAAGACTTCCGCAAACTTTCAATTCCTTTAATGCTTCTGGAACAATATGACCTGTATGTGGACCAAAATCAACCAAATCAAAATGTTGTGCATAAACATTTACTCCTGTTTTAATTATGTCTTTTAAATCGTATATATGTGGACACACTATTAATTCTACTCCTTTTTCTTGTGCATAAGATTCAAGATTCTTGCATGCTCTTGCAATTTTTAATCCGTTAACTGAAAATGATTCTTTGTATGTTTTAAAATTTATAATTAACTTATACATATTCATTAATATCACATTTCTTTGATTTATAAATTTTATCTGTGAATAATCTTAGTTAAAATAAGTTATTTGAAAAATATTTAGAAAATTATTGTTTTGATGTTATACAGCAAATCTTTCCTTGTGAAACAGAAACACCGTACTTTCTTGTCCATGTTCTCTTTTCAGTTTCTGTTGTTAGTGTACCACATCCTGTCTTTTCATCAACTTCTTGTGCATCATAATTGTCACCAATAACGTAAGAACCTGTTTTGCAATCATTAATTCCATCTTGTGAATCATCTATACTTGTGTTAACTCCTCCCATTTTGCTTACAAAAAATGTTATTATTACAACTAAAACTATTATTACAAGCAATGCAATAACTATTGTATTTAATGGAAGTTCTGAACCTTTTTTGTTTTTTGTATGCTTCATACTTTTTTATTAAAAAGTACAATTTATAAATCTTTGCTGTAATTAAATAAATGTAAAATTCTTAATTAATGAGGTATTTATGGGATTCTTCTTAGTTTTTTTAATATATATTCTGCTTTTTCTTTTTGTGTTGTGTTTGTATCTTCTTCATCTTTTTTTTCAATTGTAACTTTTTCTTTAGATTCTTCAGGTTTGCTGTTATTAACCATTGTTTTAATGATAATGTTTTTTGTCTCTTCTAACTCTGATTCATCAGCTTTTGATTTCTTAAAATTTTCAATATCTAAATTATCATCCTGACACCTTGATAATACTTTTATTTCATCTGATTTATAATTGATGATTATGTTTGTTCCTTGAGATTTTACAGTATCAAAAAGTATTGAAGAAAATATTTTACTTAAGTGAAAAATATGATTATATGTGTGTTCATCAAGCTTGTAGAATGTTAAACCTTGAGATAGTTTGATTCTTAAATCTCCTAAAACCTTTGAATTCTTATTAAGTGTTATATTGATTCCATCATCTTTGTAAAGGACGAAATCTTCTTTTTCTGGTTCAAACATGTCTATTTTAACATTTTTTATTTCTGTTTTTCTATCAACGATTACTGTATCCTCATCTGATTTTATGACTTTTACGGTATCTTCATCCTTAAACGGATTGATTTTAGGCTTAAAGGTTTTATTTTTATTTTCCGTCTGAATCAATAATGTATCTAAATTATCATCTTTACCTTTCTTATGAAATTCTTTTTCTAATTTAGGATTCTCGTAATATGGATAATCATCTATATTTTTTTTTACCTCTTTTTCTGAAATATCTAATGTGTTTTTTTCTTTTTTTGTTGTTAAAGAATTAAAAACATCTTCTAAATCTAATTTTATTGATGGAATCTCTATAAGCTTATCTTTTTGATATCGTGGTATTAAAAGACATTTATCCTTTTCAATTATTATGTTAAGACCATCAAAACTATATAATTGTGAAAACACGTTAAATAGAGTTTTTATTTGTTTTATATTTACAGGATACCCTTTAAAATCCATTATTACATATGGAATATTGGCACCACTGCTTATTATGATTTTTATATTCTGATAATCCACTATTAAAGATGAAAATTCTTCGCTTTTTGAATATTCATAATCTTGATTATTTGAAACTGTAAAAATTTTTTTTTCCTTTTTGCTTATTGGTTTTTGCAAATCATTTTTAACTGATACCTTCTTTTTCGTAGACAATATGTTGTTTGTTTCTATTATTGAAAACATTTGTTGAAGAAAATCATATTTTATCTTTTCTAAAGTTTTTAAAATTTCATCAACCTCTTTTTGGGTTAAATCTTTTTTTTTGTCATTTATTATTCTGTTAAGATTTGAACTTGGCAACCTTAACAAATCTTTTATTTTAAAAATGCATTCTTCAAGAATTTCAAAATCTTCTATTCTTAAAATCTCTATTTCTTCAAGAACATTAGATATTTCCTTAAAACGCATATCTATTTTTGTTTTTTCAAAATAATTTAACCCGAAAACCAAATCTTTAAGTTTGTCTAACATAAGATTTTTATGTTTGATTGATTTAAAACATTTTCCTTATTTTTTTGATAATTATTGCAAAGTTGCAAACAAAGTTTATAAATTATTTTACTAGTCATTTATTATGGATAGATTAAATTTACCAGTATTTACATTGTGCTGTATTACATTTGCTTTGGTTATGGCATTTACTGCATACTCTGATACAAATGGGGTGTGGGATAGGGCAGAGGATATAAGACCTGGAACTTTTGGAGCTGATGAAGGAGGTGGTAATTATAGCTTTCCTAATAGTGTTGATGTTTCAAACAATCTTGTGATTGGAAATGGATTAGGAATAGGTGGATTTGCACCTAATGCACAAAATAAACTTATGGTTAATGGAAGTGTTGGAATCAGTGGACTTTTTTATGCAAACAGCATAAGAAGTTTTTCATCAAGCATTTTAAATATATATCCTAACACTATTTTTTCAGGAACAGTTAATGCTAATGTTACAGTATCTAATTCTGTCTATACAAATTCTATTGTTGCAACAGGAGGAGATTTGGTTATTTATCTTAACTGATTTTTTTTATTAAATATATGAAAATGGAAAAGGTTAATGAATATTTTAAAAATTTATTTGATACAAAAAAAAAGATGTTAATTTTATTTTTTACTTTATTTTTGTTGTGTCTTATATTGATAATTATGCTTTACAATCATCAGCATAAAAGATTGCCTGTAACTCAATTAAGTGATGAGGATGCTCTTTTTGAGGAAATAAATTCATTTAAGTTAAATTATGAAATGGAACAGTGCAAGGATATTACAAATAGGCAAGAAAAAGAAAAATGTATAATATCAAATACAAATTGTCAAAATAGTTATTGTTTTTATTTAAAATCAAAACATCTAAACGACATATCATTTTGTAATATGATAACTAATCAAAAACTTAAGACAACTTGTTTAGAAGAACATAATTCTGTATCTTATCTGGAAAAAGCAATAGAAAATAATGACAGGGCTCAGTGCAATATGTTAAAAGATGAATATTTAAAAGAAAACTGTAAGCTTAATTACGATTATGTGTATTACTCAAAAAAAGCAATGTCTGATAAGGACATAGGAATTTGTGATAAAATAGAAAACAGCCACATGATTGAACTTTGCATGGATAGTTTTTATGTAAAACAATTTCACGAAACAGAAGATATCGAATTTTGTGAAAAAATTAAAAATGAGGACTACAAGGCACAATGCGTAAAAATTGAAAATAATAATATCTCTGTTGATTTTTCTGTTGATTATAAAAATGTATTACCCAAACCAGTGACATTGGAGTGATAACAAAAAATGAAAACAAAATTATTTTTTTTTTGTTTTTTTGCTTTTTTATTGGGTTTTACAATCTTTGGTGATTTTGTTTATTCTAGTAACTTTAATGTTTGTGGAATTGACTTTAACCACAACTGGTTTGAGGTAAAGGATGATTCAAACAATACTGTGTTTTTGCTTGATAAGGATGGTGATGTTTTTATCATGGGTAAAAACAATGTTGGTAGTAATCCAGCCTTAAGATCTTTTAAGATAAATGATGCCATATATTTTAATGCTAAAGATGCACCATTAAACAAGATATTTCAGACAGGTTCTTTTCCAGCAGAAAAAGGTATCTTATTTAAGGACTCTTCAGGAAACAATATAGGAAAACTGACTACATCAGGTCTGTATGTAAAAGGAACGCCTGCATATCAGGGATCACAGGCTAAATGTCCTGCTGATGGATGGGGATATTGTAATGCAAACAATCAGTTTCTAAGAGATAATAGAGATTATTATTGTGATATTACAGGTTCAAAATCAGGTCAATGCGAATACAGTGTTACATCAACATACAATTGCAATAACGATAATTATTACAGTTGTTCAGGCAATAACAAAATTTTAAGAAAATTCAGGTGTACAGCTGGAAATTGTGCACATTATCAGGATGATGTTATTTCAAGTTGCTCAGCCTACCAATATTGTTATGGTGCAGGTTTATGTGGAAACTATGTATGGAAAACTGGCTCATGGGGTGGCTGTAGCGTGCTATGTGGCTCTGGAACTCAGACAAGAAGTGTTACATGTACAAGATCACATGATGGAGCTGTAGTTGATAACAGTTATTGTAATCCATCAACAAAACCTGCAACTACACAGAGTTGTAGTGTTAGTTGTAGTTTTACTTATGGCTCTTGGGGAAGCTGTAGTGCACCTTGTGGTTCTGGAACACAGACAAGATCTGCTGTTTGTAAAAATCAGTTTGGAACAACCATATCAAATTCATATTGTGGAACACCTGTAACCTCACAAAGTTGTAGTGTTAGTTGTAGTTTTAGTTATGGCTCGTGGGGAAGCTGTAGTGCACCTTGTGGTTCTGGAAGCCAGACAAGATCTGCTTCTTGTATAAATCAATTTGGAACAACTATATCTAACTCATATTGTGGAACTCCTTCAACATCACAGAGTTGTTATATAAGTTGTAGTTTTAGTTATGGCTCGTGGGGAAGTTGTAGTGCCTACTGTGGTTCTGGTACACAAACAAGATCTGCTTCTTGTATAAATCAGTTAGGACAAAGCATTTCAAGTTATTATTGTGGAAGTCCTTCAACATCACAGAGTTGTTATTCAAGCTGTAACTGGAACATAGGATCATGGGGAAGTTGTAGCGTTAGTTGTGGTGGTGGAACACAATCAAGATCATTGTCTTGCTATAGTTCCTTATATGGATATCTTTCAAATTATTATTGTAGCAATGCTTTAGGATATACTCCAGCTACAAGTCAAACATGTAATACACAAGGTTGTGCAAGTTGGGTAACTGGACCATGGGGATATTGTTATGCAAGTGAAAGTGCTTGTGAACAACATGGTATGTGTAAAGGAGATAGGACTAGAAGTGTTAGATGCCTTGATTCTTATGGAAATCCTACTTCAGGCTGTTCTATATACACAAAACCAGCAGATTATGAAACATGTACTCCTGCTAAAGGTGCTACTAGTTGTTGTTATTATTAGTTTTTTAACAAACAGTGACTACTCTTTTTTAAAAATCAACATCTTATTAGTTATAGATATGTTTAGTAAAAATAAGTTAAAACTCATATTGTATTTGTTTATGTTTATATTTTTTACAAATACAGTTTATTCTAGTAACTTTAATGTTTGTGGAATTGACTTTAACCACAACTGGTTTGAGGTAAAGG
>CAYSDY010000007.1:0-42958 GCA_964429995.1 uncultured Methanosarcinales archaeon
AGCACAATTCATCCACCACCAAAAATATTTTGGAAGTGGTCTTCTTGAGAATTAAAATAAAAATCCGGTAATAATTGGGATGGTTATCAAAAATCCTGCTGTTTTCTCCCATTTCCATCCAATTAGCAATCCAGTTAAAAACAGTGGCATAATTACTAACCACAAATTTTCAAAAAATGTCATTGACATACTTGGTATTGGCAATCCATATCCTACATAAAAAGGAAAAAATAAAACCAACATTAGTGTTCCGCTTATCCTTGCAATCCATTTTACAATATTAACATAATATTTATTCATGATAGTTCAAGTATAATTTTAAGTTTATAATCTTTCTTTTTTTAAAGAGAATTTAAGTTGAATTATTAAAACTTCTCTACTATAAACACAAAATCAAGGGATTATTTCACATCCATTGTATTTAGGATAATAAAAATCATCATAACTAATATTGCCTTTTTTAATTTCATCTTTAATTATATCAACCTTAGATTTTAATTTTTCAACCAGAAAAAAAATAGTATTGCAGATTTGTTGTCTACCAGATTCAGGCCATAATTTTGATTTATTTGAGTAAAGACATCTTCCTCCACAGATGTCCTTTATTTCACATGTTAAACATTCGCCAGTTGGTAAAATTTTGTTTTTAACAATATCTTTTAAAATTGAATATTTTACATCTCCCATATATAAAGGTTTAAAACCTGCTGTAATAGGACATGCAACAATTTTTCCATCGGTTTGTATTCCTAAAACCTTATGTCCTGCTCCACATCTCATAAGAGCTTTTTCATTTGTTAAAAGCGAGTGCATGATTCCAACAAAAGGATATATTCTAAGCACTTCTCTTGTTTTTATTATCCTGTTTATCCATTCATCAACCAGCATTTCAATTCCAGTATTATATGATTCTAATGACCATTTTAAAAAATTTCTGGATATATAATCATTTTTCCAAAAACCAGCATCAATTTGCCAATGAATGGATGAAAAATTAAAATCACTGTTACTAATAAGATGATTAACATTTTTATATATATCACAAGTTTCATCAACAGTCATTCTTGCAATTATTTCACCGTCAAATCCATTTTGTCTAATCTTTTTAAGATTTTCAATAACTTTATCGTAAACACCATTCCCTCTTCTTTCATCAGTATGTTCCTTATTTCCATCTATTGAAGCAAAAATTGTATCAAATTTATTTACATATTTTTTATCAAGTTTGTTAAGAAAAATGGCATTTGTTTGAATCATAAATTTTTTTGCATTAACATTATCCATTATATTTTTAATAGTTTGAATTTTTAGTAAAGGCTCGCCACCATAAAAAGTTATCACAAAATCATCATCACCATCTGAAAGTTTTTTTAATTCTTCTATTTTAACAATAGTATCAGATGGTATTTCAAAATCATACATCTTTTCTTCATCTTTTGACATAAAATCATCCACAGATTTTCCATAACAATACTTACAATTAAGATTACATTTTGAAGTTAAAGATATATAATAATGCATTATAGAAAAACAATTACATATTTTTTTATATAATTTTTGAAAAATAAAAAAGTGTAACTTGTAAGTTATTGCAAAAAAAAGAAATAGAAATATAATCAAATAATATATATGAATATTGTTTTCTCAAGTAAAAAAGCTATATCAGCAGTAATCAGTCTTATTTTGCTTATGACTGTAACAGTTGTATCAATTTCTGTATTTAATGTATGGATTTTAGATTTTCAAAGCAAGAATATGGGCAAAGTAGAACAGGAAAGTTCAAAGACGGGTTTGTTGACATATATTGATAATATAATTGAAGATACGATTTATTTACGTAACGATTACAATAATCTATCGGTAAATTACATAAAAGTTGATGGAAGGAATTGTTCATTCACTCCATTAACAATTGGAGAAGGTCTTTTTGAAATAGATATAGGCAATTGTCTTAACATAGCTAAAAGTGCAACTCCAGAAGTAGTAATAATAACAAATAAAGGTGTCATAAGTAAAAAAGTTTTTTTAAAAAATTATGTTGCCCCATCTTACCTTAACTGTCTTTTAGATGGTGTAACTGTTTTACACGAATCATCAAGAATATTTTATAATTCAAGTCTTGCTGAATATGATGTTGAGGAATGCCATTACATAACAAGGAATTGTGATGATGGGGTTTTAAGTGGCAATAGTGATTTTTCTTATGCATCATGTCATATTTTTGGTCAGGATATAGAACCTGATTTTTTCACATTTACAAATCAATCTGACGTAGACACAAATACAGACATAGTATCAGAAACACTAACACCACAAGGATATCAAGGAAACATTTTAGTAAGCATAACATCAAGCGATTCATCTGCAAATCCTGTTTTAAGTGTTGATGGTGGAACTACATGGTTAAGTTCAACACAAATTTCATATGGAAATAATCTCTCTGTAAAGCTTAGATCAAAACCAGGTTATGAAGAAACAACAATTGCAAACATTACAATAGGTAATTATTCATTTTTATGGAATATTACCACAAAACCTATGCCAGGAGGAGAATTAGTTCTAGTCCCAGGAAATATTGATTTAGGCACAAGCGATTTCTATGTAATGAAATATGAGGCAAAAAATGATGGGACAACAGGTTGTGGTGGTGATGGATGTCCTATTTCAAAGCCAGATTCGCTTCCATGGACAACAATAAATCAGACGTCTGCTAGGTTAAAATGTGAAAGTCTTGGGTCAGGATTTCATCTTATAACAAGGGCAGAATGGGGTACTATAGCAAGAAATGCAGAAAACAATGCAATAAATTGGGTTGGTGGAACTATTGGAAGTGGAACCATGTTTAGAGGTCATACAGATTCTAATCCATCAACATTACTTGCTGTAGCAGATGATTCTAATTATTATTCAGGTACTAACAATGTTGCATCATCAGAACAGAAAAGAGCCTTAATATTAAGTAATGGTGGTGTTGTTTGGGACCTTTCAGGAAACGCTTTTGAATGGAACAATGACACTTTAACAGAAAACAGTTCATTAGGGACAGTAGGTGGCTGGTTTGAATGGTCATCAATAACAGGTTTTAATCAATACAAACCACATAACAGTGCATATACAGGTGATAATGGAATGGGAAGAGTTTTGACTGTTGATTCAGTATTAGAAAGAGGATTTCTTTCAGGTGGTTATTATGGTGATGCATCATATGCAGGACTTTTTGCATTATCATTAAACTGTGCTCCATCATATATGGACAGTATAAGAGGGTTTCGTTGTGCTTACACACCTCAGGAATAATTTTTTAATATATTTCTCACCAAATAATAACAATAAGCTTCAATCCTATTTAAAGTTACGAATCAGTTTATAAATATACAAATATATACATATGTGTTATGGCACAAGAAAACAAAATAACAACAATAAGTGTTATAGGTTTAATCATAGCCTTATTACTGATTATAGGACAAAATTATTTCCCACAATCAGCTTTTAATACAGAAAAAATTCAGGTATCTGGAAAATCACAGATACTTGTAGACCCTGATGAGGGAGTTATAAGATTTAGCATAATCACAAAAGAAGATACCGCAAAACAAGCACAAGAAAATAACAAAAAATATTCATTAGAAGTAATAGATGCTTTAATCAAAATAGGAATAAATAAAGAAAGTATTGAAACATATTCATACACGATTAATGAGTATGGTGAGTGGAGCAGTAAAGAAGACAAATATGTAACAAAGGGTTACAGAGCTGTTAATATGATGCAAATAACTGTAAAAGATCTTGATAAATTATCTGTTATAGTTGATTCAGTAATGCAAAATGGTGCAAATCAAATTGATACTATAACATATCAGTTAAGTAAAGAGAAACAAAAACAGGTAAGAAATGAAGCATTAGAAAAAGCAACAATTGTTGCAACAGAGAAAGCTGATATAATGGCAAAAAATCTTGGAGTATCAAGAGGTAAAGTAACAAGTATAGTTGAGAATAACTACTACTATACACCATTTGAATTAAACACTGTAAATGTGCAAAGAAAAGAAGTTAATGGTGCATATGACTCATTAGATGCTGGTGGTGGATATTTAGGAACACAGAAAGTAGAAGTTACAAGTACTGTAAGTCTTGAATTTGGCATAAAATAAATAATCAAAAATTTATTTTTTTAAAAATATCTATCTATTTAATTCCATTTTATAAAATTGAAGTTTTCTAAGTGTAAGTTCATTTAAATTTTAGGTTTTTCATATATTTTAACAAAAAATATAGAGTTAATAGCGTATAAAAAACAAAAAGTATTTAAATAATAATTGCTTTAATATAATTAATATGATTAATGATAAAAACAAAAAAAAGGTTATCAGGAAAATTGACAATGAATTAAATGAAGTTTTGGGATTAATTGATTTTTTATTAGGAAATGGGGATTTTAAAAGGGGTTTGGAAGATCTTAAAACAACACTAACTCTAAGTTTAGGAACAAAAAAAAAGTTAGATAAGTTAAATTCTGAACATTTGAGTTATGATGTCTTGATTAATAATTTAATTAGGGAAGTTGAAACTTTAAATAAAATTTTGAAAGAAATGAGAAATACTGCTGTTCATGAAATGGATTCAGAGTCAATTTATGTTAATTTATTACAATATAAAAGAAAAATTAAAGTATTTAAGTGGATGAATTATAATGTAACTTATTCTTATAATCAATATGTTATTAATGAGGATGATTTTGAATTCGCACTTAAAATTGATTCTGTAAGATATAAAGGAGAACCAATTCCATTAAAGGATTATCATTTGAGATTTGCAAGGATGAGCTCAAATTTTAACAATAATGATTTAGAAATAAATGCTGTTTATGGAGAAATTGTGGTTTATTTTACATTATTAGATCATTTAATTAAAGAAACTTTTTCAATTAAATCTACAAGAATTTCTAAAGATAAGATTTTTGAACCTATTTATTGGGAATTTGTTTTATCCAAATTAAAATTACCTGGAAAAGTAATTCCAAATGATATTAGAGAAAAGGCACAAGATTTTGATGTAATTTTGATGAAAAAAAAAGAGGATGCAAGAAAGAATGGTTGAATTAAGTAATCCAAATTTAGCTTCTATTCAACAAAAAATACTAACAGATTCTTATACGGATAAATTAGTAAATATTAATTTAAAAGTTTATGTTAGTGAAAATGATCAAGATTTTGGTATCAGTTTGAAAATTAAAAGTGCTGAAGTAAATATTGAATTTGATACAAGAGTAGCTTTGGAAAGACATGAAAAAGGACATAAACATAATCAGATTCATATTCAAGGAGATATTAAAGAAACAACTTTAGATTTCTTCAAGAAGGGAGAATTAAGGATTTTTTTAGATGTTAGTGATGATAAGCAGTTAGTTACAGCCTGTGAGGGGTTTAGTTTTGCAATAGTTGATATTTTATTAATGGTAGAGAAAATATTAGGTTATAATAAAATGGTTCTTGTTCATACATTCTTTGCTAAAGATATAATTGTTTTTAAGCCAAATAAAGCTGAACTACATAATTTGATTGCTGATGCTTTAAAATCTAACAATATTGAGTTAAAGGCTCGTAAATCTAATGATTATTCTAGGTATACCTTAATTAGAAAAATACTTATTATGATATTATTGTTTGAGGATGTTCAAATGTTGAAACCAATTTTCAAGAAGCCTGTGTATGAAACATTTGTTGAAATTCCTGAAATTAAAAGGTTGGGGTTAACAATTAAAGAACATGAGAAAAATGTTAAACAAATGATTAAGGATAAAAAAGAGTTACATAAATTTACAGTTCAAAATTATATCTTAGAGATTAACACCAAATAATCACACAATATTTATAAAGTTATTTGATGTAATACTTATTTTATGGACAAGGCAATAAAGAAAATAGAAAGCATAGAAGAACTATCAGCCTTTTGTAAAAAAAAAGGTTTTATATTCAGAGCAGGTGAAATTTATGGAGGTTTGTCGGGTTTTTTTGATTTTGGTCCATTAGGATGTGAGTTAAAAAACAATATAAAAAATTTATACATAAATAGATTCGTTCACAAAAGAGAAGACATGACAATGCAGGATGGGTCTATAATAACAAATCCTAAAGTATGGAAAGCTTCAGGTCATGTTGACAATTTTGCGGATCTTCTTTTAACAACCAAACAGACCAAAACAAAAATAAGAGCTGATCACTTTATAGAAGATGTTTTAAATATAAATGCAGATGGTCTTAAAGCAAAAGACATACAAGAATTAATATCTAAACATAATTTAAAATATAAAGGAGAAGATTTTGAGGATGTAAAAGATTTTAATCTTATGTTTAGCACACAGATAGGTGCTAGTAGTGAAAAAGGGGCAACTGGATATTTAAGGCCTGAGACATGTCAGAGTATTTTTCCTAATTTCAAATTGCTTGCAGATGTTTCACGTTCAAAATTGCCATTTGGTATAGTTCAGATAGGAAAAGCCTTTAGAAATGAGATATCACCAAGAGATTTTATTTTTAGATGTAGAGAATTTGAACAGATAGAAATGGAATATTTTTATAATCCCAAATCAGAGTTTGATATGTTAAAACCAGAGGACTTAAATGTTAAATTTAATTTTCTTTCCGCACAGACACAGGATAAAGGATTAAAAGAGATGGAAACAATAACAATTAACGACTTAATATCATCAGGCAAAGTTAATAAGATACATGGATATTGGTTATCTAAATTTATTGATTTTTTTATGAATGATATGGGTTTTGCGTTTGATGATATAAGAGTGCGTGAACATGTAAAAACAGAACTTTCACATTATTCTAGTGCAACAGTAGATATAGATTACAAATATCCTTTCGGGTTTAAGGAAATGATGGGTATTGCAAATAGGGCAGATTATGACTTATCTCAACATCAGCTTCATTCAAGTGTTAAGCTTGAATTTTTTGATGAAACAACACAGACAAAGCTCATTCCAAATTGCATAGAGCCATCAATAGGTGTAGAAAGGCTTTTTTTAGCAACAATATGCAATTCATACAATAACGATGAAAAAAGAGGAAATATTGTATTAAATCTGCCAGAAATATTAGCACCATATAAAGTTGCAGTTTTCCCTTTAATGAATAAACCAGAATTAATTGAATTATCAAGAAGTATATTTAAAGAAATTTTACAAGAAGACATATTTGCAATTTATGATAAATCAGGATCAATAGGCAGAAGATATGCAAGAGCTGATGAAATGGGTGTTCCATACTGTTTAACTATAGATTATTCTGCAATAGAAGATGGTGCAAAAAAAGGATTTGTTACAATAAGAGACATAAAAAGTACAGAACAAAAACTCATAAAAATTCAAGACATTGCTGATATAATTCGTTTACTAATAAGAGGAAAAATAAAATTTAATGAATTATAACCATTATAAAATATAAACATTCTTCCAAATTATATCAATCATTTCACTTAAATTATGCAGATTTTTCTTATAATTTATAAATCATACTAAATATACATAATTAATGGGAAAAGTTGATAGGGAAAAATTTAAAGTATTAAATGGTGTTTTTGATGCATCAACACTTGAAACATTAGATTTTTTAAGAAGAAGAAAATATTTTGATGAATTAAGGTCTCCTATAAAAACAGGCAAAGAAGCTGATGTTTACTTAGCAGTAAAAGAAAACAAATTTGTAGCGATTAAAATATATAGAGTAAGAGCTGCAAATTTTAAGAAGATAACATACTATATCAACAGGGATTTCAGATTTAAAAACATTAAAGGTAACATGAGAAAAGTTATCATGATGTGGGTAAGTAAAGAATTTAGAAATCTTTTATTATGTCATAAAAAAGGTGTAAAAGTTCCTTTTCCATATAAATATTTAAACAATGTAATTATAATGGAATACATTGATGGTAAAATGTTAAAAGATACAGAATTAGTAAATCCAAAAGAATTTTTGCTATTACTAATAGATCAATTAAAATCATTATTTAAATCAGCACAACTAACTCATGGTGATTTATCAGAATATAACATACTTGTAGAAGATAATAGATTTCCAGTTATTATAGACTTTGGTCAGGCTATGAATATTAAAAACCCAGCAGATTTTAATGAATTTTATGATCTTTTTCTAAGAGACATTGAAAATATTGTACTATACTTTAACAAAACATATAAGATGGATTTACATACTGATTCAATTATAAAAGAAATAATCCAAGAATCAGAAAACACATTAGAAAAATAATAAAAATACAAACATTAAATTTAGCAATATTTGTTAAAAAAAATAAGTTTTAAAAGTTATTTACAAAAATCCAATTATTAACAATAGGCATACAACAAATGTTATAGACAAAATATCCATCTTAAAAAGATTATAAAAGATTTGTTCAAGCTTATCATACTTACTATTAATAGGTTCAATATATATATTTATATCTGCATATGCAAGAGCAAAATTTGAATAAAGAACAGCTGATGCATAATCATTTTGTTCAGCAAGATCTTTTGAGTATTCAAAATACATATAAGGAATAAGAGGAAAGACATCAGCATTATTAATAGATATTCTTGAATATGTAAAATTTATAAGATTAGAAGTATATTCCATCATCTCAGAATCATTCATAGTTATTGAATTTAGAACAGTGTTCATTCTTGCAATCAATTCTATTCCAGAATATATGCAAAGATATTTGTTTGAATCATCTGTTTCTGCCATGATATTAAGTTTATTTAAATCTTCATTAAATGCACCAATATTATATGCTTTAAGCAATTGATTCTTTATATTTACTTCCTTGCTTATTTTGTTACATGCAGATTTTATTTTTACATCATTAAATGAAATTAAAGCTCCATCATTTTGTATTACATTTTCCCATAACTTAACAGTTTCAAATCTTTCTATAGCATAAGAATAACTTTTCTCATATTTTTCAGCCAAACTCTTTTCATGTTCAATATAAGCATCATAATTTATAATTACAGTTTCGTTGTTATTATCTTTTTGCAATGTCATATTATCAATAGATTCAGCTTTTCTTTTTTCATAATCAATATATTCTTCTATAGGTTTTTGCAGTAAATCGTAAGCTTCATTAGTTCTATCATTAAGTATTATATAAACATAAAAATCATTTAAAGTTTTAATTGATGATAAGAAAGGTTGATTCGATATTTCAATATTCTTATCATCAACTTCATTTCTTAAATATATCATTTCTCTTATTCTTTGTTTTAATGTAAGATTTTTCTCTTTTTCAATAATCATCCTAAGGTTTATATTAGCATTATAGCAAAAGCTACCCATAGAATAATAATTATTATTAAATTCTGCTGTTTTAGAAGAATTAATAGCTTTTTGGGCGGTTTTTAAATGTTGATCTAAGGATGAATTTTCAATAATATTTTCTGTTTTTATCATATCGTAAAGTTCGTTGCTTCTACCACAAAGATTTTCTGCAACCTGCATCATTGCCAATTCATAATTAGTCTTATTCAATTCAGTTTTTTTAATAGAATATGGTTTACCATTAAAATTATTATAAGCTTCTATAACATCCATTGCCTCAATTATTTCAATTTTTTCTGATCCAGTAATGTTATAAGAAGAAAAGATTGGAACTATTACCTTTTCAAATCCAAGTTTTTCAGCAGTTCTTATTTTTTGTTCAACACCGCCAACATTTCCTATAAGTCCTCCTGATGAAAGAGATCCAGTAATTACTGCTTCCTTATATTCTATTTTTTCTTTTTTTAATGTTTTTGCAGTAAGTATTGCAATTGCAGAACTTGCAGAAGGCCCCTTTAATATTACAGCTTCACTATCAAAAGTATAATAAAAATCAAACTTATTACAGTCCAAATTAAACAAATTACAAGCAATTTTATTTGAATTAATTATAGATACTTGTGTATCTATTTCTTCTAAAGTGTTAAGATTAGTAAAAATATTACCATTGCCTCTTTTAACTTCAAGTGTCAAGTTAACAGTAGATCCTGATGTATAATCTGCCAATCTGTTTTCATTTACAGCAAGTAATGCAATGCTATTTTCAAAACGATATGAATTAAAGTATAATCCACATACAATTGCTACTATTATAATAATCTTTACTATTACAGATAAAGTATTATTCTTTTTTTGTGAACGGTTTTCATTTCCTGCAAAAGAATGTTTCTTCTTCATAATAAAAAAGACGAATAGGCATATTAATAAATTTTGCTAAAAAAAATATATAATTAAAATATCAAGAATTCTAAGAAACCTTGTTTTTCTTAATTTTTTTTTAATTATTTATAATATCTCACAAAGTTTCAAGTGTTTTTATTATGCTATCCAATTCGTCTTTAGGAATTTTTTTATCATAATTTGAGTTTTTAAGCATATTTATGCTGTTGATTTTGTTGTTAAGTATTGCAATGGCAATCCATAATTGTGCCTTTGATTTGTCTTTTGCATTTTTTATAGCATAATCATATTCTTTTGTTTCTCTTATCAATTCATTTAGGTTTTCATCAATAAGAATATCAAGATCCTTTCTCCACGCCTTATCAGTCATAATAACATCATATTTATGAAACTTTATAAATATTTTGTCTTTATTAAGTAAAAACAAAATTAAAGATTTAGACATTAAAGGATTATTGTAAAACTGTCTTTAGTAATAATTTTATTGTCTTTCATACAATACTAATTACATATTTTATGTGAGAATTAATCAAACAGCATCAGAGACAATTTATAACATTCATTTAATGCCCTTAAAAGTACATTACCAATGTCGCGCTCTACCACTCAGCAATCGGCTGTAAGCCTCAAGAACGGGGATTTGAGAGAAGTGAAGGGAGTTTTAGTTTATATCGTATATACGAAAAAAACTATTCTAAGTATTTAGAGTATATTGAGCAATACTCTCCTTGTTATAGAAAGTCTATGTTTTATGCTATTCAAAAGTTGTTCAAAGAGATAAAAACTATTAATGAACCTAAGGACATTCTTGCGACTATAAAGAAGAAACGATTAGATATGCAGTATTCTATGAAATGTCTTCGGAATTGGCTTAATTTCTGTGAGCAAGAGGAGTTAATGGATGAGTTTAACCTCCATAAGTATCGTAAGAAGTTTAAAATCCCACAACAACATAAACCAGATGTATTTGTACCTTCAAAAACTCAAGTAGATAGTTCTTTTGCTCAAGTTAGGGATTATTCTTATATGGATTACATAGTTATGAGAGTTTTGCTTGAAAGTGGTTGTAGGATTACTGAATTAAAGTATTTTATTGAAACATTTAATCCTTCTTTGGTTACAATTGATAATGGTGTTGCTTGTTATCCTCTAACTTATCTTAGACATAATAAAAACTCCTATTTTATGTTTATGAGTGAGAATACTTTTAATGAATATGTAAAGCTCACAGAAGAGTTGAAGGGGTACAAGATTTGTAAACTAATAACACATATTAGAAGACATAAGTTAACTCCTATGAAATATTATCGGAAGTATGCATTTACCTTAATGATTGACTGTGAGATTGATATGGAGATTGCTAATTATATCCAAGGTCGTGTTTCAAGTAATATTGGAGTTAATCATTATCTTGCTAAGAAGCAAATTGCTATTAAAGAATACAAGAAGTTTTTGGAGGTTATTTAGTTATGATCTCCCATTCTGGGATTCTATCTACTCTTCTGTTTGCTCCACTTGATGAAGGAAGAACCACTGTCTTGTATCCTAATTCTTCAAATATTTTTTTATGTTCTCCAGCCTTTTTACCATTTAGACAAATTAGTTTTATGTTTGGATATTGTTGTTTGAGTTTTGAGAAATCATTTAATTCCTCATCTTTGATATTACTATCAAGACTTCCCTTTCTATAGCTTTGATGAAATACATCCCACAGACCAATATTGTGTTTCTTTAATAATTGGATTTTGGTTTTATAGTCTGTTTTAAAATCTTCATTCAATACATCTCCAAGTAATTTCCAGAAATCATTTGTTTTCTTTGCATAGTATTCTTGTTTTTCTATTGATTCATCTCCTGGAAGAGAACCTAATATTAATCTCTTGGTTGTTTCATCTATTATTGGTTTTAATCCTTGCTTTATCATTTTATAATTTTCCTTTTGAAATATATTTTTTAGTTGTTAAAAATAATAGTATTAAACCTATCCAAGCAATTAGGAATAATACTTGTTTAATAAATAATTGACCATATAAAGGCTTAGCATATATATTGTTTTCTAATTTAAGATAATCCATAATAGGGAGTGCAAGTTTACCATCTTTCATATATTTCCCAATGTAATTATTTCCCTCTGCATCTACCAATGTAAATAACACCTCCCATTTTAAACTTATATTATATTCGTCCTCAAGTTTGTAATTAATACAATCCTTTTCATATAATGGAATATTTAATATGGTTTGATTGTTATTTATGTTGATAACATAGTTTATTTCCAGAGGCAAATCTTCATTATAATTTATTTTATGATTTCCATTATAAAAACAGAGTTTATATTGTTCAAAATCAAAAGGGGTTTGAAATAAACTTCTAAGATTATTTCTAAATGAAGGAGTTTGTATAGTTTCTTTAGTTAAATGAATAGAACTTGTAAGATTATCTATTGGAGTTGATTGTAATTCAATCTTTTCATAATATGGAAACAAATAGAAATTTGCCAATAATACTGGTAATATTAAAATAAATAAAAGTCTAATAAGCATTCCTTTAGTTTTCTTTTTCATTCTTTAATTTCAAAATCTCTTTTCTTCTTTCCTCAACTCTATCTGGATTGAACCATTCTTCTTTTTCGATTTTTTCTAAATAATCTAAAATTACTTTATTTTTTACCCATCCTTTCTTTTTCATAAAAATTAAACCATAAATCATATCTTCAGAGTTTCTTTTGAACAAATCAATTTTATTATATTGTTCCATATATTCTAAATTAGGTTTTTTTATATTATTTGAAAGGATTGATTTAGAAAATCCAATTAACGATAAAATAGATTCATAATTCTTATACTTAAACACTCTTTTCTTTTTTAGGTTATTACCTACATAATCAATGGGTTTAGTTATTGGGTCTAACATAAATTGAGTTTGTATTTTTCCAGTCACATAACTTAAACTAATATTTTTCATAATACAAGCAAAACAATATCCACATTCTTTTTTATCAAAGTCAGAAAACATAGAATACCTACAAGAGTGAGTTTTGATTAGAGTATTGATATTAGAGTGAGAAGCAATTATTTCTGCTTTTGTATTATCATCAAAAGGGAACTTAATATTTACATTTAAATCAAAATTAGAAAATATCTCCTTTGCTAATTTAATCATAAAAGGATGAGTTGTTTTAGTTATTTCATCAGATAAAGATATACTCGGTTGATATTTAGTAACACCACATTCTGCTACAATAATATCTTTCGCCCCATAAATATCTGCAGTTATGGCTGCAGCAGTTAAAAATAAGAATCCTCTTGTTTGTTGCAAAAAATAACCTCCACTATGACTTTGAAAAATAACTAAATCATCATTGAACTTTAATTCATTTGCGAACCTTCTTACAATTGTACTAATCTTAGGACTTCCATTATTAATAAAAACAAATTTTGGATTTTTATATTTGGTTTTATATTTTATAAAATCTATTGCAGAAACACTATCCAATCCTCCAGAGAATAATACTATTACATCTGATTTTTTCTTTTCATTTTCTTCAATTTCATTTTCGTTTTCATCAATATGTATAAAGTCTAAATTAGATTTTATTCCTAATAAAAAAGAAGATAATGTATTGATTAAACTCTTGGCTTCATCATTAACTTTTGTATTTGAAATTATATTTGTTTGAAGTGGAATTATATTTTTTTTAATTATATTCTTAGTTTTAGATGTTTCATTCCTTAAGAGAAATTCGAGTTTAGATAAGGTCGAAGCAATATTCAATAAATCTTTATGTTTAGATTCAATACTCTTTAATAAATAATCGTCTTCATTTGGTTTCAATTTTATTCTAAATAGTTGATTTATTTCTTTATCATTAACTTTTGTTTCTGTTGAAAGAATCAATTTTCCTTCTGTAAGTTCTTTTGGAACTTCTTTTCTATCACTAACTAGAATATTTCTTTTATCATACTTTTTATCACTCTTGAACTTGTTTTTTAATTCTTTAACATTTAGTTTTTCAGAGATTTTTTGCTTGATAATATTTTGAAATCTTATTTTTTGAGGAAACGCATTTTCTTTTATATCATCATAGATTTGATCTGCTAATTCTTTTGAGATTTCTTTCAATGTAGTTTCACAAACTTTTTGAACTGCTGAATCCATTTGATTGTAAACAACAGAAGGATTGTTGTCAAGTATTTCATTTTCTGATGCAGATTGGAAGAAACTATCTAATGTATATTCTAAACCTATACCTATTGCTTTTTTATAAAAAAAATGTTTATCTATTTTCTTTCCTTTAAGTTTTTCTTTTATCATATCTATGGCTATTCCAATTGATTGTGAAAGAATGAACTTTGCAAGTCTATCTTGACTTGGGGTTGTACTTAGATTCATCTCTGTTTTTATATTATCCCAAGCAAGATCTGAGATATTATCTACTACTATACTTTGTGCGACATTGGTAGGTAATTCAAAACTATTTTTGGTAAATAGAGAATATGTTTCTTCTGCACTAATATTGAAATTCTTTGTTTCTAAATTATCTACTACATCATTAAAAGATTTTGTAGTATGATATAATATATCTAAAATAGGAACACTACTAATTGCAATCGCGGCAGAAGTAGAAATTGGTGCAAGAAAAGGTGCTAAAGAACCAGAAGTAGCACCTCCAGAATAATTCCCTCCTCCTGCTTCAGAATTGCTTACAACTGAAGTTTCCGCAACTTTTAATTCATTAGATATTGAATCTCCCAAATTTTTTAATTTCTTTGAACGATTGGTTCCAGCAAGAGAACGATAAGTTGAACCTGTTCTTGATCCCATTAGTAATCCACCTCAAAAAACTTAAGTTTACCTTTTATTTCAATTGGTTCTATTTCTTCAACATCATCTAATATGAAACCATACATTGGAATTGCAAATCCATAAAAAGAAGCCATATGCTTTAAACTATCTTTTTCAAATTGACTTTTGTTGAAATATTCTTTAACATCTAATAGATTAGCTTTGCCTATTATTGAACCACAAGTTAAAGATTTAGGATCAATATCAAATTCCTTACAAGCTTCTTTATCAATAGTTTTGGATGCATGGATATAAAACTCTCCTCTAAAATGTGAATTCCATCTTCTAAGTTCAATAGATTTTTTATTTTTAAGAATCATATCTGCCCAAGGTTGTTTTATTGATAAAGCGTATTTTTTCATTTTTTCTTATATTTCCCTTTTTCCTCCGCTACTGCCATTGGTGTTGTTTCTGTGAAACTTGGATAAGTGCTCACAGAAGATAGATCCTCTTGTGACTCTTCATAGATATAATTACAAGACCTTTCTGCTTGTTTCATTACTGTTTCTACAGCCATCTTTTCTAAGTCTGGAGGATAACCATATTTTCTAAGTATTCTTCTGATATATACTCTCATTTTTGCTCTTACACTTTCTTTTTTATCCCAGTCAATAGTAAGACTATCTCTAATGGTTTTAGTTAGTTCAAGAGCAATTGTTTTTAATATCTCATCTCCCATAACTTTAACAGCTGAATCATTAATCTCTAATGCTTCATAGAATGCAAGTTCATCTTCATTAAGTCCAAGTTTCTCTCCTCTTTTGTGAGCTTCTCTTACTTGCTTTGCAATCTCGATTAATTCTGCGATTACTTTTGCAGTTTCAATTGTTTTGTTTTGATATTTCATAATTGCTTCTTCAAGCATCTCTGAGAACTTTTTCTCCATCACAATATTCTTTCTTAATTTAGATTTGATTTCATCATTTAGAAGTTTTTGAAGTAGTTCTAATGCTAAATTCTTATATGACATTGATTTTACATCTTGCAAGAACTCATCTGATAAAATTGAAATATCTGGTTTATCAATTCCAGCAATTGCAAATATATCTACTACTTCTTCAGAAGTTATTGCTTTAGATATTAATTGGTTTAAGTTTTCATCAATAGTCGATAGACTTTTTTCTCCAGTTTCGTGTTTATCAAATTTCAAAAGAATAGCTCTTACTCCTAACATAAACTCTATCTCTTTTGCAATGTTTAGGGCTTCATCACTTGATGCACATAATGAGTGAGCTTTCTTTAATCTAATTGTATGTCTTAAGTATCTTTTTTTACTATCTTTATCTACTCCAAGAATAAAGTTTGCAGATTGTCCTAAGAATTGTAATAACTCCGAAGATTTTTTTAGTTTGAAATACTTCTTATAATCAAATCCGTGAAACATCTCTTTTAGTATTTCGTGTTCTTCAAGCATTAGAGCAATTGCTTCTGTCGTATCAATACCAATATTTTGTCTATCTTTTTGTGTATAAATACCAAGTGCTTTTTTTAGCATATCTCCAATTCCTAAATAATCTACAATTAATCCCGCAGACTTATTTCTAAATACTCTATTTACTCTTGAGATTGCTTGGATTAGGTTATGACCTTTCATTGGTTTATCAACATACATTGTATCAATACAAGGAGCATCAAATCCAGTAAGCCACATATCTCTTACAATTACAATTTCTAATTCATCTTTAGGGTTCTTTAATCTCTTCCCAATTTCTTCTCTTCCTTCTTTGTTTCTGATATGGTCTTGCATAAATTGTGGGTCTGCTGCACTTCCACTCATAATAACTTTAATCTTTCCTTTCTTGTTATCTTCATTATGCCATTCTGGTTTTAGTTTTATAATCTCATCGTATAATTCAACACAGATTTTTCTTGACATACAAACAATCATAGCTTTTCCACCAGTATCTTCTCTTCTTCTATCAAAGTGTTTTAAGATATCTTTTGCAACAAGTTTAAGTCTTTTGTTTGAACCAACTAATGCTTCAAGCCTGGACCATTTAGATTTAAGTTTTTGTTTTGAATCTAATTCTTGTGATTCTGTTAGTTCTTCGAAGTCTTCTTCAATCTTAGGGATTTGGTCTTTTAATAAACCAATCTTTGCAAGCCTACATTCATAATAAATTGGAACTGTTGCTTTATCTTGAATTGATTGTGTCATATCATACACATCGATATAATCTCCAAAGATTGCAGGAGTATTAATATCTGTTCCTTCAATAGGTGTTCCAGTAAATCCAATAAATGAAGCATTAGGTAGTGCATCTCTTATATTTTTAGCGAACCCATCAATTAAATCATATTGTGTTCTGTGGGCTTCATCAGCAATCACTACTATGTTTCTTCTATTTGATAACTGAGGGTATGTATCTCCTTTTTCATCTGGCATAAACTTTTGAATTGTTGTGAATATGATTCCTCCAGATTCTACTGATAATAGTTCTCTTAGATTTGTTCTTGATTTTGCTTGTTGTGGAATTTGTCTTAGAAGGTCTGAGGATAGTGAGAATGTATTGTATAATTGTTCATCTAAGTCATTTCTATCTGTTAAAACTACAATTGTTGGATTATCTAATTCAAGAATTATTTTTCCAGTATAAAATGTCATAGTTAGACTCTTACCAGAACCTGTGGTGTGCCATACTACTCCAATCTTTTTAGTTCCGCTTGATGAAGTTGCAAGTTTTGTTTTCTCTACTGCTTTTTGTGTTGCATAGTATTGATGATATGCTGCAAGTATTTTTTTTATGCTTTCGCCATCATCTTGAAAAAGGATGAAATGGTGGATTATTTCAAGTAGTTTTTCTCTATCAAACATTCCTTTGATTTGAGTTTCAAGTTGCATAAAATCATTAGTTATGTTTTCACCATCAATAGTTTTCCAACTCATAAATCTATCAAAGTCTGCAGTAATTGTTCCAGCTCTTGCGAATGTTCCATCACTAATAATTGTAAAAGCGTTATATGAGAAAATTGTAGGGATATCATTTTTGTATGTTTGGATTTGATTGTATGCTGATTTGATATCTGATTTTTCATCAGTTGCATTCTTGAACTCGATTACTACTATTGGCAATCCATTTACAAAGACAATTAAATCTGGTCTTCTATTGTTTTTCTCTACTATTGTAAATTGGTTTACAACACAGAAGTCATTGTTTTTTAAGTTCTTTTTATCAAATAACCATACTTTATCTCCTTTGATTCTATTCTTATCTTTATATTCAACATCTACACCATCAGTTATGTATTTGTGAAATATTTTATTATTAATAGTTAGAGAAGGAGACGATTGGATTTTTAGTTTTTTAATAGCTTCTTTTATTGAGCTTAGAGGAATGGTTGGGTTGATTTTTTTAAGAGAGTCTTCTAATTTGTCTTCCAAGATTACATCTTTATAATCTTGTCTCATTGGATTTTCTCCATCAAAGGCGATATCTGGACCTGCAAGGTATGAATATCCTAATTCTTCAAACCATTCAATTGCAGCTTCTTCTACTTGACTCTCTGTGAACTTTTTCATTTTTATTTATTCCTCCTCTTTTTTATTTATAAGTTTATTTGGCTTAGGCATTTTACATACTCCGAACTTTTTTTGACATTTTTCATCATAAATAAATATTAATGAGAATGAACCGATGATAATATATATGCATAGTTGTATAAAGTTCTCATTAAAAAAATCTCTTTTGATTATAAAAGAAAAGAAGTATAACACAAGTATTATTACTGAAGAAACTAATAATATCCATGCAATCCATATTAACATTGAATAAGTAAATCCTTTTATTTTCTCCCAGATTGAATATTTCTCAGGGATATGTGGAATGTTACTCATTTGAATCCCTCCCAATTAAGACTTGTTCCACAATTAGGACAATGTTTGTTATCCTCATTTACTGGATAATTACATACTGGACATTTTCCTTTCTTTTTTCTACTTAACAAATAACCTAAAAGGGCAAGTCCTCCTAATGCTAATAATGTATTTTTATCCTGTTCATTCATTTTTCTGGCTTATTCTCCTCTAACTTTTTTTTAAAATCAACAATTAATTCTGTTTCTTCGATTCCATTAAGAATGTCAGAATAAAAATCAAAAACATCTTTATCACTTAGAATCCATTCAACTTGGCTATTTTCATTTGCAATTTTTATTAATTCACAAACATCTTCCAATTCTAATTTAGATTTTTGTTTTTCTAATTCTGCAATAGTTTCATGGGTATTTGCGAAATTAGTACTATTATCTAATTTTTCAATTAAATATTTTTTTTCACTTTTGAAATCCCATAATACTTGTTTATAAGCCTCAGAATCTAAAAATAACACTCTACTTGGCATAAAAGTATATTCTATTTCTTTAAACTTTAAAACAATTTCTTCTTTAGAATCATCAATCCAATCATTAAAAGTTTGATTTTCTTCATATTTTAATTCCAATTTGTCTAAATCATAATTTCTATGAACTGACCAAATAAACCCACAAAAAGAACAACTGTTTTCAAATATGAATCTTGCAAGTTCTTTTTTTGTTTGTAAATGATAAATAGATTTTCCGTGACTAATTTCTCCTTTATCATTTCTAATTTCTTTTATTGAATCAAGAATAGTACTTAATCCTGCTCTTAATTTTGTAACTACATTCCCTTCAACTTCATCAAAATAGGTGATATTACTTAAGAAATGATTTAATAGTTTTTTCAAGTCATCTTCAGATTTATATTCAATCTTTCTCTCATCTAAAATAGTTCTTAATATTGTTTCAATTAATGCTTTAGAAATATCAATAACATCATTATAATTCTCAAGTCCTTTAATTTGATTAATTCTTTCTTTTAAAGGGTTCAAATGTTCATATTCTGTTATTATTTCTTCAAGCCAATTCATTTTTATTTAACTCTAATTTGTCCAGACATAAGTTTTGGAAGTAGAGACTGTTTCAGTTCTTCTAAGTTTTCAATATTTTGCTTATTCTGGAGAATAAGTTTTAATAGTTTATCAAAACTATTTTCAAATTTTTTAATAATATCACTATCATAAAATATAGGTATATTTTCTACTTCATCAATTGTAATGTACTCTTGTACAGTTTGTTTTTTTCTTAAATGATATTCTTTTAAGAAATATTCAGATTTAATCATAAAATATAATCCTGGATATTTAATATATTTATCATTTTCTTTTATAACAATCATATTATAATGAATCCCTATTGGTAAATCTTTTTTACGAACAATCCCTACATTTCCTAATGTTCCAATTCTTGTAATTAATAAATCATTCTCTTCTGGAATCCATTTTTTATGAATGAATTCGTAATCTTCTTTAGAAATATAAGAAATATCTTTTGTGTTTATTACTCCATCAATAATATTTCTACCATTTAAAAAAGGAACTCCTTCATCAATTCTTTTTGGCTGATAATTTGTTCCAGGTTTTAACATAGAAACTAATTCTATCATTTTTTTTATTTCCCAACCTTTAGGAATCATTCCCAATTCACTTTCAATCATTTCTCCTCCAGATGATTTATATGGTTCTCCTTCTTCATTAGGGAACTCAAAATCAATAAACCATCTTTTGAATAATGTTTTTCCTAATTCCTCTAAGTTTTCATTGATTTTTTTATTTACATCTATTTTATCATCAATATCAAACAATATTTTTGCAATTTGTTCTTGTTCACTCACAGGAGGTAGAGGAACTGCTAATTTTTGAATATCTTTTTGATATATATGTGGAATTACTGAACCTTCAATTCTACTTTGAACTAAGTGTTTAAAATAATGGGAACTAAAATATTGATATAAAAACTTTTGAGTTATTTTATCTGAATTGTTTCTTATAACAAAAACTCCAGATGCAACAGTTGCAGGTTCTTTTAGTTCTCTAACATATGCAGTTTTACCAATTGTTCCATCTTTTGTCATTAAAATATCATCTTGTTGAAGCATAATCTCGGGAGATTCTAAGTATCTATCTTCAGAGATTCTTCCTACATTCTTCCAGTCAACTGCTCCATCTAAGATTTGTTGTCCATTAATAATTGCATATCCTTCCTCAAGATATTCAGATTTTTTAAGACCCTTCCAACCAATTCTTCCTTTAATAATAAGATTCTCTTGAAGTTCATCTATATTCCAATCTTTTGGAATTAATCCTATTTCAGAATCTTTATATTCAGTATTCATTTTTCAGTTCCTCCAAAGATTTGTAAAATTGAATTAATTCTTTCAAACAATTCATCAAAAGTTATAATTTCAACATCTTTTAAATTAGACCTTAACAACTCAAAAGACTTTATTTGTTTTTTCTTTAAAGAATCAATTTTTCCAACTATTATAATACATTTTGGATTAAAAGAAAATATATCGTCTTCTCCTCTAATTGCATCAAACTTTTTAGAATAAACTTCTTTTTGATCTATAATTTGACTTATTGCACCACTTAACTCATTTTCTGGTTGGAATACATCTGAACCTCTATAGGGATTGTCTTTGAGCAACTTAGTAGTATGCTTTTTAATCTCAATTAATGCAGAGTTCTTAGTCAATTTGTTATTATATAAAAAATCAACATATTTTCCATTCTTATTATTTATTGCTTTCCCACCAACGAATGCCTGATCTTCAAAGAAAACAGTAGGGTGAGCAAAGATTTGAGAAAATATCCAAGCATTTTCTTTAAAAAAATCTTGCCATTTATTTTCAGTAATTTTTTTTAAACTTAATAATCTCTTAAACTCATTCAATACATCCTCTATAAACTTTCTTTCAATTTTTTCCTTAGTAGAAATAAGTTCTTTTTTCTCAAATATACTTTGTTTTGAAAAAGAAAGTCTTTCAAATAAATCAAATAATGCTTTTTTGTCTTCAGTACTAATTTCTTTTTCTAATTTTTGATTCTCATTAATTAATCTAAATATTGTACCTTTTTGATATTTGTATTTAGTTTTATCAAAATATGAAGGAAACTTTTCAGCAAAGAAGTTCTGAACAAAGACTTTATTTTTTTTATTTACTGTATTAATTAAAGCAGAAATATTTTTTCTGATGTAATCTACATCTTTAATATTGATGATTATAACTGAATTATTTATTTTAGTTTTTTTAGTTTTTGAAATAATTATCTCTTTAAAGTCTGAATTATCATCTATAAATCTAATTAATGGGTTTAGTGTTTTAGTTACAGCATAGTTTTTACTTGCTCTTGTTGAGAATCCTTGAGGTAAGGAAGTTAAACCTTCAAGAGTTATTCTTTCTATAGTTTTGTATTTATTTAAAACCTCTTTTGTTTTCCAATTAAGTCTTAATTGATAAAAAATAGTTTTAACTTCTTTTTTAAAAACTTCTTTAGTTTTGATGTCAACTCCATTTTCAGTATCTACATAGTAATAAACAGTTTTCAAATCATTATCTTCCCTGGCAACCTCTTGCTTTACTATTTGTTTGGTTTTGATATCAGAACTCATAGCCCAACCCTCCTAAGTTTTTACGAATATCTTCTTCAAGTTCTCGAGATTTTGCAAATTGTTCTGCAAGTTCAGAAGTTAGTCTATTCATTTTGTCTTCAAATGGTTCTTCATCTTCTTCAATATCAGCAACTCCTACATATCTTCCTGGAGTTAGGATGTGTTCGTGTTTTCTAATCTCTTCAAGTGTTGCACTTTTACAGAATCCTTTTTCATCTTCATATGTTCCTTCTTTTGTTCCTCTCCAAATATGATAAGTATCTGAAATCTTTGCAATATCTTCTGGAGTTAGTTCTCTATGTTTTCTATCTACTAATTCTCCCATATGCCGAGCATCAATAAATAAAACTTCTCCATTTCTCTTTCTATCACGAGCAACAAACCATAAACAAACAGGAATTCCAGTACTATAAAATAACTTATCTGGAAGTGCCACGATACAGTCTACTTTATCATCTTCAACAATTTGTTTTCTAATCTCTCCTTCATTTGAAGTATTAGAACTCATTGAACCATTTGCTAAAACAAAACCTGCAACTCCTTTAGGAGATAGGTGATGTATAAAATGTTGAACCCAAGCAAAGTTTGCATTGCCCACAGGAGGGATACCATATTTCCATCTTACATCTTCTTTTATTCTTTCTCCTCCCCAATCAGAAATATTAAACGGAGGATTTGCAATGATGAAATCTGCCTTTAAATCTTTATGAACATCATTGTGGAAGGTATCAGCGTGATGTGGTCCAATATTTCCTCTAATTCCTCTAATTGCAAGATTCATTACACATAATCTCCAAGTAGTAGGATTACTTTCTTGTCCATAAATTGAAAGGTCATCTAATTTTCCACCGTGTGCTTCTACGAACTTCTCAGATTGTACAAACATACCACCACTACCACACGCAGGGTCGTAGATTCTTCCTTTATATGGTTCAAGCATTTCAACTAATAACTCTACAATAGACTTTGGAGTATAGAACTCTCCTCCTCCTTTTCCTTCAGCAGAAGCAAATCTTCCCAAGAAATACTCATAAACTCTTCCCAGTAGGTCTTTTCCTCTATTTTCAGAGTCTCCAAGTTTAATAGAACTAATTAAATCAATAATTTGTCCAAGTCTTTGTTTGTCAAGAGCAGGTTTAGAATAATCTTTAGGCAATACTCCTTTAAGTGATGGATTTTCTCTCTCAATTACAACCATAGCTTCATCTAAGATTTGACCAATTGTTGGTAATTTAGCACTTTTTTGGATATAACTCCATCTTGCAGAAGGTGGAACCCAGAAACCATTCTTTGCAATATACTCGTCCTTTTCTTCTGGATCTGCATATTCTTCTTTTTGTAGTTCTTCATAGATTTCTTCAAAACTATCTGAAATGTATTTTAAAAATAAAAGACCTAAAATAACATGCTTATATTCTGCAGGGTCCATGTTATTTCTCATCATATCAGCTGCTTTCCACAACTTTTCTTCAAATCCTATATTGGCTCCATTACCATTACTTTTCATCTTAAAAATCTTTCGATTAACTTATTTATAAAAGTTACTTATAACTAATTTATAAGTTATCTACAATTTATTTTAAAGAATAAAGGATTTTGGGATAAAAAATTAAAGATTTTTCAACATTTCGCTGATTTTTTCACCAATTTCTGTTAATTTGTATAACTTTCCAAGGTGACTGTCTGGATTTAAACATACTACAATACCTTTCTCGCTTAGTACTTTTAACACATTACTAACATTTCCAAAGTTCAACTGAGTTTCTTTACGAATCAACATTGGAGTTTTTGGAACATTTAATGCTTTAACAACTTTAACTCTTTGACTTCCCAAAAGAACCCAAGAATATAATTCCAATATCTTTTCATCCATAAATTATTTGCAAGTCATCTATAAATAAAAAGAAAGTTGCGTTTGAATTGTAATTGAATTGCAAAAGATTTTTAAAACAATAAAAACACAAGATAGTATTATGAGTAAAAAAAATGAAAAAAATGAAAAAAGTTGGTTTAGAAGACATCCTATTTTAACTGTTATATTAGGGTTAGTTATCTTAGGAATGATTGGTAGTTTCTTAGAAAAATCTGAGGAAGTAGTTAAAACTAATAGTTTAACTTTAGATTCTCAGACGGATTTAACCCAAATCATTCTTCCAAATGATAAAATACCCACAAAATACTATCTTAGCGAAAAAGAATTTGAATTAAATGAAACTGGATTTATTACTGGTTATAAAAAAAACTTAGCAGAATCTGATGGATTTAGTGGAACTGCAATAACAATTGCATTTAGTAAATTCTCTGAAACAAGCCAGTCTTTAAACTATTACAATAAATTAACAAATGAAATTAAAGATGCAAGAGGTTATGAAGAAAAGACAGTTTATTCTCCATTTGAGTGCTTTGCTTATAAAAAAGAATTAGGAATGAATAATCAAAATGAAGTAATTTGTTATAAAGATAATATTGTATTTAGTATTAAAGGAATTGGTTTTATGTATTGGTATGATTTGGAAGATTTGTTTGATTTACAAAAAGAACACTTATTAAATTAATAATATAATATTTTTGATATTTTATCGCTATATTTTCTCAATCTTTTCAAAAGATTAAGGTTTGGCATTTTAAGTTCTGACCTTAAAGTTACTTCTGTTGCAATTCTAGATCTTTCTCTTTCAATTCTTGTTATCATAATTGATTTGATTAATTCTTTTCTTTTTGTAATAATTTCATCTGCAATACGATTTACTGTTGTATGAGAAACATTATGTTTTCTTGCTAATCGAGACCTATTCCAAAAAAAACCATATTTATTTATTGTATGATTAATATCTTCTTTTAATCTTCTTCTTGCTCTATATCTTAATTGACCATTATTTTTATGAGTATCAAGATTATAATATACAAACTTTTTCATAGAATTATTATGATTTTTAACTTTTATATATTTATTTTTTACAAAATTGAACGCAATATAATAGCAGAAAAATAAAGATGTTTATACAATGTTTATACATTTAGGTTTTTCTTTATAAATAAATAAGAAAAATACTATCAAATGTATAACTTTAATATAGATTCACATTTTGGCAGTAAGTTTCTTAATATAGTTAGTTAACGAACCTATAATCTCATCTAACATCTCAGCCAATCTATCATAAGTTCTTGAACTTATGTATTCCAAGTCCTTTGCTACTAATAATTGATACTCTACTTCTTTAGCAGAACCTAAAGCGTGATGAAGGAATTGCTTATAGTCTTTTATTGTATTCCTCCCAGATCCTTCTGCAATATTTGAGCCAATACTTGTAACTGCTCTTTTAATCTGATTAGTTAAAGAGAATTGTTCATCTTTTGGGAAGTCCTTTGTTACCTTGTAAACTTCAAGAGTTAATTGATGAGCTCTTTTAAAGAAGTTTAAATCTTTATAATTCACCGCTACCATTTTACTCCAATAGTTTATACTCTCCTTTTCTTGGTTCAAATATTACTCCTTCATTTTTTAAATCATATAAGGTTTCGTTTATATTCTCACAGTAGTGGGGGATAAGGTCTTTTATATCTTCTATTTTTAATAACTTTTTATTATTGAATAAATCTACTAATATCTCTTTTGTAGATAGTGTAGTATTAGTAGAGTTAGTAGTGTTAGTATTATTAGTAGATAGAGTAGATATATTTTTTCCTTGGTTATTATCTCCATTATCTCTTGCTATTTTATTACTCTTACTTACCTCTTTTACTTCTCCTCCCTCTACATCCTCTACTGTGAGATATTTATCAAATTCCTTTTTCAGAATTAACTTTAATAATTCTTCTTTAGTAAATGTATAATATGTATATCCACCCGATCTTTTTTTCTTAAAAATTTGACTATGATTTGTAAATAATCTTTTTCCCAAATGTACATTAAAAGCAGCTTTATCAGTATGATATTCTAAATAATCACTATTATTTATAGCATATGAAGTTATCTCCTTAACTCCTAAAGTACATTTATTTGAACTACTATTTTTAGATAATTCATATATTGATTTTAATGCAATAAAGTCCCAATTATCTTCTATGTTAGATTCTTTCTGCTTGTTTACATTATCCTTTAGAAAATCATTAATCTCTTCAAAGACATCTTCTCCAATGATTTTTGCAATAGTTAGAATTGATTCAACATTTTCTAAGTCTCTATTATTAAAATCTTTAAAATAACTTTCATCATAAGTTTTCTCTATTAATTTCCAATTATCTAAAGTCCAAATATGTAAATCATCAACTATGTCTTGCCAGATTTTATCAGTCTCTTTTATTTTCTTTCTGGATATCTTAGGATTATTTGTTTTAATCATATTAATCTTAATACATCTTGATTCAGTAACTTCTGGCAATCCAATAATATTATTGATTACAACAGGAGAATATCCATTGTAACTGTTTACTCTGTGATTTTTCCCATCTGCTTTGTAACTTTTACTACCTTTTTTATAGAAAACTTCAATAAATTGTCTTCCCGCAATTTTTTTATCTTCTGAAAGGTTATCATAATTATCAATTACTAAAGTACCACAAGTGCTTTCAACTACTCTCTCCATACTTGCAGGAGTAATATCTCCGTGTATAGCATTATATGTCAATAAAGAATAAATCTTTGCTTGTGTAGATTTTCCAGACCCATGTTCTGCCTGGAAATACATTCTTCCTTTTGCATTAAATATAGGACATGAATAATTTGATATAATATCTGCAGCAATAACTGAATGAACTCTTTGGTCTTCGTGATAGACATATAATGTATTTAATCTTTTTATTTCTTCAAAAAGTTCTCTTATATTTATTGGTTCATAATCTTCATCTAAATATTTATCAATACTTTGATTTGACCAAGGATTATTAATAACACCTATATCAAATTTGTTTCGATATGAGAGTTTAAATTTGTCTCTAATTTCATCATTTTCTTTTGACCATACTGTGTGTATGTCTCTATCTGATGTAATTAAAATATCTATAAGTTCATCAGAACTTTCTTTTCGCACCGAATTACCAAAATAAAAAACATTGTTATGGATTCCAGTTCCAATTCTATCAATTTTATTCTTTTCATTAGATAATAAATCTTTGATTTTAGACTTACCTCTATTATTTTCTTTTTTTAATGATTTAATGTGATTATCATAATTCTTTAAGGCTTTTTTATATGTGCCTCTCTTGTAATTCATAGTTGCAGATTGCCATTTTCCAATTTTACAAGAACTCATAATCTCATCAATCAATTCAAAGTCAATAAAACCTTTCATTAATAATTTATCTATTAAAGATAATTCTACTTCACTTCTACTTCCTTTTTCAATAGGAGTATTAAAAAGAGTTTTTAATGATTTATTCTTATTGATAATCTCTTCCCAAGAAGATTCTTTTTTCATTTCTTTTTGATTTATAATTTTTATAATATTTTTATTACTAATCTTTATTTCTTCTTTGGTTAGTTCTTTAAAATATAAAGTTTTAAGTTGAAACTTATCTTTTTTATAATGAAAGGATTCAGGGATTCTAAATATCCTCGCAAGATCATTAACTCCCTTATCAACTGTATTTGAAATATTATTATATAAAAAGTAAATAAAATCTTTAACTGTTTGTTGATTCTCAACTTTCCATTCTACATCAATTAAAATATGATATCCATTTCCACTTTCTGCAATATATGAATATAATATATTATTCTCATCTAAAAAAAGTTTTACTTTCTCAAAGTCTTCTTTTTTTGCATTATCTAAATCAATAAAAATAAAGTTGATTCTATCAATAAAATCATTTCCTCTTTTTTCTTTATTCAAAGGATTAAAATTAATAAAAACTCCCCATCCCTCCTTGTTTTTTGTTTTTATATTAGAGATTAAACTTTCAACATTTCCATTATTAGAAAAATATGAAATTGGTAGATTTTTGTTTAAATCTTTATTTTTATCATTAAAAGAGATAACTTCAAAAAAAGATTTTTTAGTATTTCTTTTGTTGATAATATAATCTAAAACTTCTTTCATATTATTCTCCTCCATTACTTTCTAAAAACTCACAAAATAAGTCTGTAAATCTATATCGATATGACATAGTAGCACTTTCTTCTCTTTCAAGAACTTTATATTCACATAATTCAGAAAGTATTGTTTGACTTCTTTCATTTGAAACAAATAAGAAATCTGCAATATTATCTCTATTAATTCCTCTTCTCCTACAATAATATAGCTTCTTTAATTGAGTTAACCAAGGCAATGAAGAGAAAACCTTATATTGTTTGAAATCTCTTTCATTATTGGGAGGATTAATCTTGTCGTTCATTTAATCTTCACCTCTTTGTTCTGATTCTTTGTATTCTAATAAATACCAAGTGTATAAATCATCTAACATTGTGATTAATTCTGGAATTTCTTTTATGTTAAAATTAACAGTATTCTTATTCCACTCTCCATCTTTATTGTATGACTTAGATAATCCTAAAGTTATGATTTCATACTCCTCTCCTTCTTTTTGTACTTTGTTTTTCCACAAATTCGCTTCAACAAGTTTAACCCTTTGTTTTCTAATTGGTTTATTGTTTTCCATTTTCTTCCTCATTAGTTTTTTCAGTTAATAACTTTATGATATAGCTATTTCTACTTCTACAATCATTAGATGCAGCTTTGTCAACTTTTAATAAAAGTTCTTTTTCAATTTCTATTGTAATCTTAATTTTCATTTTGTTTTTAAGGTTAAAACCTTACATAATACCTGAGAAACACCATCTATATTGGTTACGGATAAAATCTTTAAAACCGATAGTCTTATAATATAAGAATTATTTAATAATGATAGTAAAATGGGGAACGGGAAAAAAAGATTACCTCCTATCTTGAATAAGAGTCAAACAAGAATAATTTATGCTTTAGGGCAAAAAGAGTATAATATTCATAGTTTGTCAAAATATTTAAATAAAGCATATAGCACAATTCACGAACACATAAATAAACTGGAAAAAGAAGGTTTTTTAATTAAAAAATCTAAAACCGATAAAGTTTATGCAACTAAAATTGAATTGAATTATGAGAAAATACTTGAATTATTTTATGATTACTCAAAAAAAGAATTATATACTTTATTTCAAAAACAATTTATTGAAATAACGAGAAAAGTTAATAATGAAAAAATCTCTAATATATTATTATGTTTGTATTCCCCATTATCAAAAATTGATTTAGACCAAATTGAATTGAGAAAGGAGTTTGCTTCTTCCAATTTTAAATCTAAGTTTTGTTCAAATAAATATTTATTAAAACTTGTTAAAAATATTTTTAATAATGCTAATCTTCAAAATACTATTATTGAGATATTTTCTGAATTATTTCATATTTTATCATATCTAAATTATCGGAAACATATCTATTCAGAAAATAATGTAGATAAGTATGAATATTTGATTGAAACATCTAAAGATGAAGATCTAATTTTTTTTGCTTATTTTTTAGAAATATTACACCTTAATAATTTTATTCCAAATCGAACTATTGAAGAATCTTTAAAAATATTTTTTAAGAACAAAGCTATTTCCGGGATTTGAACCCGGGACCTCTACCTATTTGGCTGTATTTTTTTAGAAAAATACCAAAACTCACAGATACCAAGGTAGCGCTCTACCACTGAGCTAAAACAGCAACTATTATTAAAACTCTTAGTTGATTTTAAAAGTTTTCTAATTAATTGATTTGAATATGTCTTCAAACCAGATTAATGAGCCTTCTGCCAATTTCTTTGTTGTAAGATTTACATCTCTTGAATGTCTTATTGCATTTCTGAAATCGTTAATATGGACAAAGTGTTTCTCTAAGTCAGATTTTGATTTAAAAAAGACTTCAAACTTATCCCAATTAGTTCTTATTGTTTTAAAATACTGCATAATTGTGAAAAAGTCAATAGGATTCAGTTCTTCTCTTTTTTCAGAAGGATTTTTATTAAGATGAAGTTCTATTCTTTCTTCAACTCTCTCCCTTAGCTCCTGTGAGATAGAAGAATTATAAAAACCATTTCCTAATGTCTTAACAATTAAACTTCTCATATTTTTCTCAAAGCTATCAATTAACTTTTCTTCATTTGATGCCATTTCTTTTTCAATAGAAGTAAAGTCTCCAACTAAACCTTTTATTTCTTCTACTATCTTTGTTGCTCTATAGTTTAAGAATTGTTCAAAATTGTCTTCTTCTATTCCCGTTTCATTCAAATTATCTATTAAATGAGTTTTCAATGTATTATTGATAGAATTGTTTTCAATTAATGATAAGTATTCTTTTGGACTTTTCTTCCCTACATTCTTGTTTGTTCCAGATGGCATAAACATAATATTTGCAATACTATCTTTTAAGCCATTTAGTTCATTATGATTTGCCCTTATGTGTTCTTGTGGGAATATGTGATGATATTCTTTTGCATTAAACTTTGCGAAATTGTTGAATACGATCTCAGAATTATTAAAAATATTCTTTGGTTTCTTAGCTGCAAGAATACATAATAATGTTTTACAGAAAGCATTTCCAAGAGAGTATTTTTGTTGTATTATTCTTTCAACAGTCACTTGGGGGATAAGGAAATTAAACTTAACTTCTTTATTATCTATAATATTATTTATCTGTTTTGTATCTTCTACTATTTTTCCTTCTACTGATGAACTGAATCTATTTGAAACTGCAGCTTTCCAGAACCAATTAATTAACTCTTGTATTTGTGCTTCATTTTCACTCTTACCTTTGATATTATAAAAAAAGTAACTTATTGGAACAAGCATTGAAGGGAATGGCAATATTTTTGAAGATCCTATGTTTAGATTTGTCTTTAAGAAATCAATACTTCTTTTTATTGCTTCCATAGATTCCTTCCAATTCTTTTCAATTTCTTCTCTTGTTAAAGATAAAATATCTTTTCTATGACAACCTCCTTTTACATTTGTAGAAATAACTTGAAGTAATGTAATATCATTGATGCCATCATACTTTTGTTCTTTTAGTTCTTTTTGAAATAGGTGAAGTCTCTCTTTTAGATTAAATGATTTGGACCAGGTCTTTGCAACCATTAAATCAACTACATTTAATATTTGTCCAGAATTGTTAATTCTCTCGAAAATCTGACAAACTACATCAATAGGTTGATTCTTAACATATATCACTGAGAACTCATAGTTTTTGAAAGCATTTGAGACTTTATCGAATACTTCTCCTCTCTTGTCATTAAGTTTTGTTAGAATTAATCTACTTGGGAATATTATCTCTTTTAATGATAAATACTTCCTTCCTTCTTCATCTATCAAGTCTTCTTCATCTTCCCCAGACATACTTTTGAACTCCTCGGTATCTAAGTCAAAATAAATATCTAACTGCTTATTTTTAACTTGCCCATTCACTTTAATCTTGATTTCAGCATTCTCAACACTTGCAAATAAGGAAGTAATTCTTTGTTGTCCGTCTAATACATAGTTTACATCTCCAGAATAAGTTGAATCAATAGGAATATTTCCTATATTTCTGTGAGTTAATTCTTGGTTTGTCTCCCAAAATAGGAAAGAACCTATTGGATAATGTTGATATATACTATCTAACAACTTGATAACTTGGCTTTTATCCCATACGAAATCTCTTTGAAAATCTGGTATTTTTAATCTACCTCCCTTAATCTCATTTACTAAAGAATCAAACTTTATTCTATCTGGTTTTATCTTCTCACCATTCATAATATAATCCATATACAACTTATTTATAAATATATTTCTCTCTACTGTGAGCCAAGAAATGACAACCCTTTTAAAATCTGCTTGCGATATCGTATATACGATATTAACGAAAAATGGGACGAATTAAGAAAAATCGAGTAGTTGTGGCAATCAAGTTAGATACAGAATTAAAAAATCTCTTAGATGCCAGAAAAGTGGAGAAGAGCTCCTTTATTAATGAAATACTGTGGAAACACTTCGCATTAGAGAGGAATATTCCCCAATCTCAAAACCCCTATCTCAGCTCTCCCGAAAGCCTTACCAATGTATTCATTTAATAAAACATTAAAATTTATAAACATAAATAAAATACAATTTATATGGATAAAAGCAGAAAAATTTTAACATTAACAACATTGTTTGTGATTATTCTAGCATTAATAGGTGTATTGTCTGTATATTTTGATAAATGGAGTTTAAAAGATGATTTATCAGGTGTAAAGACCATAAAAAATAATGATGTTTTGCTTCAAATAGAAACACAAAAGTCATCAATTAGAGAACAACAAACAATGATTATTACTGAAAAGAACAGACAGATTATATCTTCATCTGAAAATAAAAATATTGTTTTAAAAGATTCAGATAACAGAATGTTTATTCTAAAAGAAGGAAATTTTATAATAAACAACAAATACATATCAATAAATGATAATCAAAAAACAATAAGGGATTTTAATAAAGGGCACCTGCTTTCTACTGTAGGGTAAATTTATTTTCTTTTTTTTTAGCAATATTATGCTTTGCATAAATATTCATAAGTATTCTAAGATAATCCCTATTACTACAACTCAATTCATCTATCCTTTCTTTACTATCTCTACATTCAGAGCTATCAGAGTAATTTAAGCAAAATCTATCAATTTTAACTGGGCTTATTCTTGCCAATATATTCTTCTCTATAATACTTTCAATGTTTTCTGGATTCATAGTCCCTTTTTGCATAAATATTGAAATACCCATTTCTTCAAGATGAGGTCTTAGTTTTCTACAAAAATCATAGAAACCTAATGGTTCAACATTATAAGAACCAACCATAATGCTAAGTTCATAAGAATTTAAAATTTTCCCTTTACCACAATAATCAGATATGAACGCTTTTGATATTTTTTCTTGTTTATCTAAATCCATAAGAACATAAAATAAAGTAATATTAATAAAATTTATCAAAAATTAGATTAAAACCCCAAACAAAGATCCACTCTGTCCAGGTCTTGATGTAATTCTTACGCTACCTTTTTCTGTTTTTACAACTGCTCCTTTAGTAATTATACTTCTTCTTGTGTAATGAATGTTTGCAGGATTATTTTCAACAGTTATTATATTTAGTTTTTCTACTTTGCCATCAATATTTACAGATACAGATTCGCTTCTTAAAAGTTGTTTTTTAATATTGTTTCCTCTTACTCTTTTAACTTTTAGCTTATTTTTTCCTATCTGTGTAAGCGATGGTATTCCTGCCATATCACATGCTCTTTTCTTTCTTAAGTCTGAGTATTTTCTTCCTGAAACACTTCTTTTTGATTTGAACTGACTTCTTGCCATTTTATCTTAGTCTTCCTCCATTTGCATTTACAGAAGGTCTTGCTTTTTCAGCACCTATACCTTTGTTTCTTAATCCTCTTGATCTTTTACCTGCTGATGTAAGTCCTCTAAATACTCTTCTTGTATGTTTTGAAGATACAAGCCAATTAATTTTTTTATCACTTAGTATCTGTGGATGATATACATCAACCATTATAATTTCAAACCAATAGTATCTTTCATCCTGACCTACCCAATAAGAGTTAAGAACTTCAAGATTTGTAAACTTTTTTTGTGCTCTTTCTTCTGCTATCCATCTATAACTCTTAGATTCTTCGATTCTTGTAGATTTGTTTCCTCCATCTCTACCTTTCATTATTCTTGGATTTTTCGAGCCACCTCTTTTAACTCTTACTCTTGCCATAACAAAGCCCTGTTTAGCTCTATAACCTAAACTTCTTGCTCTATCGATTCTTGTTGGATGTTCAAGCCTTACAACAGAGTTTTCACGTCTCCATGCAAATAACATTTCCTTGTAAGCATCGCCAAGATTCTTTCTTGGTTGCTTCCATGCTTCTTTTAAATATTTTAAATATCCCATTTTAACAAAGTTTCTTTCGAAACGTTTAAAGACAATTAAATAATAAAAATCCCGCTCATGTTAAAGCAATCATCGCCGAACAATTTATTTAATTAATAATTAGTAACATTGTTTTATTTAAAAAGCTTAAGGAAAATTTTCCATAATTAAAAAGTAATTTCAACAAGTTTTTGACGATTTAAGGGATTTTTTCCAATGTAAGCATTTTTTGAAACAGCTTTTCTTATGTAATTCATGTCTATTACTGTGTTTCCATTAGTTTCAATCCATGCATGTCCACCTTCATTTGGAATGATTCCGTTAGCAACATAAGAATTTATTCCATAACATGTTAAAACTATATGTCCAAAACAAGATAACTCTCTACATACAGCTGCTCTTTCTGCTAAAGTATCTGATAAGGTTCCACCAGCTTTGAGTATCTCACACCTTTTATCCCCATAATGATTAATATCTGGATCTTCAAAGACTCTAGACAAATCGATAACTTTTTGATATAGTTGTTTTCTAGAATTTGAATTATTAAGTTCAGGATCAAACCAAACTTCATCATCCTTAATTCTTGCAGGCAGTATTCCATTATCAAGAGCTATTTTGCCTATAAAATTTTCTAAGTAAGTATTCATTCTCTTATCCAAAATAACAGGCAAAACCTGCTTATTTCTTGTAACATAATCACTTATCTTTTTTATTAAAACCACTGCTACTATAAAGTGATTATTATTTATAAATATTTGTATAAAAGGGGGAATATATTAAATTACAGGCTAAAATATAGATAAAGATTTTTAACTACAAACATTAATATGCAGATTTTTATTTTACCCCAATCTTTAAAAATACTAGTTTATTCCTAATAAGTATTACTATGCAGATATTTTTAAGAAAACTCTGCAAAGTAATCCTGTAAAGGCAATGGCTATTAAAAATATACACATATAGCAATCTTGCTTTAGATGTATCCAACCTGTACAGGCAATTACAGCAAAAGAGTAGTAATAAAATAAAAAATGGGAAGTTCCAGTACAAGAAAAAGAGGAAGTAAACAGTTTTGGCCAAGAGTCAGAGCTAAAAAAATAACTCCAGTAGTAAATAACTGGGTTGTTAAGAATCCTCCAAAAGAAGCGAATTTTTTAGGTTTTCCAGTATATAAAGTTGGAATGACAAATGTAAGTCTTATCGATAATTTTTCACACACACTAAACAAAGGAAAAGAGATAAGTACTGCAGTTACAATTTTAGAATGCCCAAGCGTTAAGATTTTATCATTAAGAATGATAGGTTATGACGAATATGGTAACAGACAGGTTCTAAAAGAAGTTTCAGCAAAATTAAAAGATAAAAATTTATCAAGAAAGATAGATATTGCAAAAAAGAATATAGCAATGCCATCTTTGGAAGATTTAAAAAAATTTGCAAAAGAGAATGAAGTTTTAGAGCTAAGAGTTAAGGTTGTAACTAATCCATCCTTAACTACAATAGGGAAAAAAAGACCTGATATTTTAGAACTTGGTGTTTCTGGGAATATTGAAGATGCTTTAAATTTTTCATATTCTAAAATTGGGGCTGAGGTAAAAGCATCCCAAGTTCTCTCAAGTGGAGAATTGGTGGATTCTCACGCAGTAACAACAGGTAAGGGTTTTCAGGGAGCAGTTAAAAGATTTGGTGTAAAACTAACATCACACAAATCTGAGAAAAAAAGAAGACATGCAGGAAATGTTGGTGCATGGACACCTACAAGAGTTACACACACAATTCCTCTTGCAGGTCAGCATGGTTTCCATGAAAGGACAGAATGGAACAAATGGATACTTAAAATTTCAGATAAAATCGATGAAATCAACAATAGTTCAGGATTTAGAGGTTATGGAATAGTTAAGAACGAATATATGCTTGTTAAAGGTAGTGTTGCAGGACCTAAAAAAAGGTTATTAACATTAGTTAAAGCAACAAGACCAAATAAGAGATATCCAAAAGTTGCTCCTGAAATAACATACATAAACAGGTAATTGAAAATGAAGATAGATATTATTGACAAAACCGGAAAAAAAGTAGCTGATTACGATTTAAAATTATCATCAGATATAAGAGAAGATATTTTTAAAAAGGCAGTTATGGCAGAATCAAGTTTATTCAGGCAACCTTATGGAGCATCTGTTTCTGCTGGTAGAAGACATTCAATAAATGTAAGTAAAAGAAGGCAGACATTTAGAACAACATATGGTAAAGGTGTTTCAAGAACTCCAAGAAAAACAATGTGGAGAAGAGGAATGCAGGTAAGGTTTGTAGGAGCATTTTCACCAAACACAGTAGGTGGTAGAAGAGCTCATCCACCAAAAGCATGTAAAATAATCCAAAAGAACATAAACAATAAGGAATGGTTAAAAGCATTACAGATTGGATTACTAGCATCTGTTAATAAATCAATTGTTCTTAAAAATGGACAAAGAGTTCCAGAAAAATATCCGTTTATATTAAATGATGATGTGGAAACAATCGATAGAACAAAAGATTTCAGAGCATTCTTAAACTCAATTGGCTTTGAATCAGAGATTGAAAGATTATCAAAGAAGGTTGTAAGGGCAGGAAAAGGAACAATGAGGAACAGAACATACAAACAGAAAAGAGGTCCTTTAGTAGTTGTTTCTTCTTACGATTCTCCTTTGCTTAAATCTTCAAAAAACATACAGGGATTTGAAGTAATAACTCCTGATCTTTTAATGGTTAGAGATTTTGCAATGAGTAGTAAAGCAGGAAGAGCTGTATTATTTACCCAAAAAGCAATTAAAGAATTTGAGGAGGGTTTAAAGTAAAATGGCAGAAAATAAATCATCAACATCTCTTGAAGAATCATTTAAAAAAGAATTGTCAGCTCAGTTCTACGATGTGATCAAAAGAACAATTATGTCTGAAAAGGCGACAAGATTGGCAGAATTTGAAAACAAATTAGTTTTTGAAGTTCACCAAAATGCAACAAGGCCAATGATAAAACTTTTAATAGAAAATGAATTTGGCAAAAAAGTAAAACACATAAATATATTAAAGAATATAAAGGGAGGAAAAAATGCCATAGTTACTTTCAAAGACCAAGGAGTAGCTTCTGATTTATCTTCAGAATTAGGTATGATTTAAAATGGGAAAGAGAATTATTCAACAAAGAAGAGGAAGAGGAACATCAACATATAGATCTCATAGTTTTAGGTTTGCAGGAAAACTTTCCTACAATACATATAACAAAGATGCTGTAATGGTTGGTGAAGTCTTAGAAATTATTCATTCAAAAGGACATTCTGCACCATTATTAAAAGTACGTTATCAGGATGGGAAAGAGGCATTAATCCCTTCATTTGAAGGTGCATATGTGGGAAAAACAATAGAAGTAAATCAAAAAAATGATTTAGGTTCAGAACAAGTAGAAGTTGGAAACTCATATCTTCTAAAAAACATCCCAGAAGGTACACAGATATATAACATAGAACTTACACCAGGAGATTCTGGAAAATTAGTAAAATCAGGTGGGAGTTTTGCAACAGTAGTAACTCACCTTAAAGGATTTGTTAAAGTACTATTACCATCAAAAAAAGAAAAACTGATAAATGAGAAGTGTAGAGCATTTGTTGGAGTCATTGGTGGTTCAGGTAGAGTTGAGAAACCTTTCATTAAAGCAGGATTAAAAGTAATGGAAAAAGCAAAGAAGAACAAGCTTTACCCAGTAGTGTCAGGAACAGCAATGAGTGCTGTAGATCATCCATTCGGAGGAACACGTTCATTAAGAAAAGGAAGACCTACAATTGCTCCTCATAATGCACCACCTGGTAGAAAAGTTGGAATGTTAAGACCAAAGCATACAGGTAGAAACAAGTAAAATGGTAGAAGAAAAAACATACAAATACAGAGGAAAGACATTAGAAGAGTTGCAGAATATGTCATTGGAAGAATTTGCACTACTTCTACCTTCTTCCCTTAGAAGAAAATTAAAAAGAGGTTTTACAGAAGAAGAAAATATCTTTCTTAAAAATCTAAGAAGTGGTGTTAAAAAACTAAAAACACACTGCAGAGATCTTTTGGTATTACCAGAAATGGTTGGTAAAAAGATATCAATATATAATGGAAAAGAATTTGTTGAGATTTTGATTTTAGAAGAAATGATTGGTCTAAGATTTGGAGAATTGACACCAACACGTAAAATAGCAAAACATTCAGGTACTGCTACAAAGAAAGCGGTTGTTAAAAAGTAAAAATGGTATACAAATATTCATATCAAGGATACGATAATCAGACAATGGCAAGAGCATCCTCGCAAAATGTTGCAATATCACTAAAAAAATCTGTAGAAGTTGCAAAATCAATAAAAGGAAAGAAGGTTAACGATGCTATTGATTATCTTGAAAAAGTTTCAGAAAAAACTGTTGCTGTTCCATATACAAGGTATGTTGCAGAGATGGCACATAGAAAAGGGAAAGGAATTTCAACAGGAGGTTATCCTTTAAAGGCAGTTGCTGAGTTTTTAAGGCTTATTAAATCTGCTCAAAAAAATGCTTCTGAAAAGGAAATGTCAGAAGATTTAGTAATCATATCAGCATCAGTAAGAAAAGGAACAAACAGATATCATTATGGTAGATATTCTGGAAGAAAAATGAAATCAACAAATGTTGAAATTATAGTAGGTGCTAAAAAATGATAGAAAGAGATATCGTAAAGGATAAATTCTTAGAATTTAGAGTCTCAGAATATGTTTCAAGAACATTAAAAGATGTACCTATCAAATGCCTAAAACTTGAAAAAAATCCTATGGGAGAAAGAGTTACAATTTACACATCAACTCCAGGTCTTATAATTGGTAGAGAAGGATCAAACATTAAAAGATTAACAGAAACATTAAAAAAAGAGTTCAAGTTTGAAAATCCTCAGATAAAAATAGGTGATGTTGATAATATGTATCTTTCTGCATCAATTGTTGCAAAAAGGATTGCAAACGATCTTGCAACATATGGACAGCAGAAATTTAAACTTACAGCATTTAAAGTTATACAATCAATAATGAATTCTGGTGCTATGGGAGTTGAGATAAAGATTTCTGGAAAAATTCCATCAGCAAGAGCTAAAACATGGTTATTTACAAAAGGTTACTTAAAAAAAACAGGTTATGTTAGTGATTTTCTTGTTGATCATGCAATAGATACAGTAACACTTAAAACAGGTGTTGTAGGTATAAAAGTATCAATAATGCTTCCAGGAACACCATTGCCAGATAAGATAGAATATCTTGACAGTGTAATTTCATCAAAGTTACAAGAAAATATAAACAACACAAAAGATTCAAAAAATAAAAACAGAGATAATCTTAAAGAATTTGATGAAGATGAAGATGTTTTAAATGAGGAAGTTGAAGAATGAAAAAAAAAGATTTGATGTCTAAGAAAGAAGCGGATCTTGAAAAACATCTAGCTTTAATGAAAAAAGAATTATTCAGTTTAAGATCAGCCTCGCTGGCTGGAGAAGATAGTCTTAAAAAAAAAGCAAGAGTAAAGGCTGTCAGAAAAGATATAGCACGAATCTATACAAGATTAAATAATAATAGTTAAATATGTTAAACGATACATGTCCGGTTTGTGGATTACCAAAAGACCTTTGCGTTTGTAGTGATGTAGAAAAAAGCGTTTCGGTAATTGACATAAAAATAGAAAAAAGAAAATATGGTAAGCTTTGGGCTATAATAACAGGTGTTGACGATAATCCGTCAGAATTAAAACAAGTATTAAAGCACATAAAAACCAAACTTGCCTGTGGTGGTACCATTAAGGGTAAAACCATAGAGATTCTTTATGGAAAGCAGGATAGAAACAAGGAACTTATAAGTGCCTTGGTAGATATGGGTTTTAACAGAGATGCTATACATATTTCATAATTTTTTTTTAATTCTCATTAGTTTTTTATTTAAGCACAGATGTTTAAATTGTCTATATTTTACATCTTGTCCAAATATATATAAACAAGCAATTATCTATAAAGCATATGAAAATACTGTTTTGCTTAGATTTTTATTATCCTCATGTAGGAGGTGTAGAGGTGCTTTTTAAGAATCTGTGTGAGAATCTTGTAAAAGAAGGCTACGAAATAACCATTTTAACACAAAAAACTGATAAATATTCATTACACAAAGAAAACATAAATGGTGTAAAGATAGAAAGAATAAATACATTTAATAGATATTTTTTTACATTTTTATCATTGCCAAGACTATACTCTCTTGCAAAAGATTGTGATTTAATACATACATCAACCTTTGCATCAGCACTTCCATCCTATATTATTTCAAAATTAAGGAAAAAAAAAATGATACTTACAGTCCATGAAGTATGGATAGGAAAGTGGAATCAGGTATCAAACAATTCAAAAATATCTAACTGGATAAACGATAAGATAGAAAGAATAATATATTTTTTTAATTACAAAAACTATATAACAGTATCCTGTGCAACTAGTAATGCTCTTATTGATGCAGGGATCAATAAAGAGCAAATTACAACTATTTACAACGGTGTTGATTACGATTTATGGGATAAAAATAAATACGACAGATCTAAAAGAAAAATACATAAAATAAAAAAAACAGATCATCTTTTTTTCTTTTCAGGTAGACCGGGTCGTTCAAAAGGTTTATCTGTTTTGATATCAGCCTTTGCAAAACTTGCAAAGGAAAATAAGAATGTAAAGCTTTTTGCTATAGTATCATCAAAAAACACATATAAAAAAGAATATGATGCATTAATAAGACAGATCTATGAATTAAATGTTAATGATCGTGTATACATACATGATCCAGTAAAATACAAAGAACTTCCATGGTATTTTATGATGGCAGATACAGTAGTGGTCCCATCATTGTCAGAAGGCTTTGGTTTTGTTGCAGCAGAAGCCCATGCACTAGACTTACCCATTATTGCAACATCAAATGCATCATTACCAGAAGTTGTAGGTGGGAAACACATCTTTGTATCAGCTAATTCAGTAGATGAATTATATTGTGCAATGTTACGTTCAACAACTAATGATTATGATAAAAGCAAAAAGAAAATACATACCTATGAAAAAAACATAAAAGAACATATAAAATATTACAAAAAAATTATGAATTCTTAAGAAATTAGATAGAGTTTTACAACTCCCCTATATTTTTTAGGTCTTACAACGCCAACTCCTAAAGAAGCTTAAAAAAAACTGAAATTTTTTAAAATTCTCTATATTTTAGGTTATTTTTTTATATTATTATCAATTATTTGTTTGATTCCATAAATAAAATTTTTATCAGAAAATTTTAAAGCATGATTTATACATTCTTCTTTCATGTCAAAACATCTTTGTTTATCCATAAATTTTACAGCTCTGCATATATCATCTAAAGAAATATCAGGTTTACACAAATAACCAGTTTTTTTGTGTATTATTGTTTCTTTTAATCCTGCTTCATTAACACCTATGCATGGTTTTCCTGCAGCCATACCTTCAAGAGGAGTCATCCCAAAATCTTCTTGTATTGGAATATATATAGAAGCTAAACACTCTCCTACAAGTTTTTTAAGTTGAGAATCATTCACATATCCAAGTATTTCTATATTTGAAAACCCATAAGCCATTTCTTTAATTTTTTCATATTCAGGCCCACAGGATGCTACAATAAGTTTTTTATCAGGCATTTTAATAAATGCTTGTACAATCATATCCACTCTTTTTAGTTTATGAAGTCTTCCCCAAGAAATATAATAATCTTTAGGTTTTAGATACTTAAATTTATCAATTTCAATAGGAGGATATACAACCTTAGTTTTTTTGTATAATTTGTTTCCATAATATTTTTTTATCCTATTTTTTATATTCTCAGAATTACTTGCAATAAAATCGCACATAAATACAAATTTTCTATCAATATATTTTAGTAATGAAAAATATAAACGAATAAAAGGCCTTAGTATCATTTTTTTTTCTGACAAAAACCATTGATTTTCAGAATAAAGGTGTCTTGGTGGTGTATGACAATAAAAAAGATTTGGTCTACACTTTTTTGCACAGGCTATAGAGTAATTTCCAGATAGTATAAAAAAATCATATTTATCTTTTATATCAAGTTTATAAAATCTATAAAAAAGCACAAAAGGTCTTATCAATGAAAACCTTATTCTTTTACCTAAAACATTTACATTTTTTATATCATTCATGTCGAATGTTTTTTCCTTTTCTACAAATCCAGTATATAAATCAGCATTAAGTTCCTTTGCCAATATGAGTGATAATTTTTCACCTCCACCCTTCTTATCAAAATAATCATGAATTACTGCAATTCTCATTTTTTATTAATTTAAATTATTCCTCCTAATTTCATATTTTACAATTATACAAATTAATGCTTATTACAATGTAATCTTTTTTATTATTTATAAATTTATATTAAGAATGGCTCCGTTCGGAGTTTAAAACTTTTAAGCAGAATAAAGTATTTAAAGATTA
>CAYSDY010000008.1:0-35045 GCA_964429995.1 uncultured Methanosarcinales archaeon
TTCTTTTTGGCTCAATATTTTCAATAAGAAAATACTAAGCTGCTATTGAAAAATTTATTAATTAAGAAATATTTGTTAAATATTACTTAACTCCGAACGGAGCCCATCAATCTTGATTTTTACATAAATTTTTGTACATCATAATATCTATTGTTTTTTTATTTCTTTTAAAACTATCACCTCGTATGGTCTTAATTCAAAAAGCTCTATTTCTCTTTCAAGTTTCTCAAAATTACAACTTTTTTGGTTGACAAGAATTTCTCCTTCTATTGAAACATCTTTTATACCTGCATATTTTTTTTGATCAGAATTAAATATCACAACATAATCATTCTTAGACAACAATCCAACCTTATAGTTGAAAAAATTCCAATTTGATGTGTTTATGATTACCACAAAGTTATCTTTATCACTACTTCTGCTTACAACCACAACCTTGTTTTTATCATCTATATTTAAAATTTTACGATTTTTTACATTAATAGGAGCAAATGCCTCATCATCTAAAATCTTGTTGATTTTTGTCTTAAAACCAACAAGATCATGACTTATTTGGTTCTTCTCAATCATACTCCAATCTATTGCAGAATTATGTTCAAATGTCCCTTCTTGCAATAAAAATGTCTGCAAAAGATCCAAAGTTCTTCCTTCGCAACAAAAAGATATTATTGCTTCCATAACTTTTATCTTACCTATTGCATGAATTGAATTTTTTGTTTCTGATTTTACCATACAATTATAGGCATAAGCACCTGTACACCTCATGCTCATAAGTCCAGCAGCAGCATCATGATTATGAAAATCTGCCATGGTAGAATTTGATTTTCCCCACTCCTGTTCATCAATGACATGTTTTATTGGCCATACTGAATTTTTATCAGCCGATAAAAACATATAGTCCGTGTGAAAATAATAAGTTAATCTTGATGAATTATAACATGTTGCACCTAATGCTCTTGGATTACTATCAATATCTGCAACAAGCATTTTAGAATTATCACCATAATAGTAATGTGCTTCATAATTGATTATTGCAGATGGATTATAAGAATAAATAAGTTTATTTGTTTCTCTTAAGAATGTTCTTCCATTCTCTCTTTCATTCCCATCACCATTTGCTCCATATCTTATGATTCCATCTATGTTATCTATCCTAAATGAATCTATTCTATAATTTTTCATAAAAAAAACCGCAATTTCAGTATAGAATTTTCTAACATTAGAATTATCAAAATCTATTCTTTTAGTACCCCAAAAAGTTTCATCTTTAAGATAAAGCATTTCATTATTTTCCTTAAGCCAAGCATGAACACCAAAATTATTACTTTCATGCATAAATATCTTATAATCCTTATATGGAACATGACCTATAACAAGATCCATCATAACCGCAATTCCTTCTTTATGAAATTCATCTATCATCATTAAAAATTCATCTACATCTCCCCAATTTTTTTGTATTGCATAATGAAAAGGAATAAGATATCTTAATTTCCAGTTATTACCATCTATACATTGATTAAAAGGTAAAAACTGAACAACATTAAAACCCATCTCTTTTATTTTTTTTATAACACCTGATGTTCTTATGAATTTATATGTATTCTTATCACCCAAAGAGTATCCAATTTGTAAATTCTCATCTTTAAAATTGGAAATAAGGCCAAAAAGATCTGTCTGTATAACTTTTACTGCCTTTTTTTTCAAATCAACAAAGTCATATTTAAGTTTATAAGAACTATTTGATTCAAAATCCCAAAAAACAGAATTTCCATTATCTGCAAAATATGTTGTTGCAGGATCACAAAGATACATTACGTTTTTGCTTCTTGAATCTTTTATCAGGAATTTATATTCATCTTTATGTAAGATTTCATCAATTATTATGCTTGATACTCCATTATCATTTTTTAGCCTGTATTTTTCAAGTTTTTCAGCATTATCCCCCCAACTGTTAAACTGGCCAATTATGTAAATATCCCAAAATCTATTTTCATTAAGCACATCAAATTGAACTTTTTTTGCATTCCCATCTTTATCTCTTGTCAATACTTTGTACCCAAACGTATTGTCAAAAGTTAAAATGTTTTTTTCAGCAACAGGATTTGCAAACATTTTTTCCCATTGATAATCATATTCTTGACTCATAATTATAAAAACAATTATACATTTTATAAATTTTACATTTATATTACAGTAATTATTTTTTTTTAATAGAAGATTACAAAAAACCTATAAAACAAAAATCGCAAAATTTGAGTTATCCCCACAATAAATAATAAGATATTTATCACCCAATTTTTTTTACTGCGATTTTTGATCATTCCTTTGATTGTTCCACCACATAGCAGTGTAGTATTAAAAGGAATAAATTTGGAATTGAACTTGTTCAATTCAGGCTTATAAGGGTTTTTCCTAACACTCTTCTAAGAATTTTAGGGTTTTTCAAAAGTCTCAATAAATAATTTTACCCTTTAAAGTTTATCAATGGAGTTAAATGATCAACTACAAGAACACTTTTTTTTTGCATATTCATGACATCATATATGTTTTTGTATGCACAAGGTGCTTCATCAATAAAACTTTCATCTCTACGACAAACAACATTTTGTATCTGATTGCAAAAATCATTAAACATTATTCTCTCTTTTGCAACTTTTCTACTAAACTTTCTTCCTGCACCATGTGAAGAACTAAATAAAAATTCATAATTCCCCAATCCTAAAACAAGAAAACACCCATCCCTCATGTTAGCAGGAATAATCCCTTTCTCATCTTTTTTAGCAGACACAGCACCTTTTCTGTGAATAATAGATGAATCATTGCATATTACTGCATGATTATGACTATTATTAGCAAACACTTCAAAATTTAATTTTTCACCAATTATTTTTTCTATAACATCAACTACATCATAAGCCATACTCAACCTATTAAGTTGTGCATATTTGATTGCAAAATCCATAGCCCTTACATAATCAATCCCCTCTTTTGAAGAAATATCTAAGCCTGGATATCCACTTCTGCATTTTGCTATTTCCATATATCTTTCAGCTATTTTTTTACCAACATTTCTAGAACCACTATGTATAACTATCCATATATTAAATGAAGAATCAAAATCAATTTCGATAAAATGATTTCCACTGCCCAATGTTCCAAAATTATTGTCTGTAATCTGTGATTTTAAAAGTTTATAATCCTCATGATTATAATCTATATTCTTCTTAAAATCACATACAAGTTTTTTATATTCAAGAAATATTGCCCTTTTTTTATCTTGATTCATATTGTAAAGTGAAACACCCATTGGAATTTTAGATGTTACTGATTTAAAAATAGTTTCTTTGTTTGCACAGATTTGTTCATAAAATCTATTACTATCAACAAGTTTTAATGCTAAAACTCCACAACCTATATCAAAACCAATCCACTGAGGAACAATTATTTTCTCTGTTTCTATAACACTTCCAATAGGTGCAAAATATCCACTATGAGCATCTGGCATAAGAGATGCCCTCTTAACAAAATTATTTAAAATACACTCTTCAAATTGTTCTTTTGTTTCATTATCATATTCTAGAGCAAAATTAGAAATCTTAACAACCACAATACTTTTAAACATATCTTCTTTGTTTTAAAAATTTACCGTTTTAAAATAAAAGTAAAAAATGTTTTTTAAAATTCTCAATATCTTAATGCATCTACCGGTTTTAATTTGGATGCATTTCTTGCAGGTACAAGACCAGAAAACATGCCTATCATCATCGAAAAAAACAAAGCCCAAAATATTATCTTAAAACTTACTACACTTAATACACTTATCCCAGTCACACCAGTTGCACTAATTATTGCATATCCACCCAAAAGTGCTAATAAAAGACCTATTATAACACCTATTAATCCACCCGCCAAACCTAAAAATCCTGAATTAAATAAAAATATCAACAATATATCTTTATTTTTTGCTCCTATTGCTTTCATTATTCCTATTTCTTTTGTTTTTTCAAGTACTGAAGTAAACATGGTATTTGCAATTCCCACACTTCCAACAAGAACAGATATTCCTGCAAACCCTACAAGAACAAAAGTTATTACATCAAGTATTGTATTAATAGACTTTAATGCTTCATCCTTACCTGTAAGATAATAATTAGGCCTATCCTTACTTAAAGAACGTCTACTCTTATCTAACCGTTGAGAAATAGTATTTTTTGCATCTTCAACATCATACCCCTTAGCAACTTTTATATTCATGGCATGGTACATATCTTCATAATTTACACCTGATGGCAGGTTTGCATCAAAATTGGGATTTATCAATACAATAGATTGATATTCCTGCCTTAAAAATTCCTGAACATCTTTTAATGGCATTATAAAACCGCTAACTCCTGCAAAAATATCCTTATTTCTATATATTCCAACTACACGAAACATCTGACCATCTATTTCAAGCATACTTCCAACGCGTAATTTCTTATCAAACGTCTTATTAACATCATTCTCATCAACAAGTACCACTTTTTCATCTGCAGATCTTAATTCTCTTCCTTTTATTATTTCAATAGTAGAATAAAACTTATTGAATACATCAGTATCTGTTCCCATATACCTTATGTCTACAGATTCTCCCATGTATGTGGTGTTTTTTGATATTCTTATGATACGCTCGACATCATCAACCTCGTTAAGTTTTTTTAAAGTTTCATAGTCTTTTATAGTTAATTCATTTGATCCTTCTTCACTCCAACCCGAATAAAGATTCAAAATATCTATTCCAGTATCTCCTAATTTATTATTCACCTCTGTTTTTATCCCTTGCCCAAATGATAGTATTGTTGTAACAGAACTTACAGCAATAATGATACCTATTATTGTAAGCCATGATCTTAATTTTGAATGTTTCAACATTTTAAGTGCCATTTTAAGGCATCTGACAAATTTCATTTTCTAATCTCTTATTTTTTAGCCCTAAATCTTTTGTTTCTAACAAACACTACCAATCCCACAATTACTAAAACAACAAATAGCAAACCATATTTTACAATACCTAATAAACCAACCTCTTGTGATTTTACATCATTAATTTTACTACTACTTAAAATATTCATATTAAGTTCTAATGTCTTATTAAAAGATTGCCTATTTCCTATAGTATCAGTATATTTCACAACAAAAGTTACATTATGCTTTTCAACATTGCCAAGATTTTTCAACTTAAAATCCGCTGATGTATAAGATCCTTTTTTAATATTTCCAATAACTATTGAACTTGTACCCTCAATCTTTAAGATATCATCTTCAATCAAATGTATAACTACTGAATTTGCATCATTTGAGCCAATATTTGCTATATTAAAAGTTGATTCATCATTATTAAACTCATAAAAGCTTATATCAAACTCTGTATTTCCACCAACATAGATTCCAGCCTTACTGTTAACTTCTCTTCTTTTATTTGTCTCAACAGTTCCTGCCTCAGTTATTTTCTGCAAGGCTTCAACATCATCATAAACAAGATTAAGATTTATTTTATACAATTTTGGAACTGTATTTACATCAGATATAACATCAAAAGAAACATTAACCGTTTCTCCAACCTTTACGCTATCTATATATTTTGCATTTCCAGAACCAACAGGAAGAATTATATCATCCGTGCTTTCCCATGAAAACATAACATTTCTTAAATTGGACTTACCAACATTTTTAATTCCAAAAACAAGTTCAGTTTTTTGCCCTGGAACAAGGTTTTCAACATTTATACTGGATATTTCAGCATTAGCCTGACTATCAACTTTTACATACACAGTTTTTGTAAAGCCCTGTTGCTGGTAACCCTCCCTATAAACCCGAATATCTAAAGGATAAGTCCCTTCTTTTATGTTATCTTCAACTTTTAACTTAAATTTTAAAACAACCAATCCGTCACTTGATTTTGATGTACCATATGAAGTATATGGTAAAATTGTTCCCACTTTTTTAATTAAAGATTCATCAGGATACTCTTTAAAAGGATATGATGTTATTACCTGTACATAATAGTTATCAAGAGCCTTGTCTCCCTGATTTTCTATTGCAATATTTAATTCTAAATCTTCTCCTGCTTTAACTGGATCAGGTTTTTGATTTAAAAGCTTTACAAATATTCCTGAACCCGAATCAGAAGCATAAGCAAAAGTGCTTAGCAAAACTAATACTAACATAAAAGCCGATATATTTTTTACAATTTTCATTTTTTTTTAAGATTACTTTTTTGAGAAATTATTTTACCATCTCTTAATTCAACAATGGTATTTGCATATTTTGCAAGATTCATGTCATGAGTTATCATAACTATTGTTTTACCTTTATTTTTCCAAAGATCATCAAGTATATTAAGAACCTGAAAACCTGTTTTTGAATCCAATGCTCCTGTTGGTTCATCAGCAAGTATTATATCAGGTTCGGCAACAAGACTTCTTGCAATAGATACTCTTTGTTGTTGTCCACCAGACAACTGTGATGGAAGATGTTGCATCTTATCATTAAGACCTACCAATTTTAAACAGTCAATTGCTCTAATTTTAGCATTTTTTTCATTAATGTCTAAAAATTCTAAAGGCAACATTACATTTTCTAAAGCAGACATCTTTTCAATAAGGTTATACTGTTGAAATATAAATCCAATTTTTTTACCTCTTAATTCTGATAAATCAGATTCAGATAAAGAGGATATATCGTGTCCGTGAAGATATATCTGTCCATTTGTTGGAATGTCAAGACAACCTATCATGTTCATCATTGTAGATTTTCCAGACCCAGAACTTCCAACAATAGCAACAAAGTCTCCTTCATTTATATCAAGATTTATATCAGATAATGCCCTAACAGCAACTTCTCCCATCTGATATATTTTTGATACCCCTTTCATACTTATAATCATTTACAATCATAACACATAGTTAATCATTTATAAATAATATGAAAGATTACTCCTTATTTAAAATTTTTAACAACAAAATTCTAATCCATTTTAAAAAATATTGTCATTTTTGCCTAGAATAACAAAAAATTTATAAATTAAGAAGTTACGAATCATATTTTGGGATTTATCCTACTTGAAAATGATAAACAATAAAATGCTTTTAGAAAATTTGGCAGAAAAAATACATTCAATAACTTGTGGATATCCTCTTGATTCATGTTCAGGAGGAAGATTACTATACATACTTGGTATTAACCAAATGTATAAAGAAGGTTATGGATTTAATTTTCCACATGTTTCTTTAAGCGAACAGGAACAAATTTTACTGGTTCATAAAATTTTTGAGAGGATAAAACATGATGCAAAAGTTGCAAAACAATTTGGAACAACATTTTTTTCAAGTCTTTTTGGAAAAGGCTTAGATGCTAATCCATTAGAAATAACATCAGAAGCTGATTTTTTAAAATATTTTGCAAATCAGATAATAAATGCAAGTTCTGATATACATGACAAAATAAGAAACAGTCCTGAGTATCCAATAATACATAAGAACCTTGAATCAATAATAAGTAACAATATTCAGGTAAACGAAAATCCTGTAAATCTTTGGGTTTACAATCACATAAACGCAGGAAGAGTTATTTCAAGGCAAAAGTCAATAAAAAGTGTTTTATCAAAATTTGACAAAAAAACAAATCTTATGTTTGATCCATCAGAAAATGAAATATATGCATGGGAAAAAAATCAAGGAAAAAAATTCAATCTTGAAGAATATGTAAGATTTTGCATAGATCAAATGCATAAATCAATAACATCTGGTATGGACTTTTATGAATTCAGTTACAAAACATCAGAAATTTCTGAAAAATATAAAGGAGTACAAGAAGTAATAGAGGGGATATACCTTGTAGATCTTGGAGGAACTAAGCTTATTGTAAATAATGAAAGCGAAATGAACTATGCATTACAAAGATTGTACGCAGATTATGAAGATTCAATACTTACAACAAAAACAAAAAACAATTATGCACTTAAAAAAAAAGATGAAGCATTTGCAACAGGAATAAAAACTAAAGATGAAGGATGCTATCTAGAACTTAGAATGACTGATTTTTTTTCATGGATAAAAGCAGAATTGGGTGCAAACTCACATTTTGAATATAAGAAACAATCTGCAAACAAAAAATATAGTCCACTAGTAGAAATTATGTCATCTAATAGGAAAAAAGCGTTTAAAATGTATGAGTCATTAGTTAAAATTGCTTAAAAACAAAAAAAAAGTACAAATATAAGAAAAACTTAAAACACACAAAACAATTCTTTTTTTTAATGGTTATAACAACATATCTTGCACCTATTAATAAATTCAATAATATCGCATTTAGAGAACTTTGTTTAGAATATGGAGCAGATTTTGTGTTTACAGAGATGATAAACATAGATAAATTGATTGATGTTGATGAATCACAAATAAACAAAACACAAACATGTAAGAATTCACAGGAAAAAACAATATTTCAAGTAATATGTAAAGATATTTCTTTAATAAGAACAGGAATTAACAAAATAATAGAAATATTAGGATTTAAGCCATATGAAATAAATTATAATATGGGTTGTCCACAATCAACATTAACAAAAGATGAAACTGGCGTTGGCATACTTAAAAACATTAAAAAAGTTGAAAAAGTATTAGATGAATTATCAAAAATACAATCAGAAACAGGAATAATAATGTCAATAAAAACAAGACTTGGAATATCAGAAAATTCTTTTATTGCAGACAAAATAATAAATCTATGTATAGAAAAAAACATAAACAAGATATATTTTCATTGCAGATATGCAGATCAATCCTACACAAAACCTGCAAAAATTGATAAAATGATTTCATTTATCAATTCAGAAAACAAACACAAAAATAAAATAGACATAATAATAAATGGAGACATTAATTCTATGGAAAAAATCCACTATTTAAAATCTAAAAACATAAACTCCTGCATGATAGGAAGATGGGCATTAAAAAATCCAGTAATTTTTAGGCAAATTAAAGATATAAAGAATAAGCATGAAAACATTTTATCTGATAAAGAAAGAATAAACATAATAATAAGGTTCATAGAATTATCACTAAAATACAACATTTGCTTTAGTTCTGCCAAAACAAACATATTTTATCTAACAAAGGATATGTTCGATTCATGCATAGTAAGAGCAAAAATAAACGATTCTAAGACTTATGATGAAATAATTGAAATATTAAAGCAAATTTAAATTTAAAACAAATAAAAACATAATCCCTGATCAACACAAATAAACATAAAATACATTTCTCATCTTTGAAAAAATTTGAAAGAAAAAAGGAGAGAAAAATTTATAAAGTTATTTGGCTTGAATCCTTTTATTTTAAATATACGATTGCTTTTTTAAAATTAAACATATAAAATACAAAATGGCAGATGCAAAACAGGTAGAAATAGACAAAAAATGGCAGAAAAAGTGGGAAGAATCAAACATTTTTGAATTCTGTGAGAATAAAAACAAACCTAAATATTACATGCTTGATATGTTTCCGTATCCAAGCGGTCAACCTCATTGTGGTCATTTAAGAAACTATTCATTAGGAGATCTTATGGCAAGATACAAAAGAATGAAAGGTTTTAACGTTTTTTTCCCTTTTGGTTTTGATTCATTTGGACTACCAGCTGAAAATGCTGCAATAGAAAGAGGTATAAACCCAAAAGATTGGACATATTCAAATATAGAAACAATAAAAAATGGAATAAAAAAATTCGGATACTCCTGCTCATGGAAGAATCAAGTTGTAACTTGTGATCCTGAATACTATAAATGGAATCAATACATATTTCTAAAAATGTTTGAAAAAGGTCTTGCTTATAAAAAAGAATCTCCTGTAAATTGGTGTCCTGGATGTAATACTGTTTTAGCAAATGAGCAAGTAGAAGATGGAAAATGTGACAGATGTAAAAGCAAAGTAGAATTAAAAAATCTTTCTCAATGGTATTTTAAGATAACAGACTTTGCAGATGAGTTATACGAAGATTTAAACACTCTTGATGGATGGCCTGAGACTGTAAAGCAAATGCAAAGAAATTGGATAGGAAAATCACAAGGAACAATAATAAGTTTTAACATTCCTGAAAAAATTGAAGGTTTACCTGAAAAAGTAGATGTATTTACCACAAGACCAGACACAATATACGGAGTAACATTTATGGCACTTCCATATGAATCAGAATACATAGAATCAATCATAAAAAACTTGCCAGAAGAAAAAAAAGCAAAAATAATAGAAAAAATTAACCAAATAAAATCTGCTAATATCGTTGATAGATTTTCAGAAAAAGAAAAAGATGGTATATTTTTAGAAACATACATAGAACATCCAATTACCAAACAAGATATTCCTGTATATGTTGCAAACTACGTACTTTCAGAATATGGAACAGGTTTTGTAATGGGTGTTCCTGCACATGATCAAAGAGATTTTGATTTTGCAAAAAAATTTAACATACCCATAATTCCTGTAATATGCCCTTATGATAATAAAATTGATCTAAACAATCTTAAAAATCCTATTTTAAGCGATGGATACATGACAAATTCTTTTGAGCATAACAATAAAAAAAATAGTGATTTTAAGGAAGAAATATCAAAAATACTAACAGAAAAAAATATTGGAAAACAACATGTACAATTTAGGTTAAGAGATTGGTGTATTTCAAGACAAAGATATTGGGGAACCCCTATACCTATGATATATTGCGAAAAATGTGGAATAGTACCCGAAAAGATAGAAAATTTACCTGTATTGTTACCTTTAGATGTAAAATTTAAAACAGGAGAAAACCCTATAGCAAGTTCGCCTAGTTTTAAAAATTGTACATGTCCAATATGTAATGGCAAAGCAAAAAGAGAAACAGATACAATGGATACTTTTGTTGATTCATCGTGGTATTTTCTAAGATACCCTGACAATAAAAATAACCAACACATATTTGATAATGAAAAAATTAATTCAATACTACCAGTAGATCAATATACAGGAGGAGTTGAACACGCAATACTTCATCTATTGTATTCAAGATTTTTTACAAGAGCAATGAAACATTTAGGCATATTGCAATCTGAATATAGCGAACCTTTCACAAGGCTATTAAATCAGGGAATGGTTCTAAAAGATGGTTCTAAAATGAGTAAATCAAAAGGAAATGGAGTTGATCCTGTTCCTATAATAGAAGAGTTTGGAGCAGATGCAACAAGGTTATTCATATTATCAGCTGCATCCCCACAAACTGAATTAGACTGGACAGATAAAGGACTTAAAGGATCATACGATTTTGTAAAAGATATGCATTTTATTATAGAAAACATTATAAATTCAATACCAAAAAACGAATTTAAAGAAGAATATTTCAAATCAAAAATAAATTCTTTAATTAGCGAAGTAGAAGATGATTTTGAAAAATACAAATTCAACATGGCAATAGTAAGAATAAAAACTTACCTTGAAGAATTAAAAAAATATCATCTATACATATCAGTAAAAACCAAAAAAGATGTATTTTTACAAATTTTAAAAATGTTACATCCATATATCCCTCATAATGCAGAAGAATTATGGCATACTTTAGGAAATGAATCATTCATATCTCTTGAAAAATGGCCATCTATTAAAAACGATAACATCCATGAATTATCTGAAAAAAAACATTTAATATTAACAGAAATATTAAGAAAAATAAACAAATCAAAAGAAAGATTTAACCTAGCAAATATAAATGAAATAGAAATAATACAAGCTCCAAAGCAAAGATATGAATTGTTTGAATTCATTGATATTCAACTTAAACAAAGCAATGATTTTAAAACAATTCTAAATGCAATACAAGCAACAGGAAGGTTTGAACATGAAAAAAAATTAATACAAAAATTTCTACCAAAAACACTAAGAGATGGATTAACAACTTTTATAGGATTAAATAATGAAAAAACAACCATAGATGAAATAAAAAAATATCTAGAAGATGAATACAAAGTTAAAGTATCAATCATAGATGAAAAACAATCAACATCTCAATCAGCAATACCTGGTGAACCAGTAGTTTCAATTAAATAATTTTTTTAAATCAAAATTTTTTAATTACAGACATTGTATTAGTAATATTTCTATCTTTACATATATTTATTCGCAGATCTTTTGCTCCTTCTATCCCCTTAAAAAACCACATTGCCTGCATCTGTACTTTTAAATCTTTTTTATATAAATCTATTTCATCAAGACGCTTTAAATAAAAATCAAAATCTTTTTTTTGGATATCCTTTCTGTCATAATCAAGCTTTTTTGATTTTTGCATAAAATATTTTAATCTTTTAAAAATAAAAGAATTGCCCATTGCACCTCTTCCTATCATAATCCCATCAACCAAGCCTATTTTATCTAAAATATCATCTTCTTTTAATATATCACCATTACCTATAACAGGAATATTTACATTTGATTTAACCTGAAAAATAGAATTCCAATCAGCAATACCACTATATTTTTGTTTAGCAGTTCTACCATGAACAGTTATTAGATCTGCCCCACTATCTTCTATTATCTTACTTATCACAATGTGTTCTTTTTTATCATAACCAAGCCTTATTTTAGCACTTATAGGTTTTGATGTACTCTTTACAACAGAATTAATTATTGATGCTATTTTTTCTGGTTTTTTTAGCAAATAAGCTCCACAAAAATTATTTATAAGAGAAGGTGATGGACACCCAAAATTTATGTCAATCATATCAACCTCATTTTCAATTTTCTCAATTGCATGTTTAAACATCTTTTCATCATTTCCAAAAAGTTGTACGCAGTTAAATTTCAAATTACCTCTCATATACCTGTATTTAGGAACATTTTCCCTAATCAAAGCTTCAACAGATGTTAATTCTGAAACTGTATAAAGTGCACCATTTTTTTCAGCAAGTTCTCTAAATGCAAGATCTGTAACATTATCCATAGGAGCAAGTACAAAAGGGTTTTTGGCAATTTTTTTTAAAGGATTCATTAAAGTTAGAAATAACATAATAATAAATATTTTATAAATTATATGTCAAAAACTGTTTTTTTTACATTAATTTTATAAAAAACAATGTTAAATGATTTTTATGAGCTATCAGAAACTATACATAACAACATCTTTTTTCATTAAATTCAATTTTATAGTAACAGCAATAATATCTGCAATAACTGAAAACTGGATAATGTGTTTTTTCTCACTTTTAGCATTAATATTAAGTTTTCTACCTATATTAATAGAAAAACGTTTTGATATCGATATTCCAATAGAATTAGAATTGATAATTTTAATATTTATATATGCAAGTATTTTTTTAGGAGAAGCACATAATTACTACTACAAATATCACTGGTGGGATCTTATGTTACACACACTATCTGCAATAGTGCTTGGACTTTTAGGCTTTATATTTGTATACGCATTAAACAAAGACATGAATGTAAGTTTAAAGTTAAATCCTTTTTTTATATCATTATTCTCATTTTCATTTGCATTATCAGTTGGTACATTATGGGAAATATTTGAATTTTTTATGGATTATTTTTTGGGATTTAACATGCAGAAATCTGGTTTGGTTGATACAATGACAGATTTGATGGTAGATGCAATAGGTGCTCTTGTCATATCTTTCTTAGGATATTACTATTCAAAAAAAATAGATAAATCAATACTAAAAAAATTATATCAAAAATTTAAAAAAGAATAAAATTATTATTAATTTCATAGTATTTTAAAAAAAAATTAAGCTTTGTAATTGCACACAGCTTCATAATCTATTTTAAGTGTTACAGGACAATGATCTGAACCTATAACATCATCATTAATAATCGAATCAGTTATATACTTTATTATTTGTTTTGAAACAATAAAATAATCTATACGCCATCCTACATTTTTCTGTCTTGCAGAATACATATAACTCCACCATGTATATTTTACTTTTTCAGGATAAAAATATCTAAAAGTATCAATAAACAAATCTTCAACAATTTTACTAAATCCACTACGCTCCTCTATAGTAAAACCAGCATTTTTATGATTTTGGGATGGATTTTTAAGATCAATCTCTTTATGTGCAACATTTAAATCACCACAAAATATAACAGGTTTTGTCAAATTTAACTTAAAAATATAATTTCTAAAATCAATATCCCATCTTTGCCTATAATCAAGCCTTAAAAGCCCTCTTTGAGAATTTGGCGTATATACATTAACAATAAAACAATTATCAAATTCAAGAGTAATAACTCTTCCCTCCTTATCATGTTCCTCAATCCCAATACCATAAAAAACGTTTAAAGGTTTAATCTTAGACAATATCATGACACCAGAATAACCTTTTTTTTGAGCAGAATTAATGAATACAGAAGAATATCCAAAATTATCTTCATTTTGATGTGATTGCATTTTTATTTCCTGAAGACATAATATATCAGGAGAATTTGTTTTTATAAAATCTCTAAATCCCTTATTAACAACAGATCTTAAACCATTTACATTCCAGCTTGATATTTTCAACTCAACCATTTATAGATATTATACTTAAATTATTATTCATAAAGTTTTTGCTAACCAACATAATGAATATTTTTTTATTTATAAATAAAAACAAATAAAACAGTAACCTTTAAAAATATAAAAAGATATATCATTAGAAATGAGTGATAACATTAGATATATAGTTTTTACAGATTACTTTCTTCAGACATTATATAGAGTCATGGGATTTTTTATTTCAGAACCTGAAGAAGACTACACTGAAAAAATACACGGACTTTCTTTAGAATTATTTAAAGAAGCAATAGAAAAAGATCCTTCTGTATTAAAAAAAGGATTAACCCAATCCTTATGGAAAAAACATGCAAGTTTGGATGATAGAATAAGGTTCATTACTTTTATATCACAAGAAAATTCAAGAAAACTTGGAAAATTAATAAAAACATATAGTTATCAATACGAAAACGCAAAAAATATCCCTTCTGATTTTTTTAATCATTTTGTTTTATTTACAAAAGCAAATTACTTTTTAGGAGAACTATTTTTTCAATATTTAGAAGGAGAAAATAACAATATTTCAAAAATTATAGATATTGAAAAACAATTAGAAATATATTCAGATAACTCAAAAAGAAAAGGAATCTTAGAAGATAGAGAAAACTTGTATGTTGCATCAAACAGGTATTTTCTTAAAAAAAAAATACAATAAATAACATTTTATTAAGTATTTATCTTTTTTAAAATCAAAACAAGAAATGTCTCAACTTAAAACTAAAAACAAAAATATTTAAATGGATTATACTATAAAATAATATGATAAATATAAGAATGCACAAAAACATGATGATAGGGCTTGAAATAACAAAAGCCGTTTTCTATCTGCTGATACTTACAATAGTCTTTTATAATGTCTATTTTTCTTTTATAGGTCCATGGGGATTTACACTAAGAAACATTACACTTACTCTTGCATTTATGTTATTTTACACTTTTTTTGTTTTGTTTGGTATAATATTAAGTCTTATATGTGCAACTATCCTATACGTAAAACCAAAATTCAGAATATTTAATCTTGTATCCTTTTTCATTGAAACAACCCTAATATTGATGTTTATGCTTGTAAATCTTGTAGTATTAGGCAATAATGTAATAATTAATTTACTAGTTTTTCCATTATTTGTAAATTTTTTTAACTTTTATCTACATAATTTAACATTTTCAAAAGAAAGTCATATTAAAAAATAATAAAATTATTCTTTATTTTTTTCCCATTTTTCAATTTCTCCTTCAATCATTTTAAACATTGGATGTAGAACAATATTTTTGTCAACCTTTATCAAATCATGTTTTTTAGAATCCCTTTTCTTTAATTTAATCAATAAATGATTAAATTCATATTCTATTTGTCCAAAAGTTACCAAAATAACCTGATTCTCTTCTTTTTCAAATCTTAATTTAGTCAAATCAAAATTAAAATTTCTACTTTTAGCTTCTTTAAAAATATAATATAAATAATTATTAATACCCAAAATTGGATGTTCTAAGCTTTTAAAACGGACAAGTTGTGGATGTTTGATGTAACCCTTAGTATTACCTTCCAAAACCTTTTTTGCAAGTAATCCTTCTCTCCAAAGAGCAACTAAACCTTTAGAATCCAAATACTTAGGATGTATAGACCAAAGTCTCATAATATATATGATAAACTTTAATCCTTTTAAAACAATCTTAAAATAAGAAAAATTAATTATTCAAAGGTAATATTTATTCCTTTAAGAGAACTCTGTTCTTCAAACTCAGATTTTATTGATATTTTTACTATTTCAGTAAAAACAATAACCATTGATGTAACAGCAATTATAACAAGCCAATCACTAAATAATAAAGGTACCGTTTTAAAAATCAATTGCCCTATCTCTGTATATATTGTCATAAGCATCAATACAAATGATGTACCAATTGATAAGAAAAAATATGGATTACTAAAAAACTTTTTATCAAAGATTGTTGTATGCAGCCTTCTTGAATTAAAAGCATGGAACAATTCAAAAGTTATAATTGATGCAAATGCAAATGTCATAGCCTTTGGCAATGAACCTTCAGCTATAAACAACTCCCACAAAAACAATCCTAATGTACCTATTACCAAAAAAGGAATAGTTATTAATATTTTAGTAAGAATATACCCAGATAAAAGCTTTTCTTTAGGGTTTCTTGGCCTTTGATTCATAACTTTATCATGTGTTGGCTCTATACTTAATGCTAAGGCAGGAATAGTACTTGTTACAACATTAACAAAAAGAATCATTAATGCAGTCAGTGGAATATTTAATCCAAAAACTACTGCAATAAAAATAATTGCAACTTCAGAAAAATTTCCAGCAAGAAAATAATAAACAAATCTTCTTACATTACTATAAACAGTTCTTCCTTCTTTTACTGCCTTAACTATAGTTGCAAAATTATCATCAGTTAAAACCATGTTTGATGCTTCTCTTGCAACATCTGTTCCATTTTTACCCATTGAAACACCAATATCTGCTTTTTTAAGAGCAGGAGCATCATTAACACCATCTCCTGTCATCGCAACTATTTCTCCTAACCTTTGAAAAGAATTTACAATTCTTAATTTATGTTCAGGAGTAGTTCTTGCAAAAATACTTACATCTTTTATAATTGCATCAAGTTCAGAATCAGTAAGTTTATCTATCTCATAACCTTCAAAGATCTTGTTTGTAGAATGATTAAAAAGATTAAGTTTTTCACCTATATGTTTTGCAATAAGTTTATGATCACCTGTAATCATTACTATTTTTATTCCTGCCTTATGACATTCATTAACAGCATGATATACTTCCTCTCGTATAGGATCTTCAATTGCAACAAAACCCTCATAAATAAAATCTGTTTTTTCTAAATTATCTAAAAAATCCTTTTTATCTAAATTAGCACATTTAACTTTTTTAGATGCTAAAGATAAAACTCTTAAACCATTTTTATTGCAATCTTCAATGCTTAAAATTATATTATTCTTAATTTTATCATCAAGTTTCAATATTTTCTCACCAACTCTTACAAATGAACATTTTTCAAGAACAATTTCACCAGCTCCTTTCATATAAAAATCATATCCATTTTTCTTATCCATATTTTCATGTACAGTAACCATAAATTTTTTTAATGGATCAAAAGGTAAAACAAAAACTCTCTTATTATCTTCTCTTAAGACATTTTCATCAACATCAAGACTCTTTGCAAGAGTAACTAAAGCTCCTTCTGTTGGTTCTCCTGATAATAACCACTCATTATCTTTTAATGCAATAGAAGAATCATTACATAAAACTGCAACATTTGTAAAATTTTGGGAAATCTCGATTTCTTTTCTATACTTTTTTTTATCATTTAAATAAAATTCATTTTTAGGATCATATCCTGAACCTTTTATAAGATAGTTAGTTCCAGATGGCAAATAAACATTAACTACTCTCATCTTATTTTCAGTTAAAGTTCCTGTCTTATCAGTACATATAACAGTAGTAGTTCCTAAAGTTTCAACTGAATTCAAATCTTTAACAATTGCATTTTGCTTTGCCATCTTCTTAATTCCATTTGAAAATGTAAAAGTTAGAGCTAATGGGAAACTTTCAGGTATTCCTGATATTGCAACAGCACTAACAAGAATAAGACTAAAATAAAGTGAATTACCTTTTAGCAAAAGTATTACAAATAATATAACTGCAACTGTTATAACTATATATGATATCATTTTACTCATTCCATCAACTTTTTTTTGTATAGGACTTTTTTCATTCTTTATGCTTTCAATAGACAAAGATATTTTCCCAATAAAAGTATCAAGACCTGTCTCTACAACTATTCCAATACCATTTCCAGCAGTAACAGATGTAGAACTAAATGCCATATTTATCATATCAGCAACACTTGTATTCTGTTCTGATAAATGTTCTTTTATTTTTACCCTATCAAGTGATTCTCCTGTAATTATTGCTTCATTAATCTGAAGTCCACCAGATTCAATAATTCTTAAATCCGCAGGAACAATATCTCCCCTTTTAAGATAAACTATATCGCCAATAACCAAATCATGTGCAAGAATATCTTTTTTAATACCATTTCTTAAAACAGAAACTTTTTTTGCAGTAAGGCTATTTAAAGCCTTTATGGTTCTGTCAGCTTTATATTCTTGAAAAAAACCAAGAAATACTGTCATAAATATTATAATAATTATAATATAAAATTCAAGCATTTCTTTTGAAAGAAAAGCTATAACAGATGAACCAAACAAAATATATATTAATATAGAATTTATTTTATCAAAAAGTATTCTTCTCCATGCAAAAGATTTTTCAGATGATAATTTATTCTTGCCATACAATTCAAGCCTTTTTTTAGCTTCATTTTCTTCAAGTCCATTTTTTGAAGAATTCAATTCCAAAAACACTTCATCAACTGTTCTTAGATACCAATAATTGTCTTTTTTAATTTCAATATTTCTTTTTTTCATTTTTCATGTAAAGGATGTTCATGCCTTTTATTTTTTTTTGTCTTAAGATAGACTATGTGTTTTAATTTTTCATTTAAAAACGAATCTACATTCATTTGATAATCTTCAATCATTGATGAAACATAACTTCCACCTAAAAAATGAGGAAGTATCACGTAAGAAGCTCCCACTTTATATAATTCTAAAGCAGAATCTATCTGATGTGAAACTACAATTATTATAACATCATCAGCATATTTTAAACGAACCTTTTCTATCAATAACATATTTGTATCAGAATCTGGAATCGTTGATATCACCATTCTTGCTTTTGACAATAAAAGTTCATCTAAAAATTCAATATCTCCTGCATCTCCATAAACACAGTCAATTCCTGCCTTTGATAATTCAGTAATAGTATCTGGATTATAATCAACAACTAGGCATTTTTTTTGAATTTTCTTAAATGAATTAAAAATATCAAATCCTATCCTGTTATAACCAAACAATATAACATCAAAAGAATTATTCTTGAAATTTTTTTGATCATCAACCTTAACACCACTTCTTTCAAATATTTTAAGAAATCCTGAAAATAATGGATATATCTTGTTTGCATATATAATCATATAAGAAGATCCTGTTATTGTTATTAATCCTATAACTGTAACTATTGATAGTATTTGTTTATCCAAATGTCCAACACTTACTCCCATAGCAACAAGAATAAGTGAAAATTCACTTATCTGTGCAACAGTTAATCCAGCAAGAAATCCATTTCTTCTTGTATACCCTAAAGAACCCATAAGAACAATCACTATTAAAGGATTTCCAACTAATATAAACAATGAAAAAATTGTAATAGGAACAATATATGCACTAACATCAGCAAAAACCATATGAGAACCAAGTATTATAAAAAATAATATAAGAAAAAAATCTCTTAATGGTTTCATTTTTGATGCAATTTCAAATTTATAATTTGTACCTGCAAGTGTTATTCCAGCAAGCAATGCTCCAATCTCTATTGAAAAATCCATAAACGCAAACAAAGATGCAAGCATAAAACACCATGCAATCGAAAAAAGTAAAAGATATTCCTGAGAATTTGCAACATAATTTATTATTTTTTTAAGAACATAATAAGAAAACAACAATACCAAACATATAATTGCAATTATAGTCATTAACGATTTAAAAAGAACAAATCCTAATTCTCCTCCACCCTTAGCAATAGAAGATATAATGATTAATGCAAAAACTACTATCAAATCCTGAACAAGCAAAAAACCTATTGAAATCCTTCCATAAAGTGTATCTAAGTCTCCCTTATCAGAAAGCAACTTCATTATTATTATGGTACTACTAAAAGTCAAAGCAACAGCTATATACAAGGAAGAAATAATATTAAAACCTAATAACATTGCAATAATAAAACCAAAAAAAGAAGTAAACAAAACCTGTCCAACACCTGTAATCACAGATATTTTTCCAACATCCTTTAACATGTCAAGATTTAAACTAAGGCCAACTATAAACAAAAGAAAAGCTATCCCTATATCAGACAATAATTGCATGGTTTCTTGTGGACCTACCATATTAAGAAAATAAGGACTAACCAATATCCCTGTTATTATGTATCCTATTATCAATGGTTGTTTTAAAAGTCTCATTATCCCAGCAATAACCATTGCAAGTATTATTATAATACTTATATCCATAAAAAACTCAACAGCCATTTTCTAATTCTTACTAAGTAAATCTAAAAGACTGCTAGGTGTAATAACTCCAATAATTTTCTGTTTTGAATTAAGAACAGGAATGTAATTTACATTTTTTTTATCAATCAATCTTAAAACTTCTATTATCGACTCATCACTGCTTACAACATTATTATGCCTTACAACATAATCTTTAGCTGTTGTATAATTTATAGATCTACTATAACCTATATCTAAAAGATTTACCAAAGGCTCATTAAGAGAAGCATTAACCATTATCCTTATAAGATTTTCAACTGTAATTTCCCCTAAAAATTTATCGTTCTCATCAACAACTATAACATAATTAGTATCTTCTTTTCTAAGTTTTTTAATTATTATATCTATCTTATCATCCTGTTTTAATATAACCGGTTTAATCATTGCATCTTTTGCAGTAAGTTTTTTTGAACCAATCTTATCAGCAATAGACTCAGCCTGTTTCTTCCTTAATGTTTTAATATCCATATAAAGATTTTCTATTTTACTACATTTATAAAAAAATGTAGTACTCAATAAAAAGTAAATATAAACAAAATCTACTAAATTCTCAGCACAGTCCAGTTAAAAAATAGTTTTATAAAATAAGAAATAAATATTATAGGTATGAATGATTTATTAATAGTAGATTTCCTAGAATATTTTTTAGAAAACAACAACATAGAAGCTATCAAGAAAACAATCATTGTAATAATGATTTCCTTGTTATTGATATATGGAATAAAATATCTTATTAAAAAGATTCTTGAAAAAAAACTATCACAATTTACAACAAAAATTGAATTAATAGAAGAAAAAATTGATAACATATTAAGATTTTTTAATTTCTTTGATTATTTATTCATACCATTAGCAGTAATATTATCACTTCTTAAGTTTCCTGAAATGGCAACAAAATATATAGACATGTTAGTTTTAGCTGTAACACTTTTTTACACTATAAGAATAACAGAAGTAATTCTTGAATATCTATTTGCAAAATACAATATATTACAAACAAAAAAAAATAAAAATTACAATCCACAAGCAAACAGATTTGTACTAATAATAATAGAAACCATCCTTTGGATATCAGCAATACTTTTTTACATATCAAATATCGGTTTTAACATATCAACACTTGTAACAGGTTTAGGTCTTGGAGGTATAATAATAGCATTTTCATTACAAAGCATATTAGCAGACATATTTGCATACATTTCAATTTTAATAGATAAACCATTTGTTAACGGAGACTTTATTTATTTTGGAAACGAGAGGGGAACAATTGAAAACATAGGAATTAAAACAACAAGAGTAAGACATTTAAACGGAGAACTTTTAAGTGTTCCAAATAAAATTTTAATAGAATCAAACATTCACAATTACGCCAAACTCAAAAAAAGAAGAATCAATGAAAAACTTAACATAGAATATTCAACACCAACAGAAAAAATTGAAAAAGGAATTGAAATAATAAAAAAAGTTGTTTCTAAATACGAACTTGCAATATTTGACAGAGCCAATTTCATCAAATTTGATGAATTTGCATTACTATACGAATTTGTATATTTTGTAAATTCACCAGAATATAAAGATTACTTAGATTTACACGAAAAAATACTATTAGACATAAAAAGAGAATTTAAAAAAGAAAAAATAAATTTTGCATTCCCAACACAATCAATAATGCTAAAAAATCTTAAATAAAAAAAATCATTAGAAACGTTTAAAATAAAGCTTAACAAATTTTATATATATTTTTCCTGATTCATCCTTTTAAGCATTCCATCAACAAAAATTTTATTCTTCTTTTCCTCTTCTGACAAAGTCTTGTCTTCAGATGCTTTTTTCATCTTATCTTTTATTTTCAGGTTAAATTCTTCGTAATAATCCGTCATCATAATATCCTTTAAAGCATCGGTTATAAATTTAACTAAGATACTAAAGTTGTAACATAAAATATATAAACAAAAAAATAAAAGATAAAATATGGAATACAATGTAATTCTAATAATAAGTAGCATAGCATTATTCATCATTTTTATCGTTATCTTAGGAATTAAAATGGAAAAAAAAAGAGTTTCTAAAATAATTCAATACGCTAATCAGAAAGGATTAAAATATGAAAAAGAAGGAATTCTTGAAGGATATGATTTTGATATATTTAAGACATACAGAATAAAAAAAATGAAAAACATAATAAGTCTTTCAAGCGATTCATTATTATATGAAATATCATACACAGTATCTACAGGTCAAACAACAATATCATATAATTACAATGTAGTTGAAAAACAAATTAATAACAAAAAAATACCTGATTTTGAATTATCTGCTAAACATGGTTTTTTTAGCAAGAGCAAAATAGAAATAGAAAATAACCAAGAATTTAACAAGAACTTTATACTAAACGGTAACAAAGAAGAACTATTAACTTACTTTGATTCAGAAAAAACAAGTTATCTGCTAAACAATTTTAACAAAAATTTTAAACTAATAAAACATAATAATAAATTCATATTAATGAACCCAAAAAGAGTTAATGCAGAACAATACGATGAATTTTTAAACAATTTTAATACAATATGTAACATATTTCTCTAAATTTCAAATTATTACTTTTTATAGTAATCTTATTTTTCATCAATTAAAACAAACAAGTTATTAAAAAAGTTTATAAAACAAAAAAACAGTAAAATTTAAAATGAGTACTTCAACAAACAAATATTTACTAATACCTGATTTTTTAGGTAATCTAAAAGAATGTATTTACCTTTATCAACAAGATGGATTTTTAAGTTTTTATGAAATTGCAAAACAAAGACTTAAAATAGCATCAAACATGCAATCTTATGATTTTAACACATTTAAATTCTGGAATAACCTTAACATGTTTACATTAGATTCAATCCTTTTTCATCCAAATGGAAACATAAAAATATCATATGATTCACAAAGATTGGGAAAGATTGATTTAAATTCCCAAATAGATGAACAATCAAACGGTTTAATAATAGAAGATGTAATATATGAAAAAGTTCAAGGATTAGAATTAACAAGAACAGAAGCCTTAAAATATTGTGGACCTGAATCATCAAAATTATCTATAACATCAAACCCTATATGGTTAACATTTTTTAACAATGATAAAAAACTACTTGAAATGTATTTTGAATATGTAAAAAAAAAACACCCAACAAATAAATGCATGGAAATTTTATTACTCAAAGAATCTCCAAAACAAACAGTTGAAAAACCACTTTTTGCAACATCACCTAAAAATGGAAATAGATTATTATTTACAGAAATAATCGGTCTTGAATCATACCTTAATACAGGAGTTTTAATTCCAAAACAAAAAAAAGATGAAAGAATAGAAACAAAACTTCAATATATAGCATAGTTTTTAAAAAATGTTATTGTTGATTTTGTAGAGAAAGTTCAGGAATCTGAGCAGTTTTTTTTGGCACTTTTTCCTTTATAATTTCAACAATTTCTTTATCTCCTGATTTAATAGTTCCAAACAATGTTTTTGATAATTCCAATAATTTTTCATGACTTAAAGTTTCTGCTTCAAATATCTCTTTTGCAATCTTATAATTATGTTCTCCATGACTATTACTAAAAAAATTTCTTGCAATTTTTAAAGAATCTGAAGTACTACCCAAATGTTCTAAAAGATAACTCTTCCACCCTTCATTATAACGATATAAAAAACCACAAATAACTTCTAAAGATTTTCCAATTTCATCAATTTGCATATTTTTGATTCTACTTATAAAATCTCTTACATATTTATCGTAATCATCAGCTTGTGTTTGAAAAGATCTATCAGCAATTCCAAAAAACCTTGTAAATTCCTCAACAATATCAGGCAAATGTGCTGAAATTTTATTCATTTCAACGCTTTGTTCTCTTATATAATTTTGTATAACATTAACAGATGACTGTAAAAGTTCAATATCACTTGTCTGAATATATCTATCCAAATCACTTAACTTTAATGCTTCCTGATTAATTATATCCTTTAATTTCTTCAATATCTCAATAATTTCTTTTTTACTTAACCTAAATGCATCATGAATTTTTTGCAAATCATTCTTAACACCCAAAAAACCAAAAGCTCCTGCAAGATGATCAGAAGATACACCATCAAATTCTAATTCATCAATCATTTTGAGTAATCTTTCAACACAAATGACCATGCTTTCATTAGATGTTCTATAATCTGATAAAATTCTTTTTATAATTGTATCCATTTTTATTCTCCATCCTCCCCTACATTTTGATCAGTTTTTCTAGAAATTTCATGTGCTTTAAAATCATATTCTTTATTTGTCAAATACCTTTTCAAATTTAATGTAAGTTGACTAACTATTGATTCTTTGGCCTTAAAAATTTCAGATAATTCTTTCATTTTCTCAGAAATTTCCTTTAAGTCTAATTTTGTTTTTAAAACCTTAGATCTATGTTCTTTATCATCTTCTGATAAAACATCATCATTTGATTTACCAGAAAAAAGAGAAAACAGAAACATTAAAGAAAATATAAATAATGCAAGCATACTAAGCTCATTTGTTATAACAAGAACATCAAAAATAACATCGGTATTAACACTATCAAATCTTGCAAGGTAAGGAGTGTTAGATCCAGATCTTACAGCTGTCCATGTACCTGTTGAATTATTATAAATTGCAACCTGTGGTAATAAAAACATAGTTGCAAGATAAACAAACAGAAAAACCAATGCATATTCCCAATTTTCAACCTTTTCATTTTCACCTCTTTTCCTATTTAGCAATTTAAATACAGCATAACAGCATACAATAGCTAAAAGCAAGTTGAAAAAAAAACCTAATACTCCGTGAAATATTGCAAGAACATTCTCAACACTCTTACCATAAAAAAGACTACTTGTAGAAATAAATGATACAACCCCAGCTATAACAGTTCTTGGTTTTTTTTCAAAAAGAGGATTAGAATTTCCTTTTTTATCAGATAAAAATCTAAACAGGTTAAACAATATGGTATACAAAAGAAAAAAAAACGCAAAAAAATATAACCCATAAAGTAAGTTTCCATTACTCATTATTTTAAAAATACTACCACTTAAAGAGCTTAACATTCCTAAAACACTCATAATTATACTATGCATAATATTTAATTAAAAATATTGTTAATCACTTTAAAGATACTAATAAGTTTTTAACATCTAAATTTTAACAAAAACAACAAAACTATTTTCACAAGAATAATTACTAAAAATACGAGTTGTACGGGATTCGAACCCGCGGCCCCCGGATTAAGAGTCCGATGCTCTAACCAGGCTGAGCTAACAACTCATAAGATATGATAATTACTTGGCATTTTTAAATTTTAGCAAAAACCTTTTTATAAACAAGCATATAATTCAATTAAACAAACAGCAATCTAAAAACATCTAAATCTTAAATTACACAATAATAAGTTCACACTAAAATTTATAAAGCATGATAAATATAATATCCTGATGAATACAATTATACTCTATTACACAGGAATATTAGCACTAAGTTTTTATATGCTTATCAAGTCTTCAGAACATCTTGTATCAAGTTCTGCAAATATAGGTAAAAGATTTGGTTTAAACGATTTTATAATAGGATTAACAATAATTGCAGTAGGAACATCTCTTCCAGAATTCTTTACAGCAATTATAAGTATATTCTCTTCTTCAGATCCTGCATCATTTATAATGGGAACAGTGATCGGAAGCAATATTTCAAATATTCTATTTATATTTGGAATATTGGTAATATTTTCTAAAAAATTCAACAGCAAAACATCTTTGTTTGATAAAACAATACTTGCAATATCAAGTTTAGCTGTAATTTTTGTAATATTATTTAAACAATTAAATATGCTAATTGGTATTGTTTTTATCCTTTCTTATGCTTTATATTTAACATATAAAATCAGAAATGAGAATAAAGAAGAAATTGAACAAGAAGCAAAAGAAACTGAAGAATCAAAATTATCTAAATTACCAACTTTTGTTCTTTTTTTAATATTAGCAGTAAGTCTTTTAATATTAAATTTAGGAGCAAAAGGCGTTATAGTATCAATTGAAAACATAGGTAATTTATTGAAAATACCAACAATTTATCTAACGCTATCAACTGTTGCTTTTGCAACATCATTACCTGAAGCAATGGTAACATATACATGTGCAAAATCAAAAAATTTTGATATTGCAATAGGTAATATATTAGGTAGCAATATATCAAACGTCTTTTTTATATTAGGAGTAAGTGGAATACTCAAAAATATATCTTTAAACATTACAGATTATGTATCAAGTATAATTTTCCTTGCAATTGCAACAACACTTTTTATAATACTAATTTCTAAAAAAAAAGTAAGCAGTCTTTGGGGAATTATTTCAGTAGTTCTTTATATGACATATATAGGAATTATATTTTTTTAAAAATTTCTAAGCTCAAATTTTAAAAATTTTTTTTTAAGAAGATCTTTAATTTCCATAATCATAAGACTAGATTGATCATAACCTAAACTATCCTTGTCAAGTACATTTTTAGAATCAACATATTTTTGTATAGAATAGTTATCAACCCCTGCTCCTTTCAGTTCATCAACCATAATGAGCAAATCATCTTTTGTTAAAAGTGATGAATGAACAGTAGTCCTTATATCATATTCAATACCACTTTTAGCTACTAATTCTATGGTTTTTAGTATATTTTGATATATGTTTTCATTTCCAACAACTACAACATCTTTATATTTTGATATTGGAGCCTTGTAATCAATTGCAATAAAATCAATCAGTTTCTCTAAAATAATATCTTTAACTAACGAAAAATTTGTCCCATTAGTATCTAATTTTACCCTAAATCCGTAGCTTTTTATAAATCTTAACCATTCAATCAATCCTTGTCCATGCATAGTAGGCTCACCCCCACAAATAACAATAGTATCCAAAAGACCCACTCTAGATTTTAAAAAATCCACAACTTCCAAATTTAAAAGTAATGGATATTCAGGTAAAAGAAAATACGAATTATGACAATATCTGCATCTAAAATTACACCCTTTTGTAAATAAAATACCAGACAATCTACCTGGATCATCTATTGTTGTAAATTTTTGTATACCAGAAAAAATGTTATGTTTAGGAATTTGTATCATTCTTAATGAGTTTTTATTATTTCACTTAATTGCAAATTCTTTGTTTTACTTTCCCTAAAGCTCAATCTTTCCTTATATTCTCCCTTTTTTCCAACATTAAACTGAGAAACTGGCCTAAAATATCCCATAACTCTAGTCCAAACCTCACATTCTGTTTCAACACCACTATCAGCACATTTAGGACATAACTGATGTTCACCACTTATATAACCATGTTCAGGACATATTGAAAATGTAGGAGTTATTGTTATATATGGCAATCTATAATTAAATATCACCCTTTTAACAAAGTTTTTACATGCTAAAGCATTTGAAAAGCTCTCTCCCATGTAAAAATGTAATACAGTTCCTCCTGTATATTTTCTTTGAAGTTCATCCTGAAGCTCTAAAGCCTCAAAAGGATCATCAGTAAATCCAACAGGAATCTGAGATGAATTTGTATAGTAGAAATTTTCTCCAGCCCCTGCCTGTAAGATGTCTGGAAATCTTTTTCTATCTTCTCTAGCTAATTTATAACATGTTCCTTCAGCTGGTGTTGCCTCAAGATTGTAAAGATTTCCAGTTTCCTGCTGAAAACTTTTAATTTTTTCACGCATAAAGTTAAGAACATCTTTTGCCAATTGCTGTCCATATGTTGTTGTCATATTATGTTCATCGTTAGTAAAATTTCTTATAAGTTCATTCATTCCATTAACACCAATTGTTGAAAAATGATTTTTTAATGTTCCAAGATATCTTTTTGTAAAAGGATAAAGACCAACTTTCATATATTTGTTTAGAACTTTCCTTTTCATTTCCAATGAATCTTTTGCAAGAATCATAAGTTTTTCCAAAGCAGAATACAATCCTAATTTATTTCCCTTGTTAAGATAACCAAGTCTTGCAGCATTTATAGTAACAACTCCAACACTACCTGTCATCTCTGCAGATCCAAACAATCCACCTCCTCTTTTAAGAAGTTCTGTTAAATCTAACTGTAATCTACAACACATACTTCTTACAGCACCAGGCTTATAAGCATGTTCATCTTCTATAAGATTTCCATCCTTGTCCCTAATGTACTGAGATCCTACAAAATTTTGAAAATATGGAATACCATATTTAGCAGTTGCAAGAAATAATAAATCAACATTTTCTCCCTCCCATTCAAAATCTTCAGTGATATTATATGTTGGAATAGGAAATGTAAAAATCCTTCCTTTTGAATCTCCTTCAATCATAACCTCTAAAAATGCTTTATTTATCATATCCATCTCATTTTGAAAATTGCTGTATGTAAGATGTGGTTCATTTTTAAGTAAAGGTTCAGAATCACACATAGGCACTTGATTTTTCAAATCATCAGGAACTTTCCAATCAAGAGTCAAATTAGAAAATGGCGTCTGAGCTCCCCATCTACTTGGAATATTCATGTTAAAGATAAATTTTTGCATAGATTGTTTAACCTCATTATAAGATAATTTATCCTTGTAAACATAAGGTGCAAGATATGTATCAAAACTAGAAAAAGCCTGAGCACCAGCCCATTCATTCTGCAAAGTACCAAGAAAATTAACCATCTGACCTAAAGCAGAATCAAAATGTTTTGGAGGAGCACACTCTATTTTGTTTGGGACTCCATTAAGTCCTTCATTTAAAAGTTGTCTTAAAGACCATCCAGCACAATACCCAGAAAACATATCCAAATCATGAATATAGAAATCCCCATTAAGATGTGCATTACCTATTTCAGGAGAATAAACACATTTTAACCAATAATTCGCAGTCATCTTACCTGAAACATTAAGAATCATACCTCCTAAAGAATAACCTTGATTAGCATTAGCATTAATTCTCCAATCCTGAAGATTAACATAGTCAGAAATAGAGTCTATTGCATCAACATAAGCCTTTTTAGAACTTCTAAGCATTCTATGCTGTTCTCTATATCTTATATAATTTCTGGCAACATTAAAATAATTCTTATTTAGTAATACCTGCTCAATAACATCCTGAACCGCCTCAATTTCTGGATATTTGTCTTCAAATATCACTCTATCGACAATTTCATTAGTAATCTCATCAAATTTTTCTTCATCAACATCATAGCCAGAAGCAATAAAAGCCTTTTGAATCGCAGATCTTATTTTTTCAGGATTAAAATTCTCCTGTGAACCATCTCTCTTAACTATTTTAATGTTGTTAAGTTTGTTATTAAGAGTCATACAAAGTATATTTTTATTTTTTATATAAACATTTTTTAGGACTAATCAATACAACAAACCTGATTACATTATTTAAGAAAAAATCAATATGTTGTGTTAATTTAAAAAAACAACATACTATATATAGTATATAGAGAAATAAAATAAACAATAAAATTATAATAATATAAATAATTTATGTTATCTTTATAAACATTACTAATTAATAATTAAAAATTAAAAAATATCCAAACTAAAAAAAACTACTTTAAAATAGTTACAATAAAAAAGTTTAAATATTAGTAACGCACAATAGCATTATCATGAATAATTTGGAAAACATCATAGACAACGAATATGTAAGATTTAGTGCAACAAAAACAGAAATAGCAGATTTTATAAGAAAAAATCATAAAAACATGACCTATTCTTCATTTTTTGACAGGTCAAACATAGTTTTCTTTTGTTACAATCAAGATGAAATTGAAGAACAAAAAATGACAAAAGAAATTCCTTTAATAATAGAACAGGCACAAATCACACATTTAGCATGTGATATGATACCAACATCAATGCAATCCGAAATAAATGATTTTTACAAAGAATTAATAGACACAAAAAAATTAACACAAAATATTCAACAATTAGAATATTCAACACAAAAAACAGCAGGTTTGATCAAAATAATTATAAAATGTAAAAAAGAAGGAATAAAATTTTTGGCTATTAAAAACAAAGATGGCTTTAAAAAAATATATAGTCAGCTGGAAAGATTCAATCAAGAAAATAAGAGTTCTGCACAAAAAATAATAAATTGGATAGACCCACAAATAAAAACAAAAACTTTTTTTGAAAAATTATTCTCTAAAAATACAGATTTGATTTCAGAAACAAGCTATAAATCAAAAAAATATAAAATTGCAATATGTTCACAGTCAATAACTGCAGGATACTATCCTACAAATAATAGATTAAACAATCACTTAAATTCTGCAGGATACAATTCAATAGTTGTTAAGTTATGTTGCCAAAATAACCAGAAAACAAAGAATTTCAACAAAATGTTTAACTCTGATCTTTTAATAAGCTTTAGCGATAGGTTAAAATTGGCATCAGAAAGTCAAGATTTAGAGTTTGAGAAATTCACTCTCCCAATATATACAGGAATAGGTTCAACAAGAGATGCTGACTATTATATACACCTACCATAAATAAAATACTTCTTTTCAATTATTTTTAAACAAACAACTACCAAAACTTATTAATATTTCAGTAAAATGCAATAATATTTATATTCACATTGTTTAAAAAATACAGATAGATTTATTAAACCTATAAAACTAAAATATGATGAAGTAAAATGGCAAATATAGAAAAAGCATTTGAAATAAGGCTTAAAAAAGATAAAGAAATTTTTGAAATGCTCATTGATTTTGAAAAACTCAATGAATTTAGAAAAAACCCAAAAATAGAAAACATATACGATGTAATATGTGAAGAAAAAATATTTAAAGATCAAAAAAAGGGAGAATTAGCAAATGATGTAAGTTTAAATAAGATATTCAAAAACATGAACAAAGAACAAATAATGTACGAAATATTAATAAAAGGAGAATGTCAAATACCAACATCATATTTAAATAATCTAAGGGAAAGCAAAAAAACTCAAATAATTAATTATATAGCTTCAATTTCAATAAATCCACAAACAAAATCAAAATATACATTTAGCATGATAGAAAGAGAAGTAAATAAATTAAAATACAATATAAATCCAAACACAGGAATAGAAATGCAATCAAAAGAAATTTTAGATCAATTAAAAAAAATAATGCCAATAAAAATAGATTCTGTAAAATTAATACTTGAAATACCTGCAAAATTTACAGGTAATTTTTATTCAAGTTTTAGAAAAAACATAAACTTAAAATCTGAAAAATATGATAATTCAGGCAAATTAATTCTAGAAATAGAAACAACAAGTTCAAATCTTGACGATATAATAAAAATAGCCAAAAACAAAACAGAAAATCAGGTAAGTTACTATACTTTGTAACCAGCAAAACTAAATATTTATAAACATCAAAAAAATATAAATCATATGGAAAACATAAAAAGACCAATAGGCGTATTAATAATTTCCATTATATTTTTTATATCAGCATTTTTGATATCTATACTGGGAATTATGGTTTCTTTTAGACCAGCAACAGTAAATCATTTAATACCATTTAGTGATTTAACACAATTTACAAGTGCAAATCTAATATATACTAGTATTGGATTGATATTTGTTGCAATAATTTTTATAATTATTGGTATTTTATTACTAAAAAGAAAAAATATTGTAAGATTATTGCTTGCTGTTTTCTTTTCATTTATGATAATAAGCAGTTTTTTTTTGATTTTTGCTGCAAAAGAATATTCTATGGGAATAATTAGTCTTTTGATCAATTCGCTAATGACTTATTATTTTGGATTTAGAAAAAGAGTAATATTTTATTTTAAACATGATAGAATGGATAAAATAAAAACAAACGATATATATGATGATGAAAATTTTTTAAAATACGAAAAGAATGATTTATATTAATGATTAAAACAAATTTTACAATTTTATTTTTTTTGATTTATTTTATCAATAAACTTATCAACATCACTAAATCCTTTTTTTAAAATATCATGTTCTGTCTTCATTATTTTTTTTATAATAAATCTTTCAATAAAATTAAGTTTTAAAAGAGCAATCTCTCCTTTGAACATTCCATTTGCAACAGATTTATTTCTTAATGTTTCAGGATAATTCTCTTCAAATCTTTTTTCTAAGTTTTGCTCATCCATTCCAACAATAAAAAAGGCAATTTTTTTAAAAGCAAAAAAATTATGCATATTCTCAAGAAGTTTTTTTATTTTAGAATTTATACCACCAGCATGCAAACTAGATCCTATTATGAAAAAATCATATTTCATTAAATCATCCGGCTTTACTGATTTAATATCTAAACAATCACACTCAGCAATATTTTTTGCAATATAATTACTAATCTTTTTCGTACAACCACATTTTGAATAATATATTATCAATGTTTTCATAATAATTATATCAGTTTTTTATTTAAATATTTAATTGTTAAAGCAAAAATAATTGAATAATATTAATACAACTATTTTTCATTTTTTACCTCAAAAATTAGCTTTAAGTAACTACAAAATCCAAAAAACTTACATAATTGTATCAGTAACATAATTTCATACATTAACAAATCATTTTTTTAAACAATAATTATCTCATATAAAGTTCAAATCAAGGATTATATGAGCAACGAAAACCAATACCGTAATGCAAGCCCAAAGGAGCATGACCTAAAGCTAATGCAAAAGCACCAGAACCTGCATTACTATACCAAGAAGCACCAGACATAAATGAATGCACTGTTCCACTTGGATGTGCATCTTCAACATTAGCATAGACTTTTCCTACTCCATTATATGATGTTAAAGATGTATTGTAGGGTTTAAAATCATTATAAGATGAGTTTACAGATGTCCACTCATACCAACCAGTCGAACCTTGACCTAATGAACTCTCTTCATTAGTATTATAAAAGTCATCATTCCACTCCCATGCATTACCTGAAAAATCCCATATTATCTCTCCATTATATAATTTCAAGGTTCTTCTCTCTATTGATGTTCCACCATTACCTGTTCCAATATAACCATCATTTATATTTGGAATAGGCAACGAATATGCAGGCCAGTTATCACTGTGTCCCCTATACATACTACCTGAGTATATTATACTAGTATTCCAATTATATGTATTGTTTTCTGTTTCTCTTGCTGTTGTTACCCATTCAGCACGAGTTATTAATTTGTAACCTGTACCTAAAGAATTACATGCAGAAATTGCATCTGGTTGAGTAATATATGTTATTGGTTCAAGTATTGGAGATGATATTATGCTCAAATCTCCTCCGGCATTATCATATCGCCAAACCTGATATATTGCATCCTGTACTTTACTTACTGTGTTTGTAAATTTTGCTTCATATTTCATAATATAAAAATCATTATTAACACCTAAATCTTCATTTGCAAATACAAGTACCCATTCTCCACCTTCTCTTGGTGCTAAACTATCATTACATATTGAATAACTATAGTTGCTTAAACCATCTAAATTTCCATCATTACAAGTTCTTACCTGTGCCATTAAAGAACATCCTGCTACGTTATTGTATGGTTTATCATACAGATAAAATGTATGTGATGAACCGTTTTCAATAGTAGTACCATTTAAAGAACAACTTAAATCAACTACTGGTGGCAAACTACCACTACCTGTTTCTGTAATATTAACATGTTTTACATAAAGTTTTTTCTCAATCAAGCCTTTATCCGTTATAACTATAATATCTGGTGTACTTATGTTTAAGTTTGAAATACAATCTGTTATATTGATTTCTAATATTCCTTTAGAATAATTTGTTTCACTATCAAAACAACTGTAACCATTGACTTTTATATCTTTAATTGTTAAATTATCATAATCATTTTTTATGTACAAACTGTTTCCAACAATTGTTTCTATTCTACTGGTTTTAACATCATTTGATGATGAACTCTCAACACCACTTAAAATACTTGTTGAATACGTTCCAAACCAATTTTGAAAACCAACTACTGAAACAACTGCAACAACTAATAATAAAGCTGTTGCAACAATTGGTGATATACATTTTTTAGAACAAAAAGTTGAATTCATAACAAATTTGATATAATAAATTATTATAAATTTTACTATATTTAACAAGTTGTGTAGTCAGGTAACATATGTTACCAGATAACTTTTTTCTAAATCCATTTTGT
>CAYSDY010000009.1:0-25839 GCA_964429995.1 uncultured Methanosarcinales archaeon
TTCTAATCTTTAAATACTTTATTCTGCTTAAAAGTTTTAAACTCCGAACGGAGCCTTATCATAATCATTCTTTAAATATAAACTATTACCAACAATTGTTTCTATTTGACTTGTTCTAACATCATTTACTGATGAACTTTCAACCCCACTTAAAATGTTTGTTGAATATGTTCCAAACCAATTCTGAAAACCAACTACTGCTGTAACTGCAACTAATAATAATAAAGCTGTTGCAACAACTGGAGAGATGCACTTTTTAGAATGAGAATTTGTTATCATAACAAATTATTAAAAAATCATTATTTTAAATTTTTGTACAATCAATACATAATAACATCTCAACTTTAAAAAAAACTTGTTCCACTCCAAAGCCCTCTTTGTTGATTTTCTTTTGGAGGAACATGTGAAAATGTACTCTGTGCAAAACCATAACTTACCTCATATCTTTTTCTATTTTCGTAATTTCTTTGAACACTTATCCAGTTAGATATTCCACTATCTACTAAAGGTGATTCTTTTTGTGAAAAAACTGATGGATTAAAAAGCTCAAAAGTGGATTTTAAATGCAAAAGCTTATTGGCTCCTCTACCTCCTGCCTCTATTATAAATGGCTCGCTAAGTCCAGCATCTCTCATTTTTTTTCTAAGATTGTGCATCCTTAATATTCCAGACCCTATACTGTTATGATCATCATCCTTACCTGTTGAATCATTAAGATGCACATGTTTCACTATATTGTCTTTCACAAGTTTTTGTGCTTGATCTTCTATCCAGTCATTAAACCTGTTTATTCTTTCTTCTTCTGTTTCTGATTCATTCTTTTTAAAATGTTTTAACCATGTTGCAGCATGTGCAGTATCAAGTGTTCCTGCAATATGTTTTTTGGCAAGTTCTATTGCATCTTTTCTATCTTTTATTTTTTTACCTGTAAGATTTTCGTATTCCTCTCTTATTTTTTTAAATTCAGGATTGTTACTTAATATGTTATCAGCAAAACTTTCCCAACCCATTATAATAAGTGATTTAAATTCTTCTATTGATGTAAGATTTCCCATTCCAGGTAACATGTTTTCAGGAGAAATATACAAGGGTCTATTCTCAAGATCAATATCATTATAATCACTTAAACCAACAAGTCTATCTCTCTCATTTTCTTTTTGTGCAATAAGGTTTGCCAGTTCATCTTGTTTTAAAACATCTTTTTCATCATAGTATTTCTTTGTTAAATCTTTTATCTGATTATCTATTTTATTTTTTAATTCAATACTTGTTTGTGATTTTAATTTAAGATCCATCTGATGTTTTAAGGCTTTAACTCCTAAGTATGCTAATCCTTTTATGTTTTTTTCAAAGGCTGAATCAACAAGCGATAATGTGTTTTCCTGTTTTGTAACAAGTTCTGATTCTGCCTTGTTTAGTTCTGCAATTTTACTATCAAAAGAAGCCAGTTTTGAATATTCTTCCTGTCCTATTACACTATATTTTAAAGATGAAAGCATCTGACTTGTTTTTTTTATCTGTTCGTCTAAAACCGATTTTTTTAAAAGATAAGATTCATCTTTCTGATCAAGATTTTTTATTTCAGAATAATATTTTTTTAGTGTACTCTCAAATTGTTTTATCTGATCAAGCTCTTCTGAATACATTTTATGAAGTTCAACAAGATCATTTCTCATTAATTTTATTTCCTCAAGCTTGTTAGCATTAAGCTTATTAAAAAAATTCACATCAGCCTGATTTTGAAGATTATAAGATTCAGCCAATGTCTTGTCATAACTACACATTATCTTTTGTTTAAGATTAAAAAACATTTTTTTATCTACTTTTTCATCAATAGGAGCATCGGCAGAAAAAAAACCCATAATTTTTTGATATGCATCAATATCAATATGTTTTCCAGGCTCAACACCAACTTCTAATAGTATTTTTTTTTCATCATCAGTAAAGTTTTTTTCATCTCTTAAAAGGGTTAAATCTGCAAATTCAACTTTTCTATCCAATTGTTGTATGTTATCTCCAGTAACTACATAAGGCATAAGATCTGGATTTAATTTTGTTTTTTTCACCTGCTGTTCTATTGCATAAACTTCCCATTTTTGTATCCCAGACTTAATTTCTTTTTCATATTTTAATTCAAGTTTATTTTTTTCATCATCGCTTAATCGTTCATATTCATATTTTAATTGATCAACTTTTTCAGGATTTTCAACAAAAAGTCTGTCGTAAGGATTTCTGTTAAAATAGTTCTTCTCTATCTCTTTTAATTCATTTGGATTATTTTTTTTAAGCCATTCAATATAACTTTTTGATAATTTCATTTCTGTTCTTGGACTTGGCAACTCACCTTGTAGATGCATAACGATTGCACCCCCTTTTGTAGTTTCAGATGCAAACTTAACAGTTTCCTCCATCTCTTTTAAAGCTTCAAGTCTTGCTGATTCATCAAAACCATTTTTTTCAAGACCAGCTAATGATGTCATATTTAAAGATGAATGCACACTCATTGTCTGTTGATTCATCTTTGCAAGTTGCATTATTGTTCTTCTTTCCTTATAACCATACTTATCTGGTGTATCAAGTCTTGAAAATTCTCCCTTACCTGTGTTATTTAGATGAAGTTCAACATGTTTTACTCCCTGCCTTATCTTTATTAAAAGTTCTTTTAACTGATCCCCTCCAGGAACAGTAGTAGTACCAAAAGATCCAATACTTTCTTTATTGTTCCTTTCATCAAATCTATCATAATCCAAAAAATAATTTATGTTTCCCATCAATAATACAATATAAAAAATAAATAAATATTTAAAACTTACCAATAATTGAAAAATGAAAATATTAACTAAAAAAATAATGTTATATAATTATACTCTATGTTTTTGTTTATAATCATCACTCTCTTTCTTAAGATGAGATGCTGCTTTAAACTCTTTTGATAATTTTGAAACTTTTGAAACTCTTGAAACTCTTGCAGCTTTTAAAAGTTTTTCAACTTTAACCAATTTAAGTATCTCAAATCTTGGACCTATTGCAGTTGCAAGTAAACCAAAAGGAATTGTTGCAAGAATATCTAGCCAATTTCTTTTAACAAAATCTGTAACATCACTAGATTCTCTAAACAATCTTAAAAGATCAAGAGCAAATATGAAAAACACAACAAGATTTACATAAAAATATATTTCTCTTAAAAGTGTAACATCAATACTCATCTTACCAGATTCTCCCATAATTTCTAATATCAAAAATATGGTCACAACAAAAACTGCAATAAATACAAGTAAATCAAGTAGCCTGTCAATACTTGATTTCTCTTCCACAAAATATTCATCAAAATCCTTTTTCATTTTATTATTAATACTAGTACTATAAATATTTATTTTATATTTTACCTACCACTTTTTAGTAGATTCCAAGTTTTATCATGTTTTCACATGAATTACCATCAATTCCCACAATTTTATAAAGCCACATCTCAATTCCAGAAGGAGTAACCCCATCGCTACTTAATTGATAATCAGAAACCGAATAGGCATGTAGAATGCAGTTATCAAATAAAAAATTGTAATATTCTTTAGAAGCATCGTAAGATGTTATGTTAGTAAGATTGTAAAGGACAAGATCTGAATCGTTACCAGTACTTATATATTTAAAAAAAACATCTGAAGAATATGAAACATTAACTTTGTAAATCGGAGTATTATACCCATATTTGTTAGGATTAATTAGATTTATATAATTGCAACATCCCTTTACAAAAGATGCAAAGTTATAATAATTATCTTTTATATCATTAGAACTAATAGAAACATTCATTATTCTTATTTCATCAAATAAACCAGAAAATCTATAAGAATCTTTATATGCTATTTCCAAACTATTAAGGCTTCCTATATTTAAACCTGATCCGTAAGTATCCATATGATTTGAATTTTTGTAAAGTCTTAAGTTTCCAGAATCTACTGATATTACATAGTAATTCCATTTGTTTATTTCATATGGTGCAAAAACAAGTTTATCAGAATTTCTTGCAACATACAAAGAATCATTTTCTAAAAAAACATTCATGTCAGCAGTAGAACCATCAATTCTAAAAAGTCCTTGACCTGAAAGATTTGAATATGGTTTTATCCAAAATTCTATAGTATAATTATCTTCCAATTTATTGGTTGATGTAAGATTAATTTGTGCATATACATTTTCTCCATCACACAATAATCCAGATCCAAAAAGAGAATCTTTATACTCTAATAATAAAACTTTCCTGTTAAATAATATATCAGATATTTGATTCCTAGATAATAAAACACTATACATTGCAACCTCATCAACATTACCTTTAAACCCAGAAAAAAACATTTTACCATTATCAACACGCATACCATCATTAATATCTAAAACACCAATCAAAAGACCATCAACATAAAGTTCAAAATTATTAATATTTCCTTTCAACACTACATTATGCCAAACATTTTTTTTAAAATCTAAATTAGTCAATATTTCATGAGAATTATCCAAGTTATCATAAACTCTTAAAAGAAGTTTACCATTATCTCTTAAAACAGAAAATGAATAATCAAATCCATTAAATGATTTAAAAAAATATGAATAGTTATCTTCTAATGGACCCGAAACATCATTTATCCAAAAAGAAATAGTAAAATCTTTTAAAATATCAAATTTTGCTGAATCATAATTTATCTCAATACTATCTGATTCATTAAGATAAATACATCCTCCATTAAGACAATTCATACTATCGTTTAGAAACAAACCTCCATTAAGTATTCCATCATTTGAATATATAGTTGCATCAATAATCTGGCTTTCATTCATAAAATCTTCTGAAAAAGAGTATATAAGTCTTGAATTTCCAGATACATTTCCCAAAATATTGTACTGTGATGTATCATAAACAGCTCCATATTCAAAATCATGATCAAAACTCCAAAAACCAATCACATCACTATAAGCACCTTTGCTTTTACCAAGAAGTTTTCTTAAAAAACTACTCCCTGCATAATATTTATAATCCTTATTCATGTAAAGAGCCGAATATGTATTGCTGATTGTTTCATTAAAATTTTCAAACGTCCACTCGTGACCTGCAAATTGACGCTCAGCACTTCTTATCGGAACTTTTATACCTGTATGAAACAAAAAATCTGGATTATCTAAATCATATATAGGAACACTTACAGTAAATGTTTCAAAAGATTCCCAACTACTTAAATTATCGCTCATGTCAAGATTAAAAACAACAACATATTGAAGTCCTAAATAGTAAGGTTGAGTCTCATAAACATTGATTTTTAAAATATCAAATGTAAGATTAGCATTATAATCTCTGTTAAAACCATTAACATATTCATATAAAAAATCATTTGCAATCTTCCCATTCATCAATGAAGCATTAACACTATCAATTGTTCCATTCATCATACACTCAAACAGGTATGTATTCATTTTTTCATAATCATTTTTATATGATAAGTAAAATGCTGAATCCTCTGCTGATCTGTTAAGCATTGCATCAATAGAATTATAAAAAGAATAAGTTATAACATTTTTCATGTACACATTTTTAAAATAAAAAAAATCAGAATTAATTTTTGAAATTCTTGTAGAAATAAAAGTTGCATCTTTTCCATAATCATCATCAATAAGATCAGATTGTATCACAGCAAATATTAAAATAGCAAAAAATATTGCAAATATTGTAAATACAAAACATTTTCTACGATATTTTAAATAATTTAACTTCATTGCCATACAAACACCTCTAAACGATAAGGACCATATTTAATATCCCTGTTCCTAAAGGAAAACAATACTCTTGATGAATAAGCAACAGCTTTTGAACTATTCATATCAACATTATCAACACTCAATTTTCTGTAAAGCATGTAAGACAAAGTACCATCAACAGAAGAAATATTAACTTGAAATGATAAAGTTTTATCCGAATAATCCTTAATAAATATTTCTGTAAGATCTTTTGCATCATTATGTTGTCCTTCAGAATAAAATTCCATTATCTGTTCCGCAACAGAATTTTCAATATTTCGTATTTTTGCATTTATAAAAAAATTTCTAACCTGTTCATTATTTAAATCATTTATTTTTGTATTGGTAAAACTATTAATTATGTTGTTACTAATCTGATGTACGTTTCGATCATCATTAACACCAATATAAAATACGTACAAAAGAGAAACAGACAATAAAATTATAACAAACGAAAATATCAAATCAAAAATAAAAATTTGACTTTTTTTTTTAACATCAGCTAGAACTGCAAGGCTTGCCATTTACTACAATTTTTCCAGAACCAATTCCATGAATTTCATTATCTGCATCAATCTTTATCAGTTTTCCATCCTTTTCAAACACTATGCAAAATTCCTCCTTCATATTCAAAGACTCTTTTATTTCATTTATATCAACCTGCATAAGCCCTTCAACATTTACCTCGTTATTATGCTTTATAACATTCTGATTCTTTAATTCTTCCATTATTAGCAAAGTAACATGTTCAGATTCCTCAATTATTTTTTTAGATTCATCACTTTCATTATCAACCAATCCATTTACAACAATAAATATAAGTGCCATAAGAACTATTACAGCAACTATTATAATATCTGTTGAAAAAGTCTGTCCCTTTTTTTTAAAAATTTTTAAATCACTCATTCCCATTTAACATATCACCTCGCACAAATATAAACTTTCATATTAACCATCTCGTTACCATAAAGTACAGGATAATCTTTTGATATCAAACTTAAACACTCATCAGATGAAGCATCAACTTTTAAAATATCAGAGATATCACTTCCTTTCACAACATTCCATGGAGGAGCACACTGAACTTTTGATTCAAAAATACCATCACCATCACTATCATAATCTATCCATGAGCCAAGTATTGCACCATTACAGCTCTCAGGAACATTTCTACATGCATTTATCTGTGTTCCACATGCAACATACACCCTTCCATCAAGTTTACTTGTACATGAATACGCACATTTTAGAGAACTTGTACTTTGAAACAAACGTCCCCAAACCGTATAAACATATCTATCATGATGATTAAAGGTTGCATTGCAATCACTAACAAACCCATTTATTCCTGAACTTGTTTTATAAAGACAAGAATAACCAGCAAAAGAATAATCTCTATCACTTAGAACTATATCAAATTCAGAAAATTCTTCTGGTTTCTTTATACACAACTTATGTGTGTAAAAACTTTCATTGTAAGGAAAAGTTTCATTTGAATCATAATCTTTAAAGCCAACTCTTCCACTCATAGAGGATGTAAAATACATAAGAGCATCTGCTCCAGCACTACAGGATTTTGAAACTTCTTTAAACTCAACATCTATAGACCCATAAGGAGATTTACAACACAAAATTCTGTTATAATTCTCATCCTGTGCTATTGCAACATTTGAACTAAGAGTATATCCATTTAAATCATAAAAATCCTTACTTACAAACAAAACCGGTTTTTCTCCACTATTTGGCATACACTGATTTTCACGTACCTGACATTCAATAGTATTAAGGGAGGCAAACGCAAAACCTGAAAAACACATAAACAGAAAAAACGCAATACAATAGAACTTATTCATAAAAAATGACAAAAAAAAAATTATATATACATTTGTCACCACTATTAAATTTTAATCATAACGTTCTTTACATATGGATTTATAATCACAAAAATCACAATTAAATTTAGAAGGTTTTGCACTAAATCTTTCCTGTTCAATATCATTTATTATTTCAGAAATCTGAATTCCTATTTTTTCATGGTCTATATCTTTCCATTCAACTTCAATCATAACATCAAATAAGACATACCAAAGTATTAGTTTTTTAGGATAAACTCCAAACAATTCTTTTACAGCATTAGCATAAACAAACAACTGAATATCCTGTTTTATATCAACATTGCTCATCATTGTACCTGATGTCTTGTAATCAACAATGACATAAGAATTATCCTCTTTTTCTATCCTATCAATAATTCCATAAATTTTTTTACCCATAAAATTAATATTAAATGTTTTTTCAAGACCCACTATAACCTTTTTATTTTTCATATTAATAGCATGTTCTTTCTTTATAAATTTTGAAATAAGGTCAATTCCTTTTTCAAAATACTCTTTTTCTTGCAAAACACTTTCATATCCTTTACTGACCCAACCAGATTTAAATAATTTTATTGCAACAGGAAAAACCTGCTCATACGTTTTTTCATTTAAATCTACAACAATCTTTTCTAACACAGAATGAACAGAAATTCCAAAATCAAAAAAATGTTTAGGTAAAGAGGGTATCTTATAAATATATGAGTACATGTATTTTTTAGGACACGATTTATATGTTTTAAGTTGCGAAACTGAATAAACCATACTTTGCGGTTTTATTTTAAATTTTTTTAAATTTAAGTCTTCACTTCCATTTATTTTGTTTTTATAAAATTTAATTTTTTCAATTGTTTCAGAATCAAAAGATAATAAACTATTATCATTTAAAAAAACTGACTTATATACTCTATATGCCTGTTCAAACTTTTCACTGTTTTGTTTAAATACAGCATCATTGATATCTGAAGCAATCTCTTTTAATACTTGCTCTTTTTTGTTTAATTTTAATTCAAAAACATTATTTTGCAAATCTTTTTTAAAAGCAAAATTATCTTTCAAATCCTCAAAAATCAACATCATTTTTTTATTGAAAGAATCTTGTTTCTTAAGATATACAACCTCAAGTTTTAACTTTTTTAAATTAATCATATCATCAATCAAATCTAAAAATTGGGCTTGAGAAGAACAATATCCTTCTTTAAAAGAATAACTCGATTGGTTTGCATAAGAAATATACACCCTGTCATAATCCTTAATGTTAAAAAAATCTTTTGGCATTGCTATATCAATATCAATTAAATCATCAACATCTATTTTAGCATTAATCATGTCAGAAACATTGTTAAAAAAATCATTTATTTTTCTTAAATCATATCCTCTTTTTTTACAAATAGAAACATTCTGCATAAAATTACTTATACTAAAAAAATCTATTTTATCTAAACACACAGAATTATTATCAAGCAAATTAAATGTTTTTATTATTTTATCAATTAAAATATCCACTGGAAAATTATCTTTTTTATCAATTATACTTGATATTTTATTACATATATTTTTTAATGATAAATTCTCGCAATCAAACAAAGATAAGCTTAAAATGTCACTATCATTTGTAATAATTTCCCAAATTGATTTGTTTTTAGCCTTTGCAATACGATATATGCTTCTTATTGAACATTCTGATATCAAAGCCTCTTTAAATAATTCAAAAAAAAAAATATCAGAATTTTTAACAGAATCACACAACCTGCAATAATCAATTATCTTAGAAACATAAGAATTTTTTAATATATTGTATGAAAATACGTTTGCTTTTATATTTTCAGATTTTAAAAAATCAAAAACAGAATGTGAACAAAAAATATCAGGAACAATTACAAGTATTTTTTTATCTTGATTTTCTAAAATATTTTTTAGCAAGTAATACTTAAAGGAATATTCATTATCACTTTCAACAAGAAAAGGTTTAGAATTATCATTTTTTAAATAATCACCATCATTACAAATATCTAAAATTTCTATTTCTGAAAAAATCTTTGAACTAAAAAAAACTCTAGCAATATCATCTGATTTTACACATTCTGAATAATTTTCAAAAAATATGTACTTTTTACAATTAATAGTTTCATATATTTTAAGAACAACAATCCTATCAATCTCATCAAGCATCGACACAGATTCAAAAAAAATATATTTTTCAGATAAAAAGGAAAACAAGTTGCTATTATCATTCATTAAAAACATTTTGTAAACATCTATCTTATCTTTTAAACTATTATCATGTTTATATTTTTCAATAAATTCATAAATATTAACAACATCCTGTTTCAAATTTTCATCATTTTTAAAATCATAAAATTCATGTTTTATATTTTCTTTTTGTAATGTTCTTAATTCTAAAAAAAGATTTATTATACTTTTTTTATAATTTTTAGGTTCAATAGATAAACCCAAATCTTCATAATGTTCAATAAGATAATCAATAAGAATTCTATCATCAACATATTCTATCCCAATAAAAAAATTTTCAATCAAATTTAAAAAAAAATTATCATAAGAAAAAAAACAAAAATTCTCATCATTTATGTGTAATAAACACTCTTTTTTAAAAGAAGAAGAAATCCCAAAAACAACAACATTTCCTTTAGCATTAAAAATACGGTTAAGCATAGTTAAATTTATCAAATTATTTGATTTTTATAAATTTTAACCTTTTTTTTGTTTTATAAACCCCATAATGAATTTTCTTTTCTCATAACATCGGCAAGTTCTTTTAAAACATTTTTTTCTTCTTTTGAAAGAAGATCTGCATTTTTCTTAAGATTCTTAAAATTTTCTTCTCCCATAAAAGAAAAAAGCAAACTATCTTCCTGTGCATGTCTTCCTACAACAAGATTATCAACAGCTATAGCAGCACTTTTGTTTTCAGAAAGCTCCTTTAAAAATTTATCATTATCCTTTATAGTCTTAACACAACCAACCTTTTTCCCATATTCAGTAACAAGAACAGCATTCTGTCTAAGAGTACCAGCAAGAACCTCAACTCCAACAACTGCAGGAGAAGATACTCTAAAAATACATCCTTTAACTATTTTTATTTTAAAAGGCATAATTAAACTTTCAAGCTTTTTCCTGTTGATTTCAAGTTCTTTATCTTTTATCCATGATACAGAATCTTCAACAAGCTTGTATATTATTTCATGTGATATTATACTAACACCATATTCTTTTGCAAGTACCGTTATTTCTGAATCAATTTTTTGTGAAAAATTTATTATTAATGCATTTTTAGGATTCTTTTCAAGATCAGCAGAAACATCTATAATGTCTTTTTTTGTAACCTTACCTATCAATGCTTTTCGTACAGGAACATTTTGTTCTGAAAGTATATTTATCAGTGCTTCAATAGATCCTAAAGTATCAGCCTTTATCAATACTCCTTCTGAATCATTTAACATACTAACATCTATTTTCTCTTTTTCCAGTTCTCTTATATAAAAATCAACATCTTTGTCAGAAGCATTAGGCCTTAATGTAATTATAGGCATTCCTGCTTTTATATCATCAAAATCAGGACATGCAAGTTTTATTCCTGCAGCAGCATGAATCTGTTTTATCGTCTTAAACTTTGTTGAAGAATCTCTGATTTCCTTTAATTCATTAGGCTTAAGTATACTTTTAAGTCTTGATTTTTTAACACCATCTGTATCAAGTGCAAGTACAATATCATCTGTTTGCATAACACCATCATATAATATAACATCAATTGTTTTCCCAAGACCAACATAATCCTTAACTTCAAGAATGACTCCTTTTGATATCTGCTCATTCTGAATAGTCAATTTTTTCTCCATATATTTTTGTGTTAGTCCAACCAGTGTTGTAAGTAATTCTTTAACACCTTCTCCAGTCTTTGCAGAAATAGGAACAATTGCTATCTTTTTGGTAAAATCCTCTATTCTATCATATCTGTCGCTATCAATGCCATATTCAGAAATTTTTGCAACAAGTTCATAAACTTTTTCTTCTAATCTATATTGAATTTCCTGATTCTGATTTAAAATATTTTCTTTAAGTGGTTTAGATGGATTTGAAATCCATCCATAAATATTATCCATTTTATTAGCAGCAAGTATAAAAGGAGTTTTCATGGATTTTAATATTTCAAGAGCTTCAATTGTCTGAGGTTTAAAGCCCTCATTTATATCAACAACAAGAATACCTATATCAGATATAGATCCTCCTCTTTTTCTTAAGGAAGTAAATGCCTTATGACCAGGTGTATCAATAAATAACAAACCAGGAATTTTAACCATCTCTTCTTTTATAACTCCTTTAACTATTTTTAATACATCTTGCCTAGGAACTTCAGTTGCACCTATGTGTTGAGTAATTCCTCCTGCCTCTTTTGTTATAAGCTTACTTTTTCTTATAAAATCAAGCAGAGAAGTCTTACCATGGTCAACATGACCAAGCACAGAAATAATCGGTTGTCTAAGATATGCCATTTTCAAATAATAAAACTACTAATAGTAATTAAAATAAATTTATAAAACATTAGGTTTGAATCATATTAATGATTAAAAAAATAATTGAACAAGAAACAAAAAGATTCTTTAAACAGATAGGAACAATTGCAAGTTATTATGTGTTTTTATTATTAACACTTTTTTTTTATGCAATGGGACATAAAAAACTGTCTTTAAGACTTATTGTAGGATTTTTTATAATAGAAATTTCTATAACAATTATTCGTTTTATATATTTTAAGGAAAGACCTTGCAAAAAACCTTACTCAAATATATTTGAAAAAATAAACGCATCTTCATTTCCATCTGGTCATAGCAGTAGAATAGTTTTTTTAATGCTAAATCTTATAACATTAAATAATTCACTGCTATTCATATCTTTTTGTATAATAGTTATGTTTCTTGTAACTTTTTCAAGATACTATAACCAAAGACATTACATCCTTGACATATTAGGGGGTTACATATTAGGTTTTACAGTAAGCGCAATCTGTTTTATGATAATATTGTAAAAAAAGGCAAGAAAAATAACCTAAAATTAATCATCAAACAACTTGTTCGATATTTCCTGTGCATCAAACTTAACAAGATCACTATATCCTTGACCATTTCCCAGATAATATATAGGCTTTTTAATACTATAAGCTGCACTAACTACAGAACCTGGTTTTTCATCAGTATCAACTTTTGTAAGTATTATTCCAGATATATTTACAATCTTATCAAACAATTCTATTTGATCAATAAGATCATTTCCAGAAACACTATCACCTATAAAAAGATTTATGTCTGGATTTAATATTCTATGAACCTTAAAAAGTTCATTCATAAGATTAGCATTATTTGGCATTCTTCCTGCTGTATCAACAATAACAACATCTATTTTTTTTGATCTTGCATGTTCAACTGTATCATAAGCAACAGCAGCAGGATCACTACCCATTTGATGTTTTATCATCTTAAATCCAAGTTTTTTACTATGTTCTTCTAATTGATCTATTGCACCTGCTCTAAAAGTATCAGAAGCAGAAACAACAACACTAAGATTATTTTCCTTAAGAAGATGAACTATCTTAGCAATCGTTGTAGTTTTACCTGTTCCATTAACACCAACAATCAATATCTTTGCAACATTACCTTCTTCCTTTATTTTTTTAAGTAAAACAAGCATGTCAGATTCTCTACTTTTTAGCACCTTGTATGTTTCACTAATCATAACCTGTTTTATTTTTTCATTAAGAGAAAATCTATTAAAGCTATTCCCAACAACAACTTTTTCAAGTTCATCACGTATTTTTTGTACAATATCATATGCAATATTTATCTCAAGTAAAAAAATTTCAAGATCAATCCAAATTTTATCAAAATCAGAGTTTTTTATGTTTTTTTTAATAAGACTAAACCCTGTATCCTGTTTTGCTAAAGGCTCTTTATTATCTAAAACAACTTCTTCTGATAACTTTTCTGTATCATTTTCATCTACTTTTTCATCTTTCTTCTTAAAAATAGATTCTAAAAATCCCTTTTTTTTTGTCTTATCATTAGATTTTTGCACAATATCATTATTTTCAATAACAACTTCTTCTGATTTTATATCATCTACCTGTACATCTTGTTCTAATTCATTATCTAAAACAGGAATATCAACTGATTCGTGTACATTCTCTTTGTTATCTTTTTCTTCATCAAATATTTTTTCAGATTTTGAAAAAACACTTTTAAGCTTACCTTTTATCTTATCAAACATTTTCAAACAGATTGTAATAATTTTATTTTATGGTAAAAGATAGTTTTTCAAAACACTTTGAAAAAACCCTCTAAAAAAAATAAAAAAACATATTTTAAAAATTTTATGAATTAAAATTAAAATCCCATGCTTCTTAGTATATTTCTTAAAAAGGAATTTTCTTTTTCAAGCTCTTCAACCTGACGCTGGTACTTTCCTAAATGAACTCTTTTTGCAAGGTGATGATACTGGACAGCTGTAGAAGAGTTTGGTTTTAAGTGAACTATTGGCTTTTTCTTATAAAGTGCAACACGCATATTCTTATCATCCTCTATAACAGAAGTTATAGGTGTTTCAAGCAACCCTTCTATCGCTCTAAATCCAAGATCAAAATTATCTCTTCTTGCTTTGTTAAGTACTATGCCTTTAACAGGAATTCCAATTTCTCTAGCCAAAGTTACAACCTTAAAAGCATCAGTTACAGCTGGTAATTCTGGATTTGTAACAAGTATTATCTCATCTGCATTCTTCAATATAGAAATCGCTTCATTTCCAAGTCCTGCAGCACTATCAACTATCACAAAATCACACATTTCCTTTAAATCATCAAAAACCTTTTTAAGTTTTCTTGAATTTATTTCAGAAAAGCTTCTAACAGAAAGTGAACCAGGAACAAGTTTAAACCCTAAAGGATGTATGTATATGCAATCCTTAAGAACAGCATCCCCTCTTAACACATCATTTAATGTTATAGGAAATTTTGTAAGACCCAAATGCAATCCAACATTAGGTGTTGTAAGATTTCCATCAACCAATATGACATTTTTTCCTTGTTTTGCCAATGCAGTTGCTAAATTTACACTTGTAGTGGTTTTTCCAACTCCTCCCTTACCTGAAGAAATTACTATTAATTTACCCATGTAAAATAAATAGAAAAAAGTTTTTATATGTAATTATAACCACACAATAGTTGTTAAAAATTATTTTTAAAACTACCAAGCCCTACACAAACATTTTTAAGATTTTCATAAAAATTAAGCAATTTACTTATGTTTATGATATATTCAGAACCATCAAGATAAGACACCATGCAAAGATTTTTCCTATACTCTCCTATACATTCAAAATCAGACATTAAAAGTCTTTTCAATAAAAAATAATCAGAAAGATCCAAATCCAATCCATTCATAAGAAAGCCCTCTTTCAATATTTTTATTCTATCAAGTACATTATTAGCCTCTATTGTTTCATCATCTATAAATATCCGATATGCAACACCAAAAAACTGTTCATAACCATTAACTATAGTCTCCATTACTTTTTTTAGCATTTCTGTGGTTCTTGTAAATTTACACGAAACATATATCATATGCTCTATGGAATTAAGATGCCTGTTAAGCACTCTTATATCCTCGTTTATCAAGCCAATATCCATTTCCATCTTAAAATTGTTAATCACTTAAATCAATAATAGCTTGAGCTATATCTCCTTTTGATTGCTTAAGTGCTGATTTTGCAACATCTTTTGAAACACCTGTTCTAGAACTGACCAACTCAATATCCTCATCACTTATCTGAACATTTACAACAACATCTTCTTCAACAAAATCTCCAGAAACCTGAAATGTAACATCTCCTCTCATACTGATCTGTTGAACAGAAGGTGATTTGAATCTAAAAATTTTCTCAGGCGTTGTTATTATAACCTCAACTGCCGACAAATCCTGTGAAGATATGCCCATCTGACGCATCATAGCCTTCATCTGCCTAGGATCTACACCGGGAATCATTTTAACGTCTTAAATAAAATCCAAATAAAAAACACAACAGCCAAAGAAAAATACACAACAAACTTTGGTCCAAAATCAAATTTGGTCTTATAAGAACTTGAAACACCACCTATCAATCCTCCCTGTCCAGAAGGTAAATTCACAGTCGTTTTCTTCCCCATCATATTTACTAATTCTTTTTTGTATATAAAGATTTGTAGAAAAAAGACAAATATGATATTTTAAGCAAATATCCAAACAATGAGTAAAAAAAGAAGTTTATAAAATTTAAAATCCATTACATATTAGAACAAAAATGATAAAAAACTACTTTGATACCGACCCTGACAAAACAATAAGCTTTGTCTTAAAGAAAGCTGGCGAAAAAAAACATTCGAATTTTATAATAGTTAACACAATCCCTAAATCTTTTGTGGATATAAATAATCTTGCATTATCAATGAAATCAGAAGAAGAAAAAATAAGAAACTTTATACAAACTATTCCAAAACAAACAAACGAGTCAGAAACTGATACCCTTATCAAAAGTGGAACACGATTAATATTAACAAAAGATGATATTATATTTGATTTTGTTAATGCACTAGAATCAATAAAAAATTCCATTGAAAATCAAAAAATCGCCTCATTGCCACAAAAAAAGATAAATACACTAATGATACATCATCCCATTTCATATGCTAAAAGTATGTTATCAAAAAAAAAGATAAGCATACTGCCAGTAATAGATGACAATTCAAACATAATAGGAGAGGTAAGACCAATAGATCTATTATTATCATATTCAAAAGAAAAAATACATCATAAAACAAACGATATAAATCAAATAAAAGTACTAAACATTGCAAACAAAAACCCCATAACAATAGATATGAATCTATCAATAAAATCTGCCATAGATACAATGATTAAAAAACAATTACCATCCATAATAGTATCAAAAAATAAAACCGTTTTGCATTCAATAATAACATACAAAGACATTTTAAAAATATACAAACACGCAAAATCTTCACATTCAGAAAAAAATAAAAACATAGAGTTTACAAAAACAGATGGACTTTATCCTGATGAGATAGAAGCATTAAACAAATATTTTAAACGAATAATGAACAAAATAAGCAAAATAAGTAATTACAATTTATTAAAAATAACAACAAAAGAGCTTGGTGCAAAAGAATTATCTGGTCATAAAAAGAAAATAGAAATAAACATAAGGCTTTCATCTGAAAACAACATATTAAAAATGAAAAAAGAAATAAGCCAAGAACAAAAAGGAGAATGGAATCCTGTAAGAATAATAAAAAAATCTTTGAAATCTTTAACAGAATCAGTGAAAAAAGAATAGGTATATGTTTAAATTAAACATTTAAATTATCAACCTTATAATGTCTGACATTGACAAAACTCTAACAAATTTTATAAATAAACACAAAGTATTAATTATAAGATGTTTTACAAAGTTAAACTAAAGGACTATGTGGACTTAAGTCCCGATTTATTTGAAGGCAATTTAAACGAAGCAATAAAAGAACAGCTAATAAGAGATTACTCTGACAGAACAACAGAGGATTTTGGTCTTGTAATAAGTATAATTGACGTAAATAACATAGGTCAAGGATTCAAGCTACCTGAAGATGAATCAAGACATTACGTCGTAGAATTCACAATATTAACATACAAACCCGAATTACATGAAGTAATAGAAGGAGAAATAAGTTCTATCACAAACTTTGGTGTTTTCATCAACATGGGTATAATAGATGGATTAATACACTTATCCCAAACAATGAACGATCAGGTATCATTCTCAAAAACTGGAGTAATATCTGGTTCACAAACCAATCAAACACTAAAAGCAAAAGATATAGTAAGAGCAAGTGTTGTTGCTGTATCATTTAAAGACATAAAAAATGTAAAAATTGGTTTAACAATGAGACAACCTGGATTAGGTTGCATTGATTGGTAATTAAAATGGCAAAAAAAACAAGAGTATGCAAAATCTGTGGGAAGATTGTTGAGGATGAAGTTAAAAACTGCCCTATGTGCACAAACAACAGTTTTATTGAAAAATACAAGGGAAGAATTTTAATACTTGACGAAAAATCAGAAGTTGGAAAAATAACCAAGAAAAGTCAGAATGGTATTTATGCAATAAAATACTAAACATTTCTTTAAAAAATGTTCACACACAAAATTCTAAGCAAAAAAGATAAAGAAAATCTTTTAAACTATGTAAAAGATAATTATGGATGTAATATTGATAAAATAATTGATTACAATTTCTATCTTAATGAAAACAATAATAAGGTATACATATGTAATTTTAAAGTAGAAAACTTGAATCTTAAAAACATTATCAACATAGGACTCTATTTTGGTAAATTTCATGATAACAACCGTTTTAGGTTAAGTTTTGAAGCTACAAGAAATCTTAATATAGAAAAAAACTATATAATGCTAAAGCAATCAGACAATTTTCTAAACAAAGAGAATCTTTTCAAAGAAGAAATAGAATCGATCAATTCAGATGGAAAATGTCCATTTTTAGTTGTCAAATTTGAAAATGAAAACTGGGGGTGTGTTAGTAAAAAAGACAAATATTTTGTTTCTTATCTCCCAAAATCAAGAAAAATAAGTCACAAAAAAATGTTTTAAAAGTAGAATTATCTATATTCTCTCCACTGATGTTTACACTTCTCACATTTGTAAAACTGAGTTTCAGGTTCATCACCAGCTCTTGTCTGCCTTGTCCAAAATCTGGCTTTTAAATGACCACACTCTGGACACTCCATATCAACAACTGGATGAATTTCTCCTGATGCATCATTCTTGTCCAAAACTTCTTTTTCTTCTTTTTTTTTAACCTTTTCACTTAGGTTTACCGTACTTACAAGTTTTTTTACAGTACCGCAAACAGAACATTTACCTTCACTTCCCTTGTTGCCAACCATTATGGCTCCACAATTATCACAAAAATCAACCATTTTTTAATATAAATAAAAAGTCACAGGCAATCACTTATAAGTTTTACGAAAAAACAAAGAGAATTTTAAAAAATCTTTAATTTTATTCAGTTTACTAATAAATAGTCTTTCAAAACCCCAAATTTGAGCTTTTTACTAGCTTATCACTTGCAGTTTCTAAACTTTTAAGTTTTTAAAAACCTTACAAAATCATTAATTCATTTTTAATAATCTATAAATATTATCTATTTCCTCTTTACTATAGATATTAGAACTTTTATTCCCATAAAAATGTTTTTCTTCTCTTCTTGGAATAACATGGAAATGAACATGATCAACTTCCTGATGAGCAATTTTCAAATTATTTTGTGCAATATTTATACCACAACCAAGAACATCATAATAGTAATCAGCAATCTTTTTTACAGTTAACATAAGTTTAATAAACTCTTCATTAGGCATCTCAAATATTGTTTGATAAACTTTTTTTGGTACAACCAATGTATGTCCCAATTCAAAAGGTGAAATATCAAAAAAAGCAAATGTACTTTCATCCTCATATACTTTTCTGCACGGGATTTCTCCATTTATTATTTTTGTAAAAATAGTTTCTTTATCCATACAAAATATATCTTTACAATCATTTAAAAAATTATTGAGAATATAAAAAAATTTAACAGTCTAAACCAAACATTTAACCCAAAAATACTTTTATTTTCTCAAGATATCTCTCAACACTAGCCTTATCTTTCCCCTCTATATTAAGCCTAATCTTGTTTTCTGTATTTGATTTTCTAAGATTAAACCAACAATCAGAAAACTTAAATGATAATCCATCCATCTCACTGTCAAGATTTGATATATAATTCCTTTTAAGTTCAGCAAGTTTTGAATCAGGATTTTCAACACTAAAATTCATTTCTGGTATTTTATAATAAATCTTATATTTTAAAAACATATTAGGCAAATCATTTATATTTAAAACGATAAGTTTTAATAAATAAAAAAGGGCCATATCCGGATTATCAAGATTAAAAAACTCCTTAAAAAACGTATGCCCTGAAAGTTCTGCTCCAAAAAAACAATTAAAAGAAGTAAGATGTCTTTGATAAAAACTCCTACCCACTCTTAATTTATCAACTTTTACTCCTCTTTTATCTGCAATGTCAAAAATCACTTTTGAAGCCCTTAAGTCGCAAACAAAATGTTTATGCTCTTTTGAAAAATAATCTATCATCAAAGCTATAATATAATCATTTAACACCAACTCTTTTTTAGAATCAAATACTCCAATTCTATCTCCATCCCCATCAAATGCAAAGAAAAAATCATATTCATCCTCAAGATCTAAAAGAAAGTCATGTGCTTTAGGTGGTTCTGGCAAATGATTAGGAAATCTACCATCTAAAACATCATTATAATAATCAAACACCAAACCTTTCTTCTCAAATATTTTTTTTAATGCAACAGATGACATTCCTGAAGAAAAATCAACACCAATATTCAACTTTTTTAAAGCCAATATTGAAGCATCATCAATAATTTTATCCAAAAACTTAGACATAAAATCAACATAATCTTCAAGATAATTCTTTTGTATTGTTTTATTTAATATAAAAGACTCATAATCCATATCCTCATATTCTTTAACCATTGAGTCAAATTTGACTAAAGCATTATAAAGATCATCATGCACATCAACTTCCAATTTTTTTAAACCAGATTCATAATCAAAAGAATTACCTTCAAAAACAAATTTAAAACCATTATCCTCTGCTGGATTGTGTGATGCTGTAATCTGAATTCCAGTTTTTAAATCATCACAAAACAAAGAATAATAAAATACTGGTGTTGAATTTAAACCCATATATATTACATCACAACCTGCAGATTTAAGCCCCAAAATCATATATTTTGCAAGATCCTTAGAAGAAAGCCTACAATCAATAGAAACTTTACATTTTGAAATATTTGTTTTTTTAACAAAATAATAGCCTATCATGTAAGCATCTTTTTTAGTAAGTTCTTGCCCATAAACTCCTCTTACATCATACTGTTTAAAAATAGATTTCATACAAAAGTCCCAAGGTTTACAATATATAAAACTATTGTGTTACTTTGAATAAAAAACAAAAAGTTCCTTCCCTTTAAGTTTTTCAAAACTCTCTATCATTAAAAAAAAATCACAAAATTTATAATAATTACACAATTAACATTTGTTAACATCGTTTGATGACCAAGTTAGTGTAATTAGGTTAACACGAAAGATTGTGGCTCTTTCAATCCGGGTTCAAATCCCGGGCTTGGTTTTGAATCATTATTCTTTTTTAACTAATATCAAACTATTAGGGATTTGAACGTAGTTGTTTGTGATAACAAACCAACGAACAAAGTGACTTTGCAAATCCAAGGGCTTGGTTTTGAATCATTATTCTTTTTTAACTAATATTCGTATTCAGGAACTATAAGATCACAATCTTTTATGGTATTAAACGATTTAACCTGCATATCATCTTTATCATACTCTAAATCCTTTGCAAGTATTATTCCTGAAAATGTTTCTAAATCTGTTTCTGCAATATGATAATTTACAAATGATGTAACTGTAGAAATTTTTGCAAAATTTTTTGAGATAAAAGAAGAAACCTTTGAAGAAAAACTTTGCTGTGATGAATCTCTAAATATAGTATAAAAAACATATACTTCATTACCTCTTTTAAGCTCTAAAGGTAAGTTCTCAAATGACAAATAAAATGAATTCATATTATTTGAGTTCGAATTAACAGTATAAAAGTCATAAATTTGATTATTGCTCTTTTCACTAAAATCATAAGCAAAATTTGCAATATCTGCATTTGCAGTAATTTTTCCACAATAAATACATAAATTCGCATTATTAACATTAGCACCCAAAAAATCGTACCCTTTTCCAAACTTTTTATAACAATCATTAGCAAGACTCAATGCACCATCAATATCGTTTTTATTAATATTAACCTTTTTAGATGGACATAATGATGCAACATTATGAACAAAAACTGGTGTTATAGTACTCAAATCTTCTCCAAAATAAGCTCTTTTTCCATTAACATTATTCATAAATAATGAACATTCTGAAACAGAACTTGAATAACTATAATCATCATACATTAAAAATATGAATGAAAACATTATCATCAATGTAACAAGCGATATTGTTAAGCCAATCAAGAAAGAATACGCAACACCTTTTTTAATAAAATTTAATGCCATATATAATGATTGATTTAAATGTTTAAAAAATTATTGAAATTATTTTAATCAACCAGGAAGATTTTAAAGTAAAAATTATTGTAATAAGTGTAAAAAAACTTATTATATTATATATAAGTACAGCTCTTTTAGGTTTCATAATTTTTTCAAGAAGAACTAATGAAACCTGTCCTCCATCTGTTATCCATATAGGTAAAAGATTCATTATACCAATACCAAGATTTAAGAAAAACAACCAAAACAATAACCTTTCAAAATATATTGGAAAATTGCCAAGTATTTCAAATTCATCTTTAATCACTAACCCTGATTTTAAGCCAGAAACTCCAATCATAGTTCTGTTACTTTGATTATCATAATATGGATTGATAAGATATGTCCCAGAATCAAGAGTTATATCTAAAGGCTCATCAATAGATATATTCTTTAATTTTAACAATATAAATTCTTTATCTGAAACAGAATTTATTGCAACAATATTTCCTGAACTAATATTATACTGGTTAAATCCACTCTGAGAAGTAACATTTGAAAATGAAATATCTCCTATTTGCATTGTAGAGTCAATAAATGGACCACACATTCCAATCCAAACAAAAAAAAACAATATTGCAAAAATAAAATTACTCATTGAACCTGCTCCTAAAACAGCAATTTTCTGCCACCATTTCTTGCTATTTAAGCTTTTTGTGTCAGGCTCAACAAAAGCTGCTGGAATTAATGGTATTATTATGCCTAAAAAAGCAAAACCACTAGATTTAATCTTAACCTTCCATCTTTCAGCAATAACACCATGAGCAAATTCATGAACAATTATAAGCACAAATAATGCAATTATCCAATACCAAAAAGGAACATAAAATATAGGCACTGCACCTTCCATTGCTGATTCAGTCTTTATTGGAAGCACAAAACCACCACCTGATGTAATGTTGTTATCAACTATAAATTTTAATTGATATATCATAAACCCTGTGGATATAAATATTCCTGATATTGCAACAAAAATAGACAAATAAGAAAGATACCTAAAAAAATTAGGCATTTTCTTAGACCATTCACTCATTTTATCAAGTCCAAGCCTAGTATTATACAAAAGCATGTACAAAAAAGGAAAAGATCCCTGAATTGTAAGTCTCTTTCGTTTAAATATCAATAAAAGAGTCAAAAAAAACACAAAAACAAAAAATTCAACATTGTTTGAAAAAAAAGTCAAATCCATAATAATGAAACACGCTGTTAATTTAAAAACATTCTGATAAAATTCAAGATTATACTAAACCAACCCATTTATTTTTAACAATAACTTGTTTTTTTACTACTAAAAAATAGAACCATACTAACTTAAATAAAAAACTCGTTCTAAAATATATGACAAATTCTCTTGATTTAAGTGTATTTGAAATATTTGAAATAATTCTTGCAACAAGTATTCTGCTTATAATAAGTACAGCTATATTTGCAATGTCTGATCCTGACAGAATAGAAACCAAAATATTAGGATATCAATATAGTGCATTATCAAACATAATTCCACCTAATTCAATTCTATACATAAAAACAGACGTAAAAGTAACAAAAGATGAAGATATCATACAAATTCAATCATCAAAAAACACACAAAATCTTATTGGTTTTAATACAGATGTTACAATTGAAAATAAGCAAGATTACATAATAATGCAAAAATGAACTATAACATTCTTTTTAAACTTATAAACAACTTAATATCAGAAAACTTATTAACGAAAAAATATAACATAAAGTATAAGCTAAACCAAAGAATTTTAAACATTAAAGAGATAGAACTTAAAACAAAAAAAACTGATTATTTTCTAATTCCAGCAACTTTATCTTCCAATGAAATACTCCTTATTTTAGATGAACCCTTAAATTTTATACTTTCACATACAATAATAGTAGGAAAAGATTCACAACTTTTTACATTCAAAATAGAAAACAAAAAATACATTGCAACAAACAAAATCATTGAAATGCTAAAAAACAATTTCATAGTAACAGAAAACGTAGAAGAATATCCATTAAAATATCTTAAAGGAAAAACTTTCAAATATATTTTTGAGGAAGCTGAAATTATGATACACTATAGAGAATATATTAAAAAAAAATTAAATTTACAACTTAACATCATACACATAATAGATGATAATATAGATCCTACCAATTTTATTCCTAACTTTTCAAAAAAACACTTTAGCATAGCTCAGAAATTAAAAATACCACCATTAAGTCTTATAGAAAACAATTACATAAAGGATACTCACATAAACATTTATGATAAAAATACAATAGAAACGCTTTTAAACCCTATATTAAAGATAAGGCAAGATAAAACAATAGCAATCGATGAAAACTTTAAAAGAATATACAACGATATAGATTATGACATATATTTAGAAATAAATAAAGAAAAAATTATTGAAAAACTTTGTGAATGTAAAAAATTTGTCAATACCTCTTTTGAACGTTTAAAAAACATCTTGGAAAAAGAAAGTAATATCATAAAATTATCAGACAACAATTCTAACATCATAATGCCATTATGGGAATATAATGGTTCTTTTTATTCATTTGAAAGTTCCTATGATTTTCTTCAGACAAGCGGACTTGAATACAAAAACAATATGCAATATTTATCGAACATCTTCTTAGAACATTCAAGTGCACAAAAAATAGAATTCTCACAAAAATATTTTAGTAAAAAAATTATAAACATAATAAATAATTTAGAAGAAAAAAATGAAAATAACCTTTTAAAATTTGAAAGCACAAACGAACTGATAATAAAATCCTTGCTTTTAAATCAAATAGACTCAATAGAGATGTATGAACCAGACAATAAAACAAAAATATCACAAATAGATAGACAAATAAACAAAATATTATCTTTTTTAATTAAACAAAGCATAGAAAGAAACAAACAAATCAAAGAACAAGATCCAAAAACCGATTTAAATTACTATTTTTACTATTATAATACTCTGTTCTATAACATATATGAAGAATTTAATAAATCTTATAATATCAAAAAATTAACAAAAGAGTTAAACAAACACATTTCTAATCTTATAATAAGCATAAGACAACAGCAAAAAGATGATTGTGATTTATATCTAATCAGTACAAATTTTATGCACATATTAAGATGTTTTAAGTTTTTAGATAAAAATAAATCAAATTCGTACATAACTTTATTCTATGAATATTTCAATGAATACAAAGAACCAAACATAAAATATGAAAATAAATTATCAATAAACATAATGACCAAAATTTTTCAGATAAATAAGTACAGAAATAAAAGCAGATTCTGCATATTTTTAAAAAATGAAAAGTTTAAACACCTTATTTCAACAAAAATTCAAACAATAGAAGAACTTAACGATTATAAAATAATTATTTCAGCAAACAAGCATATGATAAAATCAACATTTAAATACAATTATAACAACATAATAGAATCAATCAACAAAAGCAAATCAAAAACAATTACACTACAAGATAAGGAAATAACACTTAGCAACGAATACATAAAAGAATACAAAAAATTCAACACATTAAAAAACATAGAAGAGAACGAACACTTCATCCTCTTTAAAAAACAACAACAAATTTAACAAACAACTATAAATTGTAACAAAAAAAAAGATTATCTATTATTTTTTTCTTTCCTTTTCTTTGCTCTCATAATCTTTTTCTGCCATTTCCAACGCATCTGGCCTTTCTTTTTCCATCTTCTTGAACTTCTTTTCATTTTTTCATTATAGACGCACAACTACAAAACTAAAATAGTCACTGAAAAATTAAATTAATAATGATTTTTAAATCTTTGCTTGTAAATGTGAACTACCACCACCTAAATTCTAACTGGAATTTAGGAAGTGGCTTCTTGCA
>CAYSDY010000010.1:0-25052 GCA_964429995.1 uncultured Methanosarcinales archaeon
AATTATAAAAATAAAATATTTTTTAGACTAGTAACATATGTTACTTGATTGTACACTATATTTAACAAGTAACAACATAATAATAAAACTTTTTTTAATATATAAATTTCAAACCTTTGATATAATAAAATTATATAAAAATATATTAAAAACAAAATAAAGAATTTAAACAAATAAGTTAAATATAATCTTTTATTAAAAAAATAATTTAACCAGCAATTACTGGAACAGTTGAAGTAGATGCTATCATAAAAAAACTAAAAAACAAAAGTGATATCACAACAACAATCAACAACAATAAAATCAAAACAACAACCATAGCACCAATAACAGCACCACAACCTGTTTTATGAACCTTTGCATAATACCTAATTCCAACAATTAAAGCATAAACATAAAAACATAACATCAAAATAGAAAATATTATATTTGAAATGATTGATACATTATCAACAGATATTTTCATTAAATAATTAAACACATTATAAACAAAATTAAATATCTGCATAGGGATAGCAACAGCAATTAAAACCTTAAAAAAAGAATTAAGATCTGCTTTACCTCCAAATAATTTAATAAAAAAATGAAATAAACCTCCACTAATATATAAAAACAACAATATCAATATAGGTATAAAAACAATAACCCCTATCATATATCCAACAGATATCAAAGACACATCAACTAATATCATTGGAATTAACATTGTAAAAAAACTAAATATCAAGTATAAAACCAAAATATCTTTATAATTAAAATTTTTAATTATATCCTCATAAGCCTTATCATCAAACGCATACAATTTGAATGTATTAGATAAAAACCTTAAAATATCCATAATTAACACATTAATCAAATATTTATAAAGATTATTATATAAGAAATATAAAAAATAAAAAAACAACTGTTAAGTAGTAAATACGAAACTTTTATAAATAACAAAAATATATAGATATTAAATGGTAAAAATAAGAAAAGATATGTTTTCACTAGAGGGTAATCTTATTGAAAGTTTGTTAGACCAAGAAAATATAAGACTATCGGATACAACAATTCCAAGCTTAGATATTCCAGAACATTTTAATACTATTACATTTTCCATAGATTCTGCTGATAATTCAAGAAAAAAATTAAAAGAAATATTATATCCTATAAAAGAATTAATAGATTCTGAAGAAGAATTCCCAACAAATTTATACACAGGAGTATATGAAGCTGTGCTAAATGCATATCAACATGGAAACAAATATGAAAATAAAAACATAAGATTATCTTACAAAAAAACAAAAAGTAAAGATAAAAGTTTATCTTTAGAGATTATAGTAGAAGATCAGGGCAAAACATTACCAAAAGGATTTCTAAGATACATATTACTTCAGCGTGAACAAAAAAATAATCAGGAACATTTTTTAAACTGGTATGATTTTAGTAAAAAAGAACCTATAGGATCTAATAATGGAACAGGAACATCTTTTATGCATGCATCATTTGACAATATTGATTATTTTAGAAGCAGAGAATTTGGCGGTCTTTTGGTTTATCTGTCTAAATCAGTAAAATAAAAAACATGTTTTATCTTAAAAATATAATTTATAACATTGAATTAAAATGCCAATATATAAATTACTTATCAAGTTTTAAATAAATTTATAAATACATATTTTCCAAAATTAATATACATAATATAATTAAAATGAAATATGCAATAATACTTGGAACAAGACCAGAAATAATAAAATTAAGCCCAATAATAAGATTTCTAGAAAACAATAAAAAGGATTTTTTTATAATCCATACTAATCAACATTATTCACAAAATATGGATGAGATTTTTTTTAATGAACTTAAACTACCAAAAGCACAATATAATCTTAATGTAGGTTCTGCAATTCATGGCAAACAAACAGGAATAATGCTTCAAAAAATAGAAGAAACATTGCTTACAGAAAACCCTGACTTTGTTTTTGTTCAAGGAGATACCAATACAGTTCTTGCAGGAGCATTAGCAGGATCAAAACTTAAAACAAAAATAATACATGTTGAAGCTGGTTTAAGAAGTAATGATAAAAATATGCCAGAGGAAATCAATAGAATAGTAACTGATCATATAAGTGATTTTTTACTTTGCCCTACTCAAAATCAAAAAACAATACTAATAAATGAAGGCATAAATGAAAATCAAATATTTGTTACCGGTAACACTATATCTGATGCAGTCGAACAAAATTATAAAATAGCATTAGAAGAATCAAAAATAATTAACAATTTAAAAATCAAACAAGATGAATTTATGCTTTTAACAATGCATAGGCCCTCAAATGTTGATATAAAAGAAAATATTTTAAGCATATTTGAATCTCTATCAGAAATCTTTAAAATATCAAACAAAAAAGTAATATTCCCAATACATCCAAGAACAAAAAACAATATTGAAAAGTTTAACATAAATATACCAGATTTCATACAGACAATAGAACCTGTAGGATATCTTGACATGTTAATGCTAATTAAAAATGCTTGCATTATATTTACTGATTCAGGAGGAATACAGGAAGAAGCATGCATACTAAACAAAAAAAGCATAACTTTAAGAGAAAATACTGAAAGAGCTGAAACAATAGATGTAGGATCAAGCATATTAACAGGACCTAATAAAGAAAAAATTGTTTCAGGATATCTAAAACATATAAATAATAATAATAACACAAAATGGGAAAACCCTTTTGGAATTAATGTAACAGATAAAATATTTTCAATAATAGAAAAATAAAAAAGATATTCCAACAATTTATTTTGAATCTAAAACCTCTAAAATTATTGGTAAAACATTATTTTCAACTATATATTTATAACCTAATGCATTAGGATGAATCCTGTCATTATTGTTTAAAGACGCATTACCACTAACTCCTTGTAAAAAATCTTCAACAAAATAAATTTGCTGATATTTATTTGCCAAATCTGGATAAATACTTTTAAACTCCAAAACATAATCCTTTCCCAAATTATCAAATATATCCTGACCCAAAAGAACTACTGTAATATTTCTTTGTGTAAGTTCTATAATTATATTTTCAATATTTTTTTTTGTAATTTGCAAATCTATTCCTCTTATTGCATCATTAGCACCAATACCTAAAATCACAACATCAGGATTAAGCTTTAAAACCCAACCCATTCTAGAATACAGAGCGGTGCTTGTTTCTCCACTTACACCTGAATTAAAAACCTTAACATTATCATATTTTCTTTTTATTAATTCTTTTTCTAAAATGCTTGGATATGAATCTTCTCTATCAACTCCTAAACCTTCAGTTAAAGAATCACCAACAGCAACTATTATTATTTCATCCCTTGTGTAATCATCAACAGGCAAGACATCTTTTTCAAAATCATTATTTGTACATCCAGAAAACAAAAACATAAAAGTTAAAATAAAAGCTATAAATATTTTCATAAAAATAATGTATAATACATATATTTAAACTTTTTCAATATTAAATTTTTTTTATAAAACGTACAACATTCTCGGAAATATCTAATTAGATAAAACAATAATAATTTCCATTAATAATCCAATTTAAATCTAAAATTTTTTACTAATCTACTTAAATTCAAATTAAATTTGCATATTTTTCAACAGAAATTGTAGAATATTTATTTCTTGCTAAAATATCATTATCCAATGGTTTATCTGCATTATTAAACATATATTTCACATCTTTTTTCATATTGATCTTTTTTATTTTAATATTGTGAACCTTTTCTAAATTTACAAATTCATTAGCAAACGATCTAGAAACAATCAAAACACCAGAAAAATCCAATTCTAAAATATTTTCATTAACTATTTTTTTAAATAAATTTTCTGCCAAAGCTCTAGTTGCCAAGTTTTTATTCAAATAAATCATTGTTACCACCTAATACTATATTAGGTATTGTATATTTTATAAACTTTATTGCAACTTATAAGTTACACAATGGCTTGTTTATAAACATATAACAATCTATTTTTTTCTTTGGTTTTTCAAACAATAAATTAATTATTGTACCATCAAATGACAACTTTAAGGGTTCTAAATCAATAAATTCAATTTTTTCATTAAATATTTTCTTAAAAGCACAATTTTTTGAAATTATAACCATTGAACCATTCAAACCATCACAAATCCAGTTATATATATTTGGTATCCCAGTACCTCTTTCATTGTTATCTTTTGTTGAGATTCCTTTAAATGCTAATTTAAATAGTTCTATATTATTTTCCTCATTTTTATATCCTGATTTTTTATATTTACTAGGTATGGAAATTCCTGTATCTATTAAAGATATAGCAAGTTTATTTGTATATATTTGAGCCTGAATACAATTAAAATCAGATTCAGAATGTTGCTGAATATTACAAATTAATTCATTAAATATACACATTAGTATTTGAATATTTTCTTTTAAATCGAAATTTTCAACAATAATTTTTTCAATCAAGTCTAAAATAGTTCCATTTTCTTCATTATTTCCCAGTTCTTTTTTTATTTCAAACAATGGAATATAAGACATTTTTGAAATATTTAAGGCACATGTAGTTTCTGGAAATTTAATGGTATCCAAATAAGACAATTTAAAATTATCTTTTGGATAAATAATTTTGAAATTTTGATTTTTTTTAAGAAAAGCAGTAATTGGAATTATATAAAATGGTGTTATCTTATCAGTGTTAGAAAGATTTACCATAGAATTATTTATTGAATCTCTAATTAACCTTAAAGCTTTTAAGGAATGAATCAAAATATCCTGATCTTCAATTTCCATTTTATATTTATTTTTATTAATTTTTATATTTAAATTTTGTGTTGAGAACTCATAAAAAATCAACTCAAGTAATACTTCATATTGAAAATTTTGAAAAACCACAAAATTCTCAAAAGAGTGTTAGCAAACAACACTTATAAGCACAAATTAAACAATTTTAATTCCAAATTTATTCCTTTAAATACTCAACCCACTGCTCTGCTATGAAATATTTAAAGGAATGATCAAAAATTACAGCAAAAAAAATTTGAGTGATAAATATCCCATCATTCATGGCAAGGATAACTCAAATTTTGCGATTTTTGTTTATACGTTTTTTTTAACCCTCTATTATAAATAAACTTTATAAATTTTTAAAAACAAACATATGTATGAGTATCTTAGAAGCAGAAAAAATAACTAAAAAATTTAAAGTTGATAATAAATATATCGAAATATTAAAAGGAATAAATTTAAAAATAGATAAAGGTGAATTTGTTGCAATAAAAGGGTCTTCAGGATCTGGCAAATCCACATTTTTAAATATAATAGCTGGACTTGATAAACCAACAACAGGAAAAATAAAACTGTTAAATAAAGATATAACTTATTCAAAAGAAGAAGAATTAAGCAAGCTAAGAAACAAAGACATAGGTTTTGTTTTTCAGTCATTTTATTTAATACCTTCATTAAGTGTATACGAAAATATCATTTTACCAAGTGAAATATCAAAAGAAACAAATCATAAAAGAGTACTTGAGTTAATAGAAGAAGTAGGAATATCAAACCGAAAAAATAGTTATCCAATACAACTCTCTGGTGGAGAAAAACAAAGAGTTGCAATAGCAAGAGCACTTGTAAACAAACCTAAAATTCTCTTTGCAGATGAACCTACTGGAAATTTAGACAGTGAAAATAGTGAAAAAATTATAGAATTGCTTATCAAATTACAAAAAGAATACGATTTAACATTAATTCTTGTAACACATGAAAAACAGATCAGCGATAAGGCATCAAGAGTAATAGAAATAAAAGATGGAAAAATAATAAATGATATAAAACAAAAATGAAAAAAACAAAACAAATATTTAATCAAATTTTTGCAAACAAAGCACAAATGATATTATTAAGTATATGTATAATCCTTTCAATATCAACTTTTATCTGTGCAGACAGTTTAAAAAACAATTCAATAAATTATATTAAAACTGATAGTAAAATAATTAATGGTGCTGACATAATAATTCAAACAAATAAACCCTATTCTAAAGAATTAAATGATGTAATACAAGAACTTAGAAACAACAAAGATATAGTAATTGCCAATTCATACTCATTTTCATCAATGTCTTATTCCCCCAAAAAAAACAATTCAATACTATCACAAGTAAGAATAGTAACAGATACATATCCACTTTATGGAAATGTCAAATTGTTAAAAGGTGAAGAATTAAACCTTAAAAACAACAACATTGTAGTTGAGCAAGAACTACTTGACAAACTTGATTTAGAAATAGGTGATGAAATCAAAATAGGTAACAAGATTTTTACAATCTCAAACATATTAATAAATGAACCTGACAGACCTTTAACATTATTTGACATAGGTCCAAGAATACTTATTGATGAAATCTATATAGAAGAGATAAATCTAGTAGGTGAGAGAAGTAGAGTTGATTATAAAACTTTAATAAAAACAAATGATAAAAATGATGCAGATCTCTTAGTATTAAAAATAAATTCGCAATTATCAGATGAAAAAGAAAAAGCAATATTATATTCTGAAAATAACAATACACTAAAAATTTTTGTTGATAATTTTTTATTTTTCATAAAACTAATAACCATATTCATAATAATACTTACAGGGATAACTATTTCAAGCATAATCTTAACATATCTAAATAATCAAAAACAAACAATTGGAATAAGAAAAACATTAGGTGAAGAAAATACAAGCATAATAAAATTTTATTATATTTCAATTTTAATCGTAACAACAATCAGCATTATATTATCAATAATTATTGCATTTTTTATAATGAAATCATTTCCTTACATTTTTTCAGGGATACTACCTCAGGAAATCAGTTTTACAATCGACATCAATTCAATATTAATAGGTATATTTTTAGGATTAGTAATTACCACTCTTTTTGCACTATATCCCTTATTAACAATAAAAAAGATAAAACCGTTAGATATATTTAGGAAAGAAGAATCAATAAATAAATTACTTTATGATAAATATTTCTATATAATAAACACAATAATATTCCTATTCTTTTCAACATTAGTATTTATTGAAATTGAAAATGTCAAAACAAGTTTATATTTAATAATCGGATTTTTATCACTCTTTGTAATAATTCTTTTCTTAAATATTATAATACTAAAAACTATAAAAAAAATAAAAATAAAAAATTTAGAATTAAAACATGCAATAAAAGGACTATTTAGGATTGGCAACAAAACATTACTTGTTCTAACAACAATAAGCCTTTCAATAACTATAATATTTACAATCTCTTTCATTGAATTCAATTTACAAGAGCAATATTTTAAATCATTCCCTGCAAATTCTCCAAATCTTTTTATAATAGATATACCTAAAGAAAACCAAAGTCAAATACAAAATATAATAGGTACTGATAATATAACATTCTATCCAGTCATAAGAGGATCTTTGTTAAGCATAAACGATGTAAGTACCAAAGATATTGAAGAGAAAAGAAAAAGACAAGGTGATTCTCTAACAAGAACATTTAGTTTGACATATACAGACAAATTACTTGAAAATGAAAAAATAATTGCATCTTTAGAACCCAATCAAATGTTTAAAAGTAATTTAAACAATGATATAATACAAGTTTCTGTTCTTGACATGGTAGCTGAAAGTTTTAATGGAAAACTTGGAGATGAATTGATTTTTCTTATACAAGGAGTTGAAATTAAATCACAAATTGTAAGCATAAGAAAACGAACTGATAATTCAATAAATGCATTCTTTTATTTTACATTTGAAGAAAAAATACTAAAAGATGCACCTCAGACAATATTTTCAGCTTTAAATGTTGAAAACGAAAAGATCCCTGCAATACAAAACAAAATTGCAAAAGATTTTCCAACAATAACAGTAATAAATGCACAAAGTACTGCCAAAAGTGTTGCAGAAATAATAAACAAGCTATCAACTGTAGTATCATTTTTTACCATATTTTCATTAATAACAGGAATAATGATTTTGATAAGTTCAATTATTGCAACAAATAAAGAAAGAATAAAGGAAACTGTTTTATATAAGTTAGTAGGTTGTAATAGAAACTTTATATTAAAAATATTTACATATGAATATTTGCTTATAGGAATAATAAGTTCAATTATTGCAATAACATTTTCATATATAACAACTTTTATAATAATAAAATATACGCTAAATTCTGATTTTACAACATTTAGTCTAAAGCTAATGATTTATTCATTTATAACAATAATATCAATATTAACAATTGGTCTGATAAGCTCAATAAACATAATAAAAGAAAAACCAATAGAATACATAGTAAAAAATCAAATAGAATAATGTTTCTTCAATAGAGAACTAAAAAACCCACTCATTTTTTACAAGGAAACTATCTGATCCCTGACAATATAAATGTTTTATAACACTATTTTATAAACAAGCTTACGAAAAACAAGGTTTTTTTAAATTTTCAATATATAAGGGTTTAATTAATCATCTTGGAAATTTAAAATCTATTTAAAATATTAGAAAATCTATCAAAAAAATTATTTAATTTCTCAGTAACTATCTCATTTTTTTGTTCTTTATCCTGATTTTAAAAACCTTGATATTGGTGGAAAATCTTAGTTAATGCAGTTCCTGTTGTTGGGATACTTCCATCCCTAAATGCATTTCTTATAAATTTGTATGATTATCTTTAAAATAATACATAAAACTGTATAACCTTTAATTTAACGAGTGTCGGGAATGGGATTCGAACCCACGAACACGAGAGTGACAGGATCTTAAGGGTTGAAAAGTAGGATTCTCTTCACCCCTGAAATAGTGGTTTGACAAAATCTCATTTATGACAGTAGAAGCCTTCCTCCTTGAATTCTTGAGTCTTTTGGCTATTTCCTTGTCAATTGAAATTGACAGTTTTGTTTTATCTTTTGTCATTTTTAGTCAAAAAAGTAGGATTTTTGCAGCTACTTTTTGTTTAAAAGTTGTTAATATTATAATGTTTATTAAGGTTTGGGTGGTGGAAAGACAATGGAACTAAGCTCCGAAAATATTTCAACAATTAAATTTACATATTTAAGATGCATAACTACAATAATAATGATTATAATATTGTATAAAAATCATCTTATCTCATTACTTTGAGTTATTTTGAGCACAATTTCTTCTTTGCATTTACCTTATCAGTAGTAACTCCAACAAAGATTTATAAATTAATGAATTATTGATTAATTAGAATAATGAAAATACAAGAAAATTGTAATTACTCTAATGAACAAGATAAATATACAAATGAGATAAATCAATTAATAGATAAATTTATTTATTTTTTTAAAATGAAAGGAATGATACTAGAAAAATCAGTAAGAATATCTTCAAGAATTGATTCTACTGTTAATTTAATTGGTTCACATATTAGTATATTTAAAAAATATTTAAAAACAAATATTCCTTCAAAAGGAGTATTTATGTTTCAACATTGTATTAGAACTCAAAATTTAAAAAATTTTTATGATTATGATAAATTAAATCTTTGGGCTTCATATTTTCCTAGTTTAGGTGTTTTATGTCCACTAAGTAAAAAAAAAGAATTATTTGATTTTTTATTTGATTTCTTAGAATTTATCAATTTAAACAAAGAAGATATAATTATCAATGTTACAGCAAAAGATCAAGATTTAGTTGATTTATTAAACACCAAAAAAAATCAATATATAATTAATTATGATACTAAGAATGAAAATTATTATAGACATAAAATAGGTATGGATAATATAATTGGTAGAAATTTTAATATTTTAATAAAAAATTCAAATACTGGAGAATTTTGTGATGTTGGAAATTATATTATTCTAGAAAATAATAAAAAAATTATTGGAATTGAATTAGCATTAGGAGCATCAAATATTATTAAACTTACAAATGGGTTAGAACATGTTTTAGACTGCTTTCCTACATTAGAATTTAATGATCTACCAAAAAATGTAAATTATAAGCTTAAAGATGCTTTGATAGTTTCTGTTTTTTTATATCATGAAAATATTAAACCAAATAAAAAGAAAGGTGTATCTAGAGTCCTTTATGATTATTTAAAGGGAATAAGAACATTGCAAGAAAAATATAAAATTAATATTGAAGATATTAGAATTGCTATAGAAATATTTGAATCTATCTATATTGGAAATAGTATTTCAAAAAGTAAAGATATTTGTCAACAAATTATAAATTATAAAGCTAAAAAATGAAAAAATTAGAAGGTGATAGAGTGTTTTTAAGAAGAATAAATGAAAATGACATTAAAAGAATTGTACAATTAAGTAATGATTCTGAAGTAAGTGAGTTTATTACTATACCATTCCCTTATACATATGAATTAGCATATGACTATTTTTTAAAATCTCAAGAATGGATAAAAAGAAAAACTGATTTTATTTGGTGTATTATTGTTAATAATGAAATAATCGGAACTATTGCATTGAAAAATATTAACTTGGATTTTAAAAGTGCTGAGATTGGATATTGGTTAGGGAAAAATTATTGGAACAATGGTTATATGTCTGAATCAATTGAGTTAGTTTTGGATTATATTAAAAAAGAATATTCTATTAAATTTATATATGCTAATGTGTTTAAGGCTAATATCAATTCAATTTTACTTTTAACTTATAAAGGTTTTAATGAAATCTATTCAATTAACAAAAATTGGAAAAATAAGGGAATTATAGAAGAGATATTTCTAATAAAAATGATTTAAAATGGTTATTGATGCACATACACATTATGGAATAGCATATAAAGGGGGAAAAATGTTTGATATGGAAGTTTATACTAAATTTGCTAAAAAGTATAATGTAACTCAAGCTATTATGATGATAACTCCAATGCCATTATCAGTTGTTAGTTTAAAATCTTTTATAGAACAATATCTAACAATGTTTACTGAACCTAAACAAAAAGAGATATTAAAACAAGCAGAAGACAATATCCCTCATATCTCTTATATTCATTATATTAGAGACAACAAAAGTAATAAAATAAAACATTATCATGGTGTTAAAATTAATAACGAATTTATATTAGATAAATTAAATTTTGACCCATATTTCTTACCTAATAAATATTTTTTTGAAGTTGCAAAGGCATCACATTTAATTAAGCCTATTTTGAGTATTCATCCATTATTTTTCACAAAAGAACAATATTTCGATTATTTAAAAGATTCTATAGGATATAAAATACATGGTATCGCAACATGTACATCTCCAGAACTTATTTCTAATGAAATTATTGATTTTTTAAAAGAAGAGAATAAACCTTTAGTTGTACATACTGAATATGATGAAACTCCACCAAAATATAAAAGAAAATTATTTAAAGAAAACTCTACTATGAAATGGGTAAATTTTGCAATTGAAAATGATTTGAAATTATATCTAACTCATGGTGCCAGATTGTCACATGATGCAATTGCAACCGTTAATAAATCACACAATATTTATATAGGAATTGGACCTGATTATATCTTAAGTAGAACAACAGGAAGAATGGAAAGAATAATTAATGGAAAAATAGACTACTTGGAATATTTATGTAAAAACACAAGATTAGATAGGATTTGCTTTGATACTGACTTTCCTTGGAATGTTGACTCTTCTGGAGATAATTTTGACTTTAAGACAATTGAAGTTTTATCTAATATAATTAGACATGGTCCATCTTTAGAAATGGTATTAGGAGAAAACGCTTCAAATTTATTTAATTTAATGTGAAAAAATGAATAATAAAAATAAAATACAAAATGCTGAAAAATATCACTTGAGGTTTTTTTTAACTCCTCTTTGTAACTTTAAATGTATATACTGTAATGATGGTAAATATGTAAATAATGATTTGATAACTTTTGATGAAATTAAAAAGTTGATAAAAAGTGCTAGTCAATTAGGAATTAATAAAATACATTATACTGGAGGAGAACCTTCATTAAGAAATGAATTAGAAGATATTGTCTTATATGCTAAAGAATGTGGGTTTATACAACAAGTAATGACTACTAATGGAAGTATTTCTATAAGTAGATTGGAAACTTTAAAACAAAATGGATTAACTAGAATTAATATTAGTATTGATAGTTTAGATCCAGAAAAACATCAAGAAATTACTCGTTCAAAACAATATGATAAAGTTATTTGTACAATTAATAAATCTATTGAATTATTTAATACTGTAAAGTTAAATATTGTTATGCTAAAAGAGAATGTTGATGAATATGTTAATTTTATGAATTTTGCAGAACAATTCAATGGAAAAGTAATCCCTAAATTTATCGAATTAGTAGAGAACAATCCTGTTTTTTATAATAATAAAGATACTTTAAATAGTAAAAGAGTTAATAGAAATGATTTTTTTAATACAGTAAAATCTTTAGGAGATATGGATGTAGTTGATGTAGAAAAGAAAAATCCTAATTCTGAGTATTTTAAATTTAAAAATAGAAATATAACTTTTGGATTGGTAACTTCTCATACTAATAAGTATGCTTGTGGAGATTGTAGAAAGATTAGAATTAGTCCTTATGGTGAAATAGGTTATTGTATAAATTTTGATAAAATTTCTTTAAAAAAAGAAACAAATTATGAGAATTTAATAATAAATGTTGTGAATAAAAGAGAAAAATTAGATGAACTTATGCCTAATAGAAAACATATATCATATTCTTATGGACATTGGAGATTTGGTGATTTAGATAAGTAAGATGGAACAAACATTTTTTATTATAAAACCTGAAGCATATAAATTTAAAAAAGAAATTTTAGAGGAAATTATCAAAGAAAGTACTTTTAATATTATATCTATTACAGATAAACAGTTAAAATTAGATGATATTGAATTAATTTATGCCGATGAGAAAGAACCTTTAAAAAGTGCTCTTTTGGAATATCTCACATCAGGAATTATTTGTGCAGGAATTATTGAAGGTAAAAATGTTATTGAGAATTTTTCAAAGTTCAGTGGTTCATTTGGAAATCCCAATAATTGTGAACCAAATAGTTTGCGTTTTAAATATGGTGACAAGAAAGTACATACATATAGGAATGTTCCTGTATTCCATAATGCTATACATAGGTCTATCACAATTAATGAAGCAAAAGAATCTATTGATTTATATTGGACTAAAATAAAACATAATGATATTATTGATGATGTTAAAAAATTAGTAATTTCACATCTTGATTGCCAAGAAAGATTAATTTACCATATCGAACCTGTTGTTAATAATGCAATTTTTCTTGCTAATCAATTAAATGCAAATTCACAAATTGTTGAAATTGCTTCTTATTTACATGACATTACTAGGATGACTGGAGATAGAGAAAATCATCATATAAGTGGCTCAGAATTATCAAGAAATTTTTTAACTTCCTTAAACTATCCTTTAGCAAAAACAAATTTAATCTGTGATTGTATTTTAAATCATAGAGGTTCCAAAAGACTAACAAGAAAAACTATAGAAGAGAATATTGTAGCATCTGCAGATGCTATGGCAATTATTGGTTTTCCTGTTCCTTTATTCCATGCTGCATACAATAAAAGACAATTAAATATGGATGATGGTAAAAAATTTATTAGAGACAAATTAACTAGATCATGGAATAAAATTGAATTAAATGTTGCAAAAGAAACAGTTAGAATTCAATATGAATCATTAATGGAGATTTTAAAATGAATCAAAATTTAGATAGTTTATTAACCGAATATTGTGGTAGAAAATTTTATTTACCAGATTATAAAAATAGTGTTATTGGTATTAAAAACTCTATCTTAGAAGGGTTAAATGATAACAGAAAAATGATTATATTTGGATTTGATTCTGTTAATACTATTCAATTCAAAAGACATTTTGGAGGAAAGATTGATTTATCTGACATGAAAGAATTAAGTTCTGTTTTCCCAACTGGCTCACCAACCTCATTTTCTTCAATTTTTTTTGGAAATCAAATTAATCAACATGGTATTTTTGGTATTGCATTTTATTGTCCAAAAGAAAAAGGAATTTATCAAACAAGTAAAGATTGTATTGTTAATACAATGAATGAAACTTTGAGAGATGCTAAATTCCAAATACATGGACAATCTTTTTTAAGTGAGGTAGATATTCCAGTATTTTATATTCATGTTAATCATTTTTGGTATAGTTCAAATTTATGGAGTAAATTTTCAAAAAGTACTAATCATATTTCCGTTCATCCCAGAGGGCATTACAAGTCTGATTATAATAGACAACTGGATTTGGATGCTGTTTTAGATAATACTGAAGAATTGTTAAATAAAAGTAAAAATGATAAACTTGTTTATGTCTCAGTTGATTTTGATGAACATATGCATAGAGAAGGAGTTGAAACAGACATTACACAAAAATTATTAAGTCATGTTAGTAATAGAATTTGTGATATTATCTATTCAAACCCTGAATATGATTATGTTTTTCTGTCAGATCATGGACAAATTGACTTGAAAAATAATTATCCTTTTGATTTTGAAAAAATAGTAAAATATTGTTATAGTCATAGAGGTGGATTAGGAAGAACTTCTTATTTTTATTCAAATAAGGATATTGCCTTTGATATCATAGAAGAACAAGTAGGTGATACAGGTATTGTTTTAAAAAAAAATAATCCATTGTTAAAAAAAATTTTTGGGTTTGATCCTGTAATATATCCTGAAATAGGTGATATTATTGCATTTGCTACTGAACCATCTTTCCCTAGTTATGGATGGTCATCTAAAGCAGAACATGGAGCATTAGCAAAAGAAGAATTATTTGTGCCATATTTGCATTTAAAAAGTCAAAAGAAAAATATATAAACCTTCATTTTGATTTATTAAAGTATGGTAAGAATAGGACAACCCGTAAATATGATTATTGTAAACAATGATAATGATAAAATACTCTTAGTAAAAAGAGCAAAAAAAGATGATGAATTTCCAGACACATGGTCTCTGCCAGGTGGAGGACCTGAAATAAATGAAACAATAGAAGAAGCATTAAAGAGAGAAATAAAAGAAGAAATAAATTGTGATATTGTAAATTTTTTATTTTTCAAATCTAAATATTTAATTATTAAAGAAGATTTTCATGCAAGAGCTTTATATTTTTATGGAACTGTTGAGGGTGATATAAAATTAGAAGAGAGCGAATTATCAGATTATAAATGGTTTGATATTAATAAAGATTTACTAAATTTAAATTTTGCATTTAATCAAGAAGATATAATTAAAGATTTTATTGAATTTCATAATAGAAATTAAAAGTGATATTAACAGGAACTGAAATAATGAAGCAAATAAAAAAAGGTAATATTATAATTGAACCTTTTTATTTAGAACAAGTTAACCCTAATAGTTATAATTATCGTATTAATGACCAATTAATTATGTTTGACATTAAAAATAATAAAAAACATAAGAAAACAATTAAAATTCCTAAAGAAGGAATTATTTTAGAACCACATAAAACTTACTTAGCTAGTACTTTTGAAACATTAGGTAGTATTAAATATGCAATGTCTTTAATTGGAAGAAGTTCACTTGGAAGATTAGGACTTTTTTTACAAGTTTCAGCAAATTTAGGTCATACAGGTTCTATTCATAAATGGACATTAGAATTAGTTGCAACGAAAAAAATTAAAATATATCCTTTTATGATAATTGGACAAATATCTTTTTGGGAAAACAAAGGAAATATCTCTTCATATTTAGAAGGATATAGTAAATTTAATTTACCACAAGTTTCTAAAATGGAGGAAATACAATGATACTAACTGGCAATGAAATTATTAAACAAGTAAATGAAGGGAAAATTATTATTAAACCCTTTAATGATAAACAAATAACAACAAATACATATGATTTGACACTCGGAGATAAATATTTGACATATAATGAAGATATTTTAGACCCTGCTAAACCTAATAGTTATGAAATTAAATCTATTCCCAAAGAAGGATTACAATTAAAGCAAGGAGATTTCATTTTAGCTCATAGTAATGAAATTATTGGTAGTAAATATTTTGTACCTATAATTCATGCTAAATCTAGTGTTGCAAGATTAGGTTTATTCATTCATGTTACCGCTGATTTAATAGATATTGGCTCTATAGGAAATATTACCTTTCAATTATATGCAACATTGCCAGTAAAAATATATCCAAACATGCTAATCGGACAAGTATCATTTTGGGTTCCTAAAGGTAAAATAGAATTATACAATGGCAAATATCAAGGAAGCTTAGGTCCTAGAGCATCAGAAGTCCATAAAGATTTTAAAGAAAAACTTAAAATATAATAAGTTATTACATATTTATGGAAATTTATTTAATCAGACACGGAGAAACAGAAGGTAATCTAGACCCAACAAAACCTCCAATTCTTACTGAGAATGGCAAAGAGCAAATAAAGTTATTAGCAAATAGTTTGAAAGAAGAAAAAGTTGATTTAATAATATCATCAGATTTAGAAAGAGCTCAATTAACAGCAAAAGAAATTCAATTACAAAATATTAATAAACCTAAATTCGAAATAACAAATGAACTTCAAGAAATATATAGATTAATTGTTGGTGGTGCTCCTAAAGAAGGTACAAGACCTAATAGATTTGAGGAAGACTCTGAAAGAGCAAATAATTTTTGGAATAAATTAATTTCTATGAATCTAGAAAAAGTATTTATTGTTTCTCATGGTAATATTATGAAATTTTTTATTTCAAAAGCACTAGAGATTGAACCTGAAAAAACAAAAAATATTGTATTAGACCCTACATCAATAAGCATTGTTGAAATAAATAATGAAAAAATTCAGTTAAAAAGTTTAAACAATATGAATCATATATCTAATAAATATGATAAAGAAACTATTTATGCTGATTGAAAGTTAGTTATTATATATTATATTTTGAAATTAACTTTAAATATATATTCTAATTTTAATTTTATATGAACCAAGATTTATTCAAAGAAATATATAATGAAGTTTACGAAATGTGGGAAATTGAAAACCAAGACCCAGAGAATCCATATAGGAAAAGAACATGGATATTTCCTAATCATATTGATTTAGTTATAGATTGGACAAAAAAGCTTTCTGCCAAATATAATGCGAACGAAGAAATTTGTGCTTATGCTGCTTTATTTCATGATATTGGATTAGTATACAAAAGAGCTAAGAATACATCACCTGAAGGTCATGAGGAAAGAAGTTTAGAATATACTAAAGATTTATTAGTTAAACATAATTTTCAAGAATATAAAATTAATAAAATACTTGATTGTATTAAAGCAACTGAGCCAGGTCATGAACCTCAAACCGTAGAGGAAAAAATAGTATCAACTTCAGATTTTGTTTCACAATTCAAAAGTATACACTATTTTGCAAAAGCAGTATTTGCTGACGATATAAATTACTTTGTAAAATGGTTTAAGAAAAGAATTGAAGTTAGTTTTGACAAAAAAATTTATTTTGAAGATCTTAGAGAAGAACTTTTACCAATTAAAAAACATTATGCTGAAATTATTAGGTTATATGAAGAGAATAAATAATTTCTTCTCATTTATTTTCCAAAACATTAAAAACCAACAAATTCTATAAACTATTATGATAATTAATAAAACTACAAGATATGTTGAATTTAAATCTGAAACATCAGGAAAATTTCTTTTAAACGATAAGTTTGAAAGTTTTAGAGTCTCTGTCAAAGGTATTAATGAAGAATTGATAAAGAAAAAATTTCTAGAATGTAAGATTATTGCTAAAAGTGCAAAAGGTTTTTACTTATTGGAGTTTTGATTAATAAATATTAAAAACTCTTATTATATTATATTATATTTCTAATAATAAATATTTAAATTTAATATTATTTACAGTTGAGTATTCTGCCCAATTGAATATATAATCATTATTTAATTTTAAAGATGGATATTGTCTTGTCCAAGAAGCAATACTATTCCATTTTAAATTAACATTTTTATTAATTTTCCTTCTATTATAAATTTTAAAATCTTCATCAATAGTTAATTTTTTATTATCATTCTAATATTTCTCTTCATTTGTTAAAAATATAACATACCCCTTTTTTATGTTTAAATTATTTTGTTTTAAAAACTCAATTCGATTAATATCTTTTAAAAATAAATATTTACCAATATCTGTAGCATCATGATTTTTTAAAATATACGCTTCCTCAAACCCATTTAAATTAATTGTAGTTTTCAAATTAAAAGTTTTATATTTTAATTCTATTGGTATTATTTCATTTTTGTTATTAATTACAATTATATCTAAATAATAATTTGAATTCTTATTTGACATTTCACCATCTTTTCTTACTTCTAATCTAATTTTATACTTAGGAAATTTCTTTTGAATATACCATTAAAACTTGTTGAAAATCAGCTTCAGAATGAAAGATTTTCCTTTCTTCTCTTAAGTTTTTCAATATATTATTTAATTCTATAAAATCCATTTAATCACTCCTCACTCCGCTTAGGACAATAAAATTTGAAACCGCAGAAACGACAAGCGTTTTCATTCTCTGCTATATCAAATTCACTTTCAAAATCTTTTGCAATACTATTTGCAATATCAATAAACTCTTGTTTTAGTTTTGACAAGTTAAAAGGTTTTGTTCAACCATCAGGACCACGAACAACATTACCTTCAACAAACATCTCATTAGGCTTTTCAAGTTTCAACATTTCTAAAGTTAACTTTGAAGGTTCTTTCCCCATTCCTTCTTTACAAGCAATGGCATAATATCCTAACTGGTATTTTTTCTTTTTTGCTCATCACTTACATCCCTCTTGTTAAGCCATCTTAAATAAGACTCCTTCTCATCCAAATATATACTCTTCAAGTCAATATCTTCAGTATCTAACTCCTTAGACTTCAAAGCCTTTCTAACTTCTATCTCAATCTTGCCTTTCAAATTCTCATAACGAAGTTCCTCAAGTCTATCTCGCATATCTTCAGTCTCTCGTTTCTTCGCTTCCATCTCATAATAAGCTTCTAGCTTATCATACAGTGACATAAGCAAAAATTGTTTTTCAGGGTTTTTAAGCTCTTCTGAAAAAATCTCCATCACTTTATAAAGAAAAATACGAACCACATCAAAAAGCATTAAATTGTGACTTTTTTTCAAAATCCTACTTTCTTCTAAAAAAGTAGGATTTTTGCATGAAATTACGCTTTTTCTACCAGAAATCTCTAAGAAATCATAAAATGAGTATAAACCACTCTCTAATGCCTTTAAACTTAAGTGTCGGGAATGGGATTCGAACCCACGAACACGAGAGTGACAGGATCTTAAGTCCTGCGCCTTTGACCAGACTTGGCAATCCCGACAATATAGAAATAATAATCCAAGCCCTGATATATACAAAAAACAAAAAGGAATTTATAAAGATTTGCCTAATATTAAATTTTAAATTTAGTAATAATTATTCGTATGCATTACATAATCCCTATAATTTAAACCATAAATTCTAAAATACTCCGATTTTACGCTATCTTTTTTAATATTGGTCTTATTCATGTAGTTTTTGACTGGTTTTTCTACCATGCCATTTGCCATTTCTTGTTTAATATTTTCCTTAAGCTTATCATATTTTTTATCCAAATCTAAAAGGCTTGAAGGATTTTCCCTAAACATACTTACATTACTCTGTACTATTGTAAAATTTGCAACAGGAAAACCAGAATAATTAAAACTATTTATGTGATTTGAAATTGTTAAATTAACTGTATAATTCATGTTTGGTTCAACAATTAACATAAATAGAACAAATATATAATAAAACCTCATAAATTATTAAAACCAATTATTTTTTATAAAAGTTAGCGATAAAAAATAAGATATATCTTATCCTTTTATTCCTCTTAATCTTTTTATTCTATCTTCAATAGGAGGATGTGTTGAAAACATTGATGATAAAAACTGCTTGCCATCTTTTAATGGATTTGATATAAATAAATGTGCAGTAGCTTTGTTGGCATTTTGCAAAGGAATATGGCTATTTTTTATTTTTTCTAATGCTGATGCTAAACCTTCTGGATATCTTGTAAGTAAAGCTCCTGTTGAATCAGCAAGATATTCTCTTTTCCTTGATATTGCAAGTTTTATTAATTGTGCAATAATAGGAGACAATATTACAAGTAACACTCCTACAAGAATAAAGACTATTTTTAACTTATCATTAGAATCATTATCCCTACCACCACCACTTCTTGGAGCAAAAATAAACATTCTAAATAACATGTCTGATATCAAAACAGTAACTCCGACAAGTCCTGCTGCAATCAGCATAACTTTTATGTCACTATTTTTTATGTGACTCATCTCATGGGCAAGAACACCTTCAAGCTCTTCCCTATTAAGCTTATCTATAAGCCCTGTTGTTACAACTATGTATGATTTTTCAGGTGTAAAACCTGTAGCATAAGCATTTAATGCATTATCTTTTATTATGTAACATTTAGGAGGTGTCTTTAAACCTGCAGCTAATGATAACGCTTCTGTTGTATGATAAAGATAAGGATACTCTGATCTGCTTGCAAGTGTTGCACCTGTAACACTTAATATCATCTTATCTCCTGTAGACATAAAAATCATCATATATATCAAGGATAATACAAAAGCAAAAACAGCTCCAACAAGACCAGAATAAACACTAAAAACTCCGCCAGAAACACCCAAAAAAACAAGTCCAGCAACAAACCCTAAAACAATAACAAACAAAAAAAAAGACATTATAACAAAAATTGATTTTCTCTTATTAGCTCTTACTTCATCATGTAAATTTACAACCATTTTAAAAAATTAAATTAAAATTGTACTTTTGGTACTTCCCTAACTTTCTCATCCTTAACTTCAAACAAATCTTTTGCTCCAAAATTAAACATTCCAGCTATCATATTAGATGGAAATGACTGGATCTTTGTATTGTAGTCTGTTGTCATATCATTATAATATTGTCTTGAGGCTGAAACTTTATTCTCAGTTCCTGTAAGTTCTTCTTGTAATTGCATAAAATTTTGGTTTGCCTTAAGATCTGGATAACTTTCAGCTACTGCAAAAACTGTTTTTAAAGCACCTGAAAGCATATTCTCAGCTTCTGCTGATTTTTTCACATCACCACCTGCATTTATTAATGCAGATCTTGCTTTTGTAACATTTTCAAAAACTTCCTTTTCATGTTTTGCATATCCTTTAACAACCTCTATAAGGTTAGGAATAAGATCTGCTCTTCTTTTAAGTTGCACATCTATCTGAGCCCACGCATTAGAAACCTGATTTCTAAGTCTTACCAATGAGTTATACATCATCATCAAAAATAGCAACAATACAGCTATTACCACTAAAACTATTATTAAACCTGTATTCATAACATAAATATTAAAAGAGCTATTTTTAAATACTTTTGTATTAACAAGTAAAAAATAAATAAATAATTTTTAAAACAAAAGAAAATTAGTATATATATGATTGAAAAAATAGATGAGGAAGGAATAATCCTTACACATTATGATAAAAAAATTTCTAAAGAATTAGATGTTTTTTATAACCCATTAATGAAATTGAACAGAGACATTTCTTTGCTTGTTATAAAATCATTTTTCAAGCAACCAATTATATTTTGTGATCCAATGGGTGCTAGCGCAATAAGAGAATTAAGGTTTTTAAAAACTATCCCTGAATGTTTTGAAAAGATAATAATTGGCGATATATCACAAAGAGCAATAGATGAAATGCAAAAGAATTTTAAAGAAAATGATATAAGCACAGAAAAAGTAGAGTTCATGCAAGCAAATGCAATAAACACCATCTCAAAACAATATTATGATTTTATAGAAATAGATCCTTTTGGCTCCCCTATACCTTTTTTAGACATAGCAATGCAAAGAATAAAACATTATGGAATACTCTCTGTTACAGCAACAGATACAGCAGCATTATGTGGAACATATCCCAAAACAACATTAAGAAAATACAATATCAAAAATCAAATGACATTAGCATACAATGAGATAGGATTAAGAAATCTTATAGCATATTGCCAAGTTCAGTCTGCAAAGTACGAAAAAGTATTAAAACCTTTAATTTCATACAGTATTGATCATTACTACAAAATATTTTTTCAAGTAACAGATTCAAGAACAGAAGCCTATGAAATGATTAAAGATCTTAAATGGATAGAATACGACTCCATCAATCAAGATTATAAAGTACATGATAATGAAATCTGCGATAATCTTATAGGAAAAACATTTGTAAAAGACTATACAGATAAGGAATTTATAGAAAAATTAATATCAAATTCTGATATGATAAAAGATAATAAAAAACTATTAAATATTTTAGAAAAATTAAAACTTGAACCAGACAATATCCCCTTTTACAAGAACATACATAAACTTCAAAAAAGTCAAAAAACAAATGCACAAATAACTTTTAATGAATTATTAGAAGAAATTCATAAAGAAAACCACAAAGCACAAAAAGTTCATAATGATAATGTTTCAATAAAAACATCCGCTCCAACAGATATAATAGTAAAAATACTTAAAAAATATAGTAAATCATCCTAAATATTAGTTATCAAAAAATTCTTTTTTCAATATATCACGCCTAAATCTTGATGTATTATCATCCAATTTAAATCTTATTGGAATTTTTTTTATTGATTTAATACCATTAATCTCATCTTTTAATGTATAATCTTTAATAGATTCATTAAACAATATTTCTGCCATACAATAAGCTAAAATAAAACAAGTTAAAAAGTTTATTAAAAAAAGAAAAAAATTTAATCAAAAAATGCTAAGTAAATAAGGAAAATCAAGTTTACTAAAGGAACTAACATCAATAATCCTAAAGCACCATGTTTCTTTAATTTTTCCATTATAAGCCACCATGTATAGCCTATAAGTCCAATTGAAACAAGAGCACCAACAACAGGAATCATTGCTGCAAATATTATTCCTAATGCAAATCCCCAATGCAAACCTGCCATGTTTGTCATTAACAAAACATTTAATAATGGAATCCATGCAAACCATCCATTCTCTGTTTTTGTCCTTTTTGCCAATTTCATAAGAGAAATTGCTGTTATCACATAAACAACTATAACTACTGCAAGAACCCCAAAGAGAAAAGCTCCTACAAAAGGCATACCGCCAAAGCCGACCATTGAATCAACTGCCATTTTATTTATAAGTAGTAACTAATATGCAAAATAATATATAAATATTTATGACTACTATATGATATAATAATAGAGAACTTAGAAAAAGCAAGGTTTTTTTAAATTATCAATAAAGTTTAATTTTGTTATAAAGTTCACTAATATTAAAAAAAATATTGTTTTATATAAAAAATAATCTTATATATCAATACTACAATTATGGGTTATATGAACAACGAAAGCCAACAGAATAATATGAAGATAAAGGAGATCCATACAAATACAAAGCAAAAACTCCGGTATAAGAATTAAGACTCAAATGTCCACCAGACATAAAAGCATGCACTATTCCACTTGGATCTGCATCATCAACATCAACATACACCAGACCTATTCCATTAGATAATGTTAAGGATGTATTGTATGGTTTTAAATGATTATATGATGAACTTATAGTTGTCCATTCATAAGTGCCTGTTGAACTTTTACCCAAAGAGCTCTCTGCATTAGAATTATAAACATCACTATTCAATTCCCAAACATTACCTGCTAAATCCCATATGATTTCGCCATTATATAATTTTAAAGTTCTTCTTTGTTCTGATGTCCCACTTTGACCTGTTCCAATATAACCATCGTTTATATCTGTTACAAATAAAGAATAAGCAGGTTCAGTATCACTATGTCCTCTATACATACTTCCTGAATATATTTCACTTGTATTCCAATTGTATGTATTATTCTCTGCTTCTCGTGCCGTTGTTACCCATTCAGCACGAGTTATTAATTTATAACCTGTACCTAAAGATGCACACAAAGAAATTGCCTGAGTCTGATTAATGAATGTTATTGGTTCAGGTGTTGGATGTGATCTTATACTTAAATCACCTCCAGCAGTATCATATCGCCAACCCTTATATGTTGCATCCTGTGTTTTACTTGCTGTATTTACAAATTTTGCCTCATATTTCATAACATAAAAATCATTGTAAACACCCAAATCTTCATTTGCAAATACAAGTACCCATTCTCCACCTTGTGTTGGTGCTAAACTATCATTACATGTTGAATAACTGTAGTTATCTGTACCATCTAATGTGCCATCATTACATGTTCTTATCTGTGAAATTGCAGAGCATCCTGCTAAATTGTTATATGGTTTATCATACAGATAAAATGTATGTGATGAACCATTATCAATGGTTGTACCATTTAAAGAACAACTCAGACCAACTACTGGTGGCAAACCACCACTACCTGTTTCTGTAATATTAACATGTTTTACATAAATTTTTTTTTCAATCAAGCCTTTATCTGTTACAACTACAACATCTGGAGTACTAACATTCAAATTCAAAATACAGTCTGTTATGTTGATTTCCAATATCCCTTTAGCATAATCTGTTTCACTATCAAAACAACTATAACCATTTACTTTTATATTCTTGATTGTTAAATTATCATAATCATTCTTTATATACAAACTATTACCAACAATTGTTTCTATTCTACTAGTTGTAACATCATTTACTGATGAACTTTCAACCCCACTTAAAATGTTTGTTGAATATGTTCCAAACCAATTCTGAAAACCAACTACTGCTGTAACTGCTACAACTAATAGTAAAGCTGTTGCAACAACTGGTGAAATACATTTTTTAGAATGAGAATTTGCTATCATAACAAATTTGTTATAAATCATTATTATAAACTTTTGTGCAACCAACTCACAGTGTGGTTTCCTGAAATTATTTCGCTTAGTAAGATATTCCATTTTTCTTTAATTA
>CAYSDY010000011.1:0-23917 GCA_964429995.1 uncultured Methanosarcinales archaeon
TTGCAAGAAGCCACTTCCTAAATTCCAGTTAGAATTTAGGTGGTGGTAGTTCACTTACTATCTCTACAAGTAATATTTTAAAACGAATTGTATTTTAACGAAAAAATGATTAATATTATAAACTCTTAAGTTATAACAATATCTATAATGTCTAAAAATGATGAAATAATAGATGAAAAAGCTAAAAGAGCTTTTGTAAAAGTCAAACAAGATGTTGAGTACTTAAGGCACCAAAAGGCTATAGATAATTCAAAAGTTGAATTGATTGAAAAATACTATAAGGATGCTGATTTCATAAATAAGAACATTAAGGAAGATATTGAACTTAACACAAGAACAATAGATAATCTTAAGGATGAAATATTGGCACTTAAAAGTAAATATGTAAGAGTTGCTAATCAGGACATATACGAATTAAGATCAAGCATTGAAAGGCTTAGCCAGGATTTTAGGGAATATAATAGGTTTCTTGATGAGAATAGTTCATCTTTTGAAGATGAGAGTGATTTTTCAAACCATGTAAGATCAGGATTTTTAAAATGGTTTTTTTTTAAAGATGCTGAACTTGACAGTGTAGAAATGATAGAGGAGGACTAAAAAATGGATACTAAAACTTATTTATGGTTTACTTTATTAACTATTGCAACTTTTTTTAACGCTTTTATAATGTATTATTCGCAAGGTTTTTATTTTGCATTTGACAAGGCAGGATTTCAGATATTTGCAACAACAATAATCTTATCATTCCTTTTCATATCAACTTCTGTAATAGTTCTTACACAAAGAAGAGTTATTAAAAAAAATATGCTTAGAATAAATGTGTTGTTTGCATTTGTGCTTTTCTTTGCAAGTCTTTTGTCAAGAATTGCTGATTATGATAATGATAAGTTTTATTTAAGACTTCTACAAACTATCTTTTATCTGCTTTACTTGGTAACGTATATGGTTTATGCAAAGTATATATATAATTCTCTTTGCAAAATGATGGATAATAGGTCTGCAAATAACAATAAAAATAATTATCTTAGAGTACAGAATTAACGTTTTCTTTTTTTATTTCAACTTCTATTATTTTTTTTTTGCTTGATCTTATAACTCTTAATGTTATGTTGTTTATTATTATGCTATCGTTTATCTGAGGCATCTTTGTAAATCTATCTATAAGAAAACCGTTTAGTGTTGTAAAATGTTTTGTTTCATCATCTTCATTAGTTATGTTTATACCTAATCTGTGTTCAAGATATTCAAGATCACAACTTCCAGAAACATTAAAAGTTAAATCATCAATTTTTCTTATTAAAACTTCTTTTTTCTTATCAAATTCATCCTCTATTTCACCTAATACTTCTTCTATTACATCTTCTAAGGTTACAATTCCTATGTAATCACCATGCTCGTTTACAACCATTGCCATATGGCTTCTTTCAAAACGGAACTTGTCTTCTAAAACATTTATCTTTATATTATCAGGTGCATATAGAATAGGTCTTAAAACTGATTTTACTGAAAATGTATTTTTCTTGTTATAATATTTTAGAAGATCTTTAACATTTAAAAGACCTATTATTTCTGAATTGTATTCTACAGGAAATCTTGTAAAACCTGTTTCTTCTACTTTTTGCACTATTGAATCGTAATCTGAATCTATATTGATAAGGCTTACACGACCTTTAGGAACCATTATATCATAAACTGTTGTTTCATCTAACTTGAATGCATTAGATATTATTAAATTTTCATGTTTGTTTATACTTCCTTGCTGTTGTCCAAGGTTTGCCATTGCTTTTATTTCATCTTCTGATACATGATTTAATTCAACATCTTTTATTATAAATGATGTAAATTTGTTTAATAGGAACAATATAGGCGTAAATACTGCTTTTAGTAATGTAACAAACCTTATCATGAAAAGTGATATTTTAACACAATGTTTTTCACCGTACAGTTTAGGTATTATTTCTGCAAATATTATGATTAAAAATGTTAGAACTGCTGAAACTATTCCAAGATATACTGTTCCAAAAAGTCCTGTTGCCATGATTCCAATGTAAATACTTCCAATAATGTTTACAATATTGTTTAGAATTACAATTGCAGATATGTAAGGAGCTAAATCATTTTTTACTTTTAGAAGAAGTTTTGCTTTTTTCTTTTTCCCTCTATGTGAATTCTGTTCTAATTCACATGCTTTTGAATAGCTAACTGATAACAAACTTGCTTCAGTACATGATAATACTCCGCTTAAAAGCAGAACAATTATTATAAGACTTAAAAAAAGGACAACGCCCATTTATTAAAAATTCACCCATGACATGTTTTATATTAAATCTGCGTATTGCTTCTTTTTTAAATATTTGCAAAAAATAAAAATAGAAACAAAAATATTTCATATGTTTTTTATAAAGAAATTTTATATGCTTTTTTGATATATTCTTTTGCCATTCTATGAGTATTAAAATATGATGCTGAGTTGCCTATTGCAAGTTTCATCTCTCTACTCCATGTTGTTTGCCCTTCTTCATAAAACATAGGTATTATTTTATAGTTGAGTATGCTTATAAAGTCGTTGTAATCACATATTGGAAAGCCACCGCCATTTCTTTCAAAACCTTCAATTGCCCATCCATCAAGTCTTGAAAAATGCAAACATCCATTAACACTTGCCTTCATTCCTGATGTTCCTGATGCTTCATTAAATGGAATAGGTGTGTTTAACCACAGATCACAACCTCCTACCATCTTTTTGGCTATATCTATGTTGTAGTTTTCAAGAAATGCAATTGAAATATCTTCTTTAAGACTTTGAGCATTTTCTATTATCCTATTCATTATGTCTTTTCCAAGACCGTCTTTTTTGTGTGCTTTACCTGCAAAAATAAATTGTACCTTTTTACCCAATTCTTTTAAATTATCTAGATTGTTAAATATTAATTCTGCATCTTTATATGCAACGAACCTTCTTGCAAAGCCAATTGTTAATATGTCTTCTTTAAGTTTTACATCACTAATAATATTGGTTGCATTTACAAACTCTATAAGTTCTTGTTTTGCTTTTTTGTGTGCATTAAGTATTTCTGTACCATCAACTTCTTTTATTTGTGAAAGTTTTGTAAAATCTAATTTCCAGTCTTTGATGTGTTTGTTGAAAACTTCCTGCATATAATCACTTGCCCAAAATCCTGCATTAACTCCGTTTGTTATGTAATCTATTGTAAAATCTGGAAACATCTGTTTTGTTATTTCCATATGCTTTCTTGATACTGCATTATGATATCCTGAAAAACTTAAAGCAAGCTTGGTTGTATTAAATACATCAGAACCTGCAAGACGCTTTATGTGTAATGGAATTATGTTTGTTTCTCCTTTTAATTTTTCATAAAATTCATCATAAGTAAAAATATCGTGACCTGCTGGAATTGGAGTATGGGTTGTAAAAACACATTTTTGTTTTACCTGCCAATCATCCCATCCAATTGTTTCACCTATTTTTTTGTAAAGTTCAAGTGTTAAAAAAACACTATGTCCCTCGTTCATGTGATATTTTAATGGATGAACTCCCAATTCACATAATGCTCTTATGCCTCCTATACCCAATACTATTTCCTGAGACAGCCTATCCCCTACATACAAATAATCTGTTAATGTTCTTGCCCACTCTGGATTTTCATCAAGTTTTGTGTCAAGAAAAAAAATTGGCACCTTTTTTCCTGTTATACCTGTATAATCATATCTCCAAATCTTAATAAAAATATCACTTCCACTAATATTAACTCTTGCTCTTTTCCCTGTATCAGAAAGATATTTCCAATATTCCCAGTCATCATCAAGTTCTGTTTGTATATTATCAATGATCTTTTGCTTAAAATAACCTTTTTTATACAATAAAGTTACAGCACAGAATGGAATTTCTAAATCTGCCATAGCCTTTATTGTTTCACCTGCTAAAATTCCAAGCCCTCCTGAATATGTTTTTATTTCTTCTAGAATACCTATTTCTGCACTAAAATAAGCTATTTTAATTTTATCCATATATTGTTTGAGGAGTTATTATTTAAAATAATTATATATTACTTAAAAGTTGTAAGTTGCTGTTTAATTCTTAAAAAAGAAATAGAAGAAATTGTTTGATTATTTTTTATTGATTATGTTAAGATTGTCATCAAACGTATATGTTATAGGAACACCTGTTTTTAAATTAAGATTTACTATTTCCTCTTTGCTTAAGTTTTCTATATGTTTTATAATTGCCCGCAATGAATTTCCATGAGCTACAACTAATACATTTTTTCCATCTTTTAATGCTTTTTCTATGTGTTTTTTATAATATGGAAGTGTTCGTTTGCTTGTCATTTTAAGGCTTTCACCATTTGGTGGAGCTATGTCATAACTTCTTCTCCAAATATGTACTTGTTGTTCACCATATATTTTAACTGTTTCTTCTTTATTAAGTCCTTGAAGATCACCATAAAATCTTTCGTTTAATGATTTATCTGCATAAATAAGTGTTTTTTTTGAATCCTCTTGTGATTTGGAATATTTTTTGTACCATTCTTTTTCTTTTTCATGTATTCTTATGCAACCAACACTGTGTAAGTTTGATTCAAGTATCTTAAATAATGTTTCCTGAGCTCTTATTAGTTGGGATGTGAAGATTATATCAAAATGTTCATCTTTAAGAATCTTGCCTGCATTAACAGCTTCTTTTACACCATTTTTACTCAATGATACATCTATCCACCCTGTAAATCTGTTTTCAAGGTTCCAAACCGATTCACCATGTCTTACTAAAAATAATTTTACCATACTTTTATTTTAATATAATAATATTTAAATCTTTATTACTTCTACATTAAATAAATGTAAAAAAAATTAAAATAAAATGCCTTGAAACATTACCAAATTTATTAAAAGCATCAAATTATAAAGTACAAAGTAAATAATTTCTTTTTTTATTGAAAATCTATCAAATGTTTTTTTCATAATCATTGCAAATATCCATATAATAATCATAAAAATAACTTCTACTGCAATTGATGAATAAATAAAAAAATACATTGAAAGAATCAAATAATCCATTATAAATATATGTTCTTTTTTAAAATCATACATAGAACTGTTCATTATTACAAGATATATCACAATAACTATAGTATTAAAAAGTATTATAGGCATGTTTTTTGGAAAAATTATAATAGTTACAATAAGGAAAAATATCTGAGTAAGATTTACAAATTTTAATGATGTTTTTTCTATTTCTTTATGTTCTTCTTTTGTTATAAAATGTAAGAAACATGAAAATGCTGTAATCAAAAAAAAAGCAAAATAATAGAATAATATATTCATTTTATTTTTTATTTTTTATTTTAGTTCTTCTTCAACTAATGCTTTAAAATCACTGTAATCTAATGCACCTGAAACAACTTTTCTACCTATGAAAAATGATGGTGTACTTGAGACTCCATATTTTTTCAAAAACTCCATATCTTCATCAAGTTTTTTAGCAAACTCTTCTGTTGTAAGACAAGTATTAAAGTTTTCTTTGTTTAAACCAAGTGTATTTGCATATTCTGTAAATTTTTCAATTCTTGCAGATTTATCTGCAATATCAATCCACTCACTTCTTTTATGCCATAAAACATCACTGTATTCATGGAACTTACCTTCTTTATGTGCACACAATGCTGCCATATGGTCTATATCAGATGTTGAATGGAATGGTGCACTAACAAACAATATATTAACTTTGCCTGTTTCAACGTATTCCTTAAATAATTCAGGAACTGGTGCGACATAACCACTCATTTGTACTTGTGATTCAAACATTGCAACTAATTCTTTATTGCCTTCTGCAACTGCACAGTATGGGCATTCAAAATCTGTTATATATGTTACTGTTAATTTTGCATCTCTGCTACCAAGAAGTACTGCATTTTCACTTATTTCAACATCTTTTATCAAAACTTTAGATGGAATGTATATAGGGTTTAACATATAGTATTTTTTACCATTTAATTCTACTGTTTCAAATGCTGGTTGTACTTCTGACCATTTTGAATCTTTATCTGCAGATTCACTAAAAAGGTAAATGGGTGCCTGTAAAAGATTAAGTTCGTTTACTATCTTTGCTCCTTCTGCTGAATCAAATTGAACTTTTTTAACTACAAGATTGTTAAATAAATTTGTTTTTACTTGTTCTGCGAACTGATCAACACCGCAATCAAGACAACTTTTATCATCTAATATCAATAATTCTATTTCTCCTGAAAGACTCTGATTGTTTGAAATACTTTGATTGTTGTTTATTATATCATTGTTAGAATCGTTAGAATTCTTATACCAAAAAAATCCACCAACTAAAGCAAGTATCAAACATAAAACTGCCAATGAGATAGAAACTATCATCCATGTATTTTTTTTTGCATCATCTTTCATGTGTGAAACATGATGTTCTTTTTGAGCTTTGTTATGTGATTCAGTATGTTCGTGTTCTGTTTTTAAAACCGAATCTTTTTTAGCCTCTGTCTTTTTATTTATTTTTTCCGATTTATCTGTTTTTTTTTTAAAATCGGACTTTTTCTTAGACTTACTGTTACTTTTTTTTTCAGCCATAAGTATAATATAAATAAGTTTATTTATAAATTTTTTTTTTAATTATTGTGCATGAATAAATTTATACGTAAAAATAGATGAATAATGATATTATAATTACTGCTGTTATGTTTAAAACACATGAATGTGAATATGAATTTGTTCTGAATCTAAACAATCTAAAATTTATGTTTAAAGGATAAAATAATCTTACTCCCATTACTGTAAATGTATCTTCAAAAATATGAAGAAGTAGTGACATATATACAATTCTTAAAAACGTTTTTAAGAGGTAGTAACCTGACAAATAAAATTCTGAAAAATAAATAAGAATTACAGGAATCCATATACTATGTGTTATTGTTCTATGTTTTAAAAATGTCTTTGTAAAAATGTACATGAACCTATTGAATAATGATCTATTTTTTTCTTTTGAATATTTGTTTTCCATCATTATATCTATGTCTGGTAACCATGATAAAAACGCTATTAAAAATGAAATAACTATGTTTAAAGATACTCTTGTTTTAAAGAAATAATGCATTATCCACATTGATAGTCCTAATGACCATAAAAAATGACTTCTACCATTCATTACTTAAAAAACGAATTCTTTTTTATTATAAAATTTTGCAATAACTCTATGGGCATTTTCTGCTTTTCATAAAATTCATGATATCCTATCATATCTATATATTCTTTCCAAAAACCCTCACACATTCTGTTATATATGCATTTTGAGCATTGTGGAATCTTTTTTTTTGATGACAATCTTGCATTTTCCCAATTGAATAAACCTTCATCTAATTGATTCACATAAGTATTTAAAATACGATTAAAATCTGCAAAAAAAATTAAATCAATATCCTCTTTAAAACAGCATGGTAAAACGGATTCAAAATCACAGAATATGTTTTTTTGATTTTTAATGTAATTTATGCATGCTAAAAGTTCCTTGTTTATCATACTGTATTTTGGTATTATTTTTTCTGCATTAATCAATGCCGAACCGTTTATGTGAGCAAATGCTATATTTATGTACTTAATCCCTAAACTATGGACTAATTTTATGGTATTTAACAAATCATGCATGTTATTTTTTGATATTACAAGTTTTATTCCAACCTTGTTTGCATTTGATTCTTTTAAAATATTGTTTATACCAAGAATTGTCTGCTCAAAACTTTTGCTTTTTTGTGTTATTGAATCATGTATTTCTTTTTGTGAACCATGAAGTGCTATCATAAAATAATCTATTTTTGATATATGTTTTGTTGAAAAATCAACTGATGCAAATTTTCTTGCATTTGTCTGAAGATATGTTTTAAAACCTTTATTTTTGGCATAATCTAGAAGATATAAAAAATCATTTCTTATGGTAGGTTCTCCTCCTGTAAATGTGATATTCTTAAAATCTTTGTCCCAACAATCATCTATCTCTTTTATTATTTCATCTGTGCTTCTATCTATTTTTTTACCTGATTTTATCATGTTATTCTTTTGTTCTGTTATAACACAATGAATACAATCATTATTACATGAATAACCAAGTTTTATATCTATATTCTTAGACATTTTATTATTATCTTATTATGTTTATATTGCTGTTTATTATGTCATCATTAATCATTAATGAATACTCATGATTTGCAAGAGTATTGTTTATACAATCGCTTACATCTATTATGTTTATACCTAATGATAGATTTATATCTTCTGCAATGCACTGATTTTCATCTACGAATATGTATCTTATGTTATAATTGTTCTTGTAATTATTTTTTATGTAAAGATTGTTGCTTTCTATACCTAAAACATTAAGATTGATATTTTTATTTGATTTATAATTTTCTTCAACATCTTGAAACGAATAAAGTATTTTGTCCATCACCCAATAATTTAAAATAAAAAACAGAACTATTACTGCAAGAAGTATTAAAAGAACACCAATTGGTGCACTTAATGATTTTTTTGTATGTATCATAATTATTTATGATTGAACTGATTTATAAAATTTACCACAAAGTAAATTTGAAAATTAATTTTTAAAGTTTTTTTACAGCTATTTTTGGAATTCCAGTTCCAACTTTTACAATCTGATTTGTCATAACATTCTCACTTATTGTGTTTAATTCATTACTTTCATTTTGCAGTGCACCGTTTGATATGTGCTTTAGGGTTGTTTCAAAAGATGCTCTTGTTAAAACATTTTGTTTATCTATTACAATTCCATATCTTGTCATACCATTTACTTCTCCAGACTGGCACATTATGTCAGCAACCAATATAACATGTCTTTCGTTTATACTAAGACCTTGCGATTTTACAACTTCCATGAACTCTTTTATGATTGTCTCACGTGCTGCTTCAATTCCAAATATGCCCTCAACTTCTTTTATGTCGTTACAATAAAGTCTGTAGGTATCAACTTCTTCTATGTTCATTACCTGCCTTAATGCTGTTCCAGTTGTAAGTATAACCAATTCATTCCCTTCTTTCATTAATGTAACATCCTTTATGCCTTTTATTCCAAAAACTATTGATTTTAAGGCTATCTCTTTTATTGACATTAAATCTTTTAATGTTGATGAACTTGTACCTTTTATCTTTATCTTGCTTGATTCAATTATTTTAGCACTTTTTTTTATTTTCCTGTCTAGTAATGATATTAATGAATCAACTTCTATATCTAATTTTTCAAGTTTCTCTGTATCAAGATCTATCATTACTACTTTGTTCTCAACATCTATGTCTGTATCTGTTGCAAATTCTTCAAGTTCAGTTGACTTTATTTTTGATGCAACTAACTTAAAGGCTTCCATGTCAAGATTAAGTTCTTTTTTAAGGTATATCTTCATCATTGGACCTTCAATGTTTTTTTTTGCATCAAGTATTTCAATCAATCGTGGTAAACCTTCAATGGATTGAGAAGCAACACCTGCAAAGTGGAATGTGTTTAATGTCATCTGTGTGGATGGTTCTCCTACTGATTGTGCTGTTATTACTCCTATGGCTTCGTTTGGATTTATTAATGAATCGTAATATTCATGTTTTAGGTTTTCCAAAACCATGTTCAATTGCTTTTCTGTTATATCAGAAGGTAGATATTGTTTTGCATTCTCTATTATGTATTCTGGAAAATCCTTATTTTTTGAAAGGAAATCTGACATTATATCATTTGTTTTATTTTTGGCCATTTTATTTTTTGCAACTCCTTAATGTATTTTCTATTATACCTTTTATATCAAAGTCTCCACTCACTGTTTTTGCTACATCAATTCCATCAACCCCATATTTAAACTGAACTATTGAACCATTTTCTGTTCTTACAGATAAATCCTGTGCTACCACAAGATCAAGCATTGCTGTTGCCATTCTTCTGTAAAGGTAACCTGTTCTTGGTGTTCTTAAGGCAGTATCAACAAGACCATCTCTTCCTGTAATGTTTCCTATGAATACTTCGTATGGTTTTAAACCTTTTCTTAATGCACTTTTAATGTATCCTCTTGGAATTGGGCTTATATCGTGTTCCTTAAAGCATGATAATGTTCTATTTTTGTATCCTCTTTTAATTCTTGAACCTCTTAAAGCCTGTTGACCTAATCCTGTATGCATCTGTACAACACTCATAACCTTACCCATGGCACCTCCTTTTACCATCTCCATTGTTCCACTTTTAGGATCCAAATCTTTTTGAATTATTTTCATAGACTCATCCCTTATTGAATTAAGAAGCTGTAATATTTTTATTTCTAATGTCTGCTCCATATTCATACCAGTAAGTCTTTCAAGTTTTCCCTTGTTATAATCTGAAATTAATTTATCAATTTCACTAAATACAGAAGTGTTTATTCTATTTACATCTTCTTCTACTTTTTTTGGAATGTCAAAATCTCCCATTGATACTGTAAATCCTCTTTGGGCCAAAACTTTAATACCCATATTAAAAATGTATCTTATTATTTTTAAAACATCATCAACATGATAGTTTTTGTGAAGATACCTTAACAATACTCCTCCTCCATCTCCTATCAGTTTTTTATCAATTACTCCAGATATTAATTTTCCATTCTCAATTATTACCTGACCATTTCTACCCTCTCCAACAAAATTTAAATTTTCAGGTAATATCATTGAAAATATTTCATCACCTGTAAATTCTTTTTTTCCTGATTCAATCCTTTCTATTTCTCTAAAGCCTATAGAAAAAAGCAAATCTATTGCAGATTCTCTTGAATATTTCTTTTCTTTGTCAGAGGTTAATACGTATAATCCTGTTATTGCATCCTGTATACATCCAATAACAGCATCACCTGATGCAGGAGATATAAGCTGATGCTTTACATCCATTATTTTTTCAACTTCTTGTCTTGCTTCTAGTGTCTGTGGCATGTGCAAATTCATTTCATCACCATCAAAATCAGCATTAAAAGGCTTACATATACCTGGATTAATTGAAAATGTCTGAATTGGAAGTACTTTTACAACTAATCCCATCATTGATAATTTATGAAGTGATGGTTGACGGTTAAATACTACGCTATCCCCATCTAACATATGCCTTTCAACTATGCATCCTGGGAAAACATCTTCTAGTAAAACATCTATTATCTCTGGAACTATTTTTTTTTTATGTCCTTGAAGGTTTATTATATAGTTTGCTCCAGGATAATTTAAAGGTCCATTTTTTACCAAACTTTTCAAAAAATCTATATTGTCTTGTGTAACTTTTTCTGTTACTGTTAATCTTTTTGCAACAACTAATGGTACTCCTACCTCATTAAGATTAAGCCTTGGATCTGGGGATATAACAGTTCTTGCTGAATAGTTAACTCTTTTTCCTATAAGATTGTTTCTTATGATTCCTTTTTTTCCCTTGATTCTTTCTGCAATTGACTTTAATGGATCACCATTTCTGTGCCTTGCTGGAGGTAAACCTGAAATAGTATTATCCATGTATGTTGATATGTGATATTGTAATAAATCCCATACATCTTCAATAATTGTTTCAGGAACACCTACTAAAAGATGCTCGTGTAATCTTTGGTTTGCCCTTATTATGTCTGTTAATTTATGTGTAAGATCATCTTCTGATCTTTGTCCGCTTTGAAGTGTTATTGTTGAACGCATTGATACTGGAGGAATTGGCAGAATTGTTATAAGTAACCATTCTGGCCTTGTGTTTTTTAAGTTTAATATTGGAAGATCTGAGTCTATTATATTTTCAAATCTAAACCTTATCTCTGTAGTAAGAAGCCTTTTTTTATCTCCTTCTGTAAAAACATAAACACTTGATTTGTCAAGTTTTATCTGATCTTGTTTAGCACCACAATGAGGACATGTTTTAACTTTTGATATTCCTGAAATGAAACGACTGTAAAACTTGGCAAATTTATCATTTGACATATTCTCTTCTGCTTCTTTTAACATCTTGATACTTTCTTGTATTTTATCCTCTTCAAGAAGCACTCTAAAGCATTCACTACATGTTGATTGAAGTATCCTTGAAATATGATCTATAAATAGAACATTTAACACTGGTCTTGCAAGTTCTAAATGACCAAAATGTCCTTCACAATCTTTATATCCCTGTTTACATGTTCTACATCTTAATCCAGGTTCTATAACTCCCATTCTTATGTCCATAAGACCCCCTTCTACAGGAAAACCATATTTATCATATATTTCAGGTGTGATTACTTTTACAACACTCTGCTTAAGTATGTCTTTTGGAGATAAAACCGAATATGTTATTTTATTAATCCTTTTTGTTATATTTTTCTTTTCCATTTTTAATCAAAGAAAATGTCTTTTGTGTCAAATGACGGATTTATCCCCATTGACTTTAATTCGTTCATAAATAATTTGAACGCATAAACCAATTCAACTTCATCAAATCTGCTACAACCACATATAGGACATTTGTTTCTGTAATTGAAAAGGAATGGATCTGCTAAATAACCACAACCCTTACATACTAATGCTGTTGTACTATCTGCTGAAAACCTTTCTTTAAGAAGTAATGATGCACCATGAGATATAAGAGCATCTTTTTCCATTTCTCCTAGTTTTAATCCTCCTCCTCTTAATCTTCCTTCTGCTGGCTGTCTTGTCAATAATTGTACAGGACCTGTTCCTCTTGCCTGTATCTTATTTTCAACCTGATGTTTTAATCTTAAGTAATAAAGAGATCCTATATATATTTCAACTTCCATCTTCTTACCAGTTTTAGGATTGTACATCACTTCTGTACCATTAGGGTTAAAACCAAAATCTGATAATTGAGATCTTAAATCATCAATAGATCTACCATCAAAAGCTGTTCCATCTATAAATTCACCTGATAATGCACCAACTTTTCCTGCAAGTACTTCCATTACATGAGAAACTGTCTTACGACCAGGAATTGAGTGTGGTGAAAATATAAGATCTGGAATAGTTCCATTCTCTGTAAATGGCATATCAACACCATCAAAAATACCACCAATTACTCCTTTCTGACCATGTCTGGATGCAAATTTATCACCAACTATAGGACTTCTTTGAGTTCTTAAAGACACATTGATTTCTTTGTCACCATCTGAGTTTTCTATTATATGAACCGCGGAAACAACTCCATATTCTTCTTCTTTTAATGTTAAGGAAGAATCAACATTAAGATTTATCATCTGTCCAAAACCTTCTATTTCTTCTATAAATCGCGGAGGACTTATTTTTCCTATAAGTGCATCTGATCCTGTAACATTTTGACCCAAAAATATGATTCCATCCTCTTCTAAATATTTATAACTATCCTCAAATCCGTATCCTTTGATATCTTTTGTTGGAATACATACCCTATCCTGTAATCCACCAGGATATTTTATCTCAGATGTAACATGCTTTTTATAGAAAAATGATCTTTGCATTCCTCTTTCTATTGAAGATCTGTTAAGTATTAAACCATCCTCCATGTTATAACCCTCATAACTCATGATTGCAACAACAAGATTTTGACCTGCTGGATGATTTTTAAAATTTAACATATCATAAACAAATGTTTCAACTATTGGTCTTTGCGGATAAACAAGACTGTTTTTGTCAGTTTCTATCCTCTTTCTAAAATTTAATGCATATGTTCCAACAGCTTGTTTTATTGTTTTTTGACCTCTCATAAGCCTTGATGGTTCATCAAAATCTGAAAAAGGAACTTGAGATGTGTTAAGACCAAACATTGTTATTGGAGAAATCTCAAGGTGTGTATGCTCTACTGTCAGTTCATCTTTTGAAAAAGCAACATACGAATTTTCTTCTTCTTTTGCATCAAGATATTCTAAATATCCGTTCATTACAAGATTTTCGTATGTCATCTGGTTTTGTTTTAATTTTTTTATAGTATCGTCTGTTACTTTTGGAACACCATTTTCAACCACTATAAGAGGTCTTCTTACACGCCCTTCTGTTGAATCTATATGTACATAGTCAAGATCTTTGTCGTAGTAAATATTACAAATCTTATCTATCTTTCCTGCTCTTCTTGATTCTTTGAAATTTTTGATAAATTTTTCAGAATTATCACAATTCCCAACATAAATATCGTTACAAAATACTTCGCCCATTTTTATAGTCTCCTTAAACCTATTTTTTCTAAATCATCTAAAAGCCTTTTTTCATCTATTGTTTCAAATGTAGTTGTTGCCATTAATGCTAAATTTTTCCTAAGACCGATAGAATGTCCTTCTGGAGTTTCAACAGGGCATAAACGTCCATAATGTGTTGGATGTAACTCTCTTGCTGAAAAGTTTTCCTGAGAAGTACTTAAAGGAGAAACTATTCTTGTCAAGTGAGATAACATATCAAAATAATTTTCTCTTTTAAGATATTGTGCTACTCCTCTTCTTCCATCAGACCATGTTCCAAGTGCAAGTGCACTGTTTATTTTTTGTGTTAATAATTGTTCTCTTATTATTATTTTCATGGATGAGAATCTTCCTCTTTTAATCATTCTTTGAAAGTTTGTAAGTATATCAATTATCAATTCATTAAAATTACTTGAAAATAAAAGCTCAAATAATTGTCCTACAAGTTTAACTCTTTTGTTTCCGTAATGATCTTTATCATCAATTGTTGCCTCATTAGTTATTGCCTTGTAATATCTTTTAAACAATTTACATATAAGTTGGGCTTTTTTTATCCTGTCTTCATCTGTTATACCAGCATGTGGCAATATGAAATTGTTTATGTAAAAAGATACCCTATCGTTTTTCTCTTTTGAATTACCTATAAGATTAAATCTTTTAGCAAGAACTTCTATAGCCTCTTCTTCAGTCTGTATAGATGAATATTCTGATAATTGGAAAATTATATTAGAATCCATTATTCCTATATTATCCATGATTTCCTTATCTTTTGTCATTCCTAGGGCTTTTATAAGTAAAAAAATTGGAATTTCTCTAAAATTTCCAAATGTATAAGTATAAGATGCATCCTTGTTTTTCTTTATTTCCTGAAGGCTCTTGTAAACTCCTCTTTCTGAGAACATCCTTCCAACAAGTTCTGAATCAGCATCACTTCTGTCTATAAAAAATTTATTTAATGCAAGATCTTCTATAAGTACAACTACCTTTTCTGTACCATTTACTATAAAATATCCACCCGGCTCTTCTGGATCTTCATCAAGTTTTATCAATTCATCATAACTTTTACCTTTTAAAACACATCTGTTAGATTTGATCATTATTGGCATTTTTGCTATTTGAACTTCAAACTCTTCTTTTTGGCTACCAATCATAGTACTTATTGTAAGATATAGTGGAGCACCATATGTAAGTCCTCTTGTTCTTGATATTGCAGGAGTTAAAATTGTTCTTGAACCATCAACTTCTATATATTCTGGATCTCCTAAACGAACCCCTTCAATTTTCAAATTAACCTCATCATATACTTCCAAAAGATATTCAGGAATATCCTCTCTTCTGAAGTTCATTATTATCTCTTTTAACCTTTTCTCTATGAAATAGTTGTATGAATTGATCTGACTTTCAACAATACTATGTTCTCTAAAGTATGACCTGATAATTTCCTTATAATCCATTTTATTTTATAACAACCCTATAATAATAGTTTTTACCTGCAAAACTATTCCTCTCAATTTCTATCACATCGGTTTCTGATACTTTCATATCTGATAATGACGGATCTTTTATTTTTATAAAAGGCAATTTATATACACTTGATAAATTATGTTTCTTTAATAGAACATCGATTTCTTCTTGCGAAATCTTACGTTGCTTTGGCATTAAAAAATTTGCTGTTTCCATTGTTACCTAAAATAATTTTTTTACAAAAAAGCTTTCTTTCGAACGAGCCGTACGGGATTCGAACCCGCGACACCTAGATTAAAAGTCTAGTGCTCTACCAGACTGAGCTAACGGCTCAAAACGCCCAAGCCGGGATTTGAACCCGGGTCTTTGCCTCGACAGGGCAAAATGATAGGCCGGACTACACTACTTGGGCTTTTTTACAGATATGCTATTATTAGATCCCAACACCCGGATTTGAACCGGGAACCTGTCGGTATCTGCACCCGACAAATCGCTGTCATCAGTTCATCCCAATCAATTGGATCAGTCACATAGATTCTACAGCCGACCGCTCTACCGTTGAGCTATGTTAGGGCGAATAGTCTGATAATTTATTTAATGGGTATCTCTTTATAAGCCTTTCGTTTTGTTTAAAATGTTCTTAAAGTTGCTTAAAAGTTATATATTAATCCGTTATCAAAAAAGTGTAAAAATTATTATCCATGAAACAGACTACAAAGTTTTATATATTTTAAGTTTGTTGATTAATCAGTGGTGTGATGTCAATACCTAAGGCATGCATCAGTTACAAAAAAGCTTTCAAGACTTAAAGTGCACTTTTCTGCCAATGCAGTTAATTGCACTAAAATATTTTTATGTAAAATAAATTTACTATATTTATTGTTTTTTAGAGTTTATAAGATTGGATTACTTATAGAATGTAAATAAAGTAAAAACAATTTATTTTCTTGTACCTATCTTAATAGAATTTTTAAATATCGTTAAAACTGCTAAAATATTAAACTATTTAATGAGTAAAATATTTTTAAATACCTTACTCTTCCTTATCTTCTGATGCGAATTTTATCTTCTGTAAAGGAATTGGTGATGGAAGTCCTACAGAATCTGCCATCTGTAATACTTTAATTATTGTCTTATTGTATATAAACTTAAAAACTGTCTGTCCAACTGTTGTATTTAATTTTTTGCTTGATTCCCACTCTTTCATGGTTTCTGCAATGATCTCTTTTGTGTCTGTATAAACAAGATCACCTTCTATGCTAACCTTTCCAAGACCTGCACTGTATAAAACATCAAATGCAAAATAAACCTTTAAAACCTCATTTTTATTTCCAGAAATCTCAAGAGTTGTTTTTTCCAAATTCTTAACACTTATATTGTGTTTGATTTCTATACCATCCTTTAAGGATGCTTGTTCTCTTCTGCAATCTATTTTTGAAAAACTAAAACCTATTACTCCCATTTTATTTTATTTTTTTTGACTGTAAGTCTTTTTTTATTTTTTCTAATTCTTTTACAAACAATTCTTTAGCACTACCTTTCTTAACTTTTAAGAAAAACTCTGTCTTGTTAATCAAGTGATGCTCACGATAAACTCCAACTATATCAACCTGCGAATTTGATTCTAAATAACTTCTCAAAAGAGAGAAGAGTGTATCTTCGTTAGAATCAACCACAAATCTTAAAACGTTTTCCTTATCTGCAACATCTATAATTTCCATTCTTTTATATTTTTGTTTACTTCTCTATTAAAACCTTTTTAAATTCTAAAGATTTTAAAGGGAATATTTTTTTTATTTCACTCCTGTATCCTAGTTGAACTTTTCCAAGTATTACAGAATGCAAAAAATCCTGTGCATTCATTTCTGAAACATCTTTTGATATAATTTCTGAAATTTTGCTTCTCATATCACCAAGTTTTAAAGAACTTGTATTCTTTTTAGTAACACAAAATGGCTTTATTCTTAGATTGATCCCATCTTTTGTTTTACATACAAAAGACATTTCTAAAAGGTCTGACCCTGTCTTAACAAACCTGTTAAGATAATATGGAATCTGCTCATAACCTGTAAGAACTGTCTTTGCAATACCTGAATCAACAGATTCAACATTAAAGAATACTCTTATGTTCTGATTTTTAATATTATTTGTTATGTACATAAGATTCATCTTTATGCTTTTTCCTATAAAAGCCTTAAGGTCTGTAACTGTTGATTTTCCCAAGGAAACAGAACCAAAAACTTCAGGAGCTTTTAACTCTACAGGAAACTTCCTTTTTACTTTTTTCACCTTAGATTTTACTACTATCTTTGCCATTTTAATTTACACTCCAGTTTGATGGGACCCTGCCTATCTGTTTGTAGTAGCTAGAAAGCCTTCTTATTTTTGACTCTATAAGCTGTAAACCTCTTTTGTTATGTAAATCCTTGTTATTTGATTCAAGATGTTTTTTCAATTTCTGATATCTTTTTACAAGTGATTCAAGATCTTCAGGAAGTTTTGATTCCATCTTTGCATTGCATAGTATTACACCTATTGATTTACCTGTTACAAGTTTTACACTTGGTATTGCGTATGTATCACGAAGTATCAAACCTATCATGCTTGGCTTATTATCTTCTTTAGCTAATTTTATAACTAAATCCTCAACTTCTTTTGCTTTATATTTTACAAATGATAGATCTTTTTCTACTGGTCTTTTTGAACCGGACCTACCTCTGATTCGTGCATGCATTCTTGCCATTTTTTTGGTATAATTTTGTTGAAAACAACAAACATCATCCATCAGCAATTTAATCTGAAAAATTTTGCTTGTATAATTTATAGTAATTAAGACACATTTAAAAAGGTTTTGAATTAGAACAATTTAATATTTAGCATCTGTTTTATTAATATTAGCTAATTCATGTCTTATGAGTTTTTCTTTAATATCTATACCTGAACCGAATCCTGTTAATGATCCATTTTTTCCTATAACCCTGTGGCATGGTATGATTATGGGAAATGGATTTTTATTATTTGCCATCCCAACAGCCCTACATGCTTTTTTATTACCTATCTTTTCTGCAATATAAGAATACGAAACCAAATTCCCATATGGTATTTTTAAAAGCTCTTTTAACACTTTTTGCTCAAAAATAGTTCCTATTATGTTAATATTTATATCAAATTTCTGTCTGTCTCCTTTAAAATACTCCTTCATTTGCTGTTTTATAATTGCAAACATCTGCTCATTCTTTGTAAGTAAAGACAGATTCTTGTTTTGTGTATGCTCTTTGTTGAATATAACTATTTTTTTTAAACCATAATTATCTCCAAAAAAAATAAGACTACATAAGGGTGAATCGTATGTATCGTAAAAAACCAACTCATCAACTTTTTTTTTAACCATAGTAAAAAACTAATTCTAAAGCATATTTTATAAGAAATAATAGCCCTGCCCAGGTTCGAACTGGGGTCTTAGGATCCAAAGTCCTAAATGATAGTCCACTACACTACAGGGCTGACACTTAATATTGAAAGTTAATTTTTCTTTGTTTTTAAATTTTTGTGTACATCTAAGTGATATAATAATTTTGATATTGTAATAGTGTAATTTTAAACAAATTAAAAATCATCAATCGAAATTAAGTTAATATTATCTCTTTTTTTACATTCTTCTTTTAAATTATCTTTAAAACCTGATTTTGAAAATAAAAAATATTTTATTTTGTTTATCTTTTCTGTATACTTAACTAATTTAACTTTTTCTTCTAATTTTTTTAAAACTTTAATGTTCATGGCTTCGTTTTCAAACTTACACTCTCCAATAATCATTGATTTTTCTTCTTGAGAAATTGCAATTATGTCTATTTCATTTTCACCATACCACCATGAACCAACTTTATCTATTTTTAGATCTTTAATTGTAAATAAATATTCCTGACAAATTTCTTCAAATGTTTTTGAAAATGGAAAACTTATCTTCTTTATTTCTTCTTTAAGAAAAGAAAACTCTTCAAGTTCAATATTTTTTATATTAGGATAAATAAATGATAACCAAAACCTAAAATATTTGTCTTTAATGATATATATGCCTTGTTTTTTATTCTCTATTGTCAATGGGTATTTTTTTTCGATAATTTGTAATAATTCTAATTTATCTAAATACTTATTAAGATTGTTTGGTAAAATATAAGATTTTTGTGCTATTTCATTCATCTTTACAGCTCCTTTATTTATCTCTTCTAAAATTTTAAAATAAGTGTTGGTTTCTCTTAATTCTTCTTGTAGTAGAAATTCTGCTTCTTCATACAATAGACTTCCCTTTCTACAAAAAAGATTTATAATATTTTCATTAAATGATACGTTTGTATCATATAATTGTAAATAAAGTGGAACACCACCTAAGGCTGAATAAATTTTTATTCTCTCTTCAGTTTTTAACTTAGGAAAAAAATCTCCTATCTGAGAAAATCTAAATTCTTTTAAGTGAATTTGAGCGGTTCTTCTTCCATATAATGGAGATTTATATCCAAGAACATCTTGTTCCATAATTGAAATTGCAGAACCACTTAAAATTAAATTAATATTAGCATCTAACAGTATAGTATCCCAAATTTTTTGAAATTCTGCTGTTATTCCTTTGTCTTTTTCAATTAAATATGGAAACTCATCAATAACTATAGTAAAATTATTTGGCATTTTTTCTACAATTTTTTTAAAAAGATCGGTAAAAGTTTTTATTTCACCAAAATATACTCCCGTTTTATCTGACAATTCATTTATAAAGATTGCAAGTTCATAATCATAAACTCCTCTTGATGCCATAAAATAAAAAGAGTTAGATACATCTAAAGAATTCTTAATAAGTGTTGTTTTTCCAATTCTTCTACGACCATAAACAACTATAAATTCAGAGTTGTCTGAACTATATTTTGATTTAAGAATCTCAAGTTCTGTTGTTCTACCAATAAATTTAGAAGTATTCATATTTTTATTATATACTTGATTATTTATAAACTTAATTATTGCCATAATATGTTATGACATAATGTGTTATGGTAAATTTCCAAAAATATATTGTAATCATTGATAATTTGACAAAAATTTTGGTTTTTCTTAAGTTTCTTTAAAAATAGTCTTGTAAAATTTATTCAATCTTTGAAGTTTTTTAAATTTATTTAATAACAAAATTTATATTATATTTCCTTTTGTTTATTTATTATGAAAAAACCCTATTTCGAAACAGCTTATATACAAATATTTGATGGTGATTGTATTGATGTTCTAAATGTTATACCAGAAAAATCTGTTGACATGATCTTTGCGGATCCACCTTATTTTTTATCTAATGGAGGAATTTCTTGTAAAGCTGGCAAAATTGTTTCTGTAAATAAAGCAGATTGGGACAAATCCAATGGAATGGATAAAGATTTTGAATTTACATATAATTGGATCAATGCTTGCCGTAGAGTTTTAAAAGATAATGGCACAATTTGGATTTCTGGAATGATGCACAATATTTACCAAGTAGGCTATGCTTTGCAACATTTAAAATTCAAGATATTAAATGAGATATTGGTTTAAACCCAATGCACCTCCAAATTTAAGCTGTAGGTATTTTGCTCATTCTCATGAAACTATTTTATGGGCAAAAAAAAATGAGAAAATTCCACACTTTTTCAATTATGAACTCATGCAAGAATGGAACGATCTAATAAGTCCTATGGGCAAACAAATGAGAAGTGTATGGAGCATTCCATTAACTCCACCAAGTGAAAAAATATATGGAAAACATCCAACACAAAAAACAATAGAATCATTAAAAAGAATCATCCTCTCATCAACAAACAAAAATGCTTTGATCTTAGATCCATTCTGTGGATCTGGGACAACAGGAGTTGTTGCCAGTATGTTTAATAGAAAATCTATTGGAATTGATAAACAAGTTAATGAAAATTAAAAATTTACACAACTATATTTAGATTATTTTATAATTTCCTTTAAAAAATTTATAGAAAACACAAAAATAAAAGATAAATTTATAAATATTTAATTCTTTATATGTTTATGATAATCAATTTCAAACTAAAAAATTACAATTCATACAAAAATGAACAAACTCTTGATTTGACTAAAAAATCAAAAGAGCAAAGTGGTAATAAGTTTATTAATAGAATCAATAATATTGATATTTTAAATGTAACTGGATTAGTTGGAGTTAATGGTTCAGGTAAAACTTCTCTAATTGAAGCAATTGATTTTATGAAGAATATGGTATTAAATTCTCAAAATCATAATGTAAATACTAATATTAGATATAATCCATTTTTAACTAAAATTGGGAAACCAACAGAATTTGAAATAACTTTCATTTCAGAGAATAAAAAATATATTTATGGTTTCTCATATACTAATGAGAAAATTATTAATGAATACCTTAAAGCATATGATACACAGAAACCAACAGAAGTATTTGCAAGAGAAAATCAAGAGTTTAAATTTAATGAGAAATATGAGAAAGAATTAAAATTAATATCAAATAGTGTGATTCCACAAGCTCTAATGTTATCAAGAGCAGTTCAAATGAACTCTAAAACATTAAAACCTGTATTTGATTTCTTTACTAAAATTTTTACTATTAATAATTTATTTAGAAATCCAATAGACTTTACTTTATTAAATGATAATACATTAAAAGAAGAATTACTAAATAAATTATCATTTGCAGATTTTTCAATACACGATTTAGAATTAGTAAAAGGTCTTGCAAAAGAAATTAGTTTAATTCAGATAAAAGATTCAGCAACTTTTAAACAAGATGTTATGGAAAAAGAGATGATGGATTTAATTTTAATACATAAACACGAAAATAAAAACTTGAAAATAAATTTTATTGCAGAATCAAGTGGAACAAAAAAGTTTATCCTTATCTTTTATAACTTATTGAAATTATCAAAAGATTCAATAATATTGTATGATGAGATTGAAACATCATTTAATATAGAAATTGTAAAATTTATTATAAATTACTTTGCAAACAATAAAACTAATTCACAATTGCTATTTACAACACATCAACCAGAAATATTAAATTATTTGAGAAGTGACCAAATTAATATTATAGAAAAAAGAGATTCAACAAGTGAAATTGTAACACTTTATAGCATTGTAAAATATAATACAAAAATCAATAAAAACTATGGAGATTATTATAAGGAGGGGGTTTTAGGAGGATTTCCAAATGTCTATAAAGAAGATTAAAAAGAAAATCTTCATATTTTGTGAGGGTGAGTCTGAAAAAAACTATTTTGAAGCATTAAAAGGTAATAAAAAAATTTCTCAAAATTATGTATTAGACCCTAATTCAAATGAAAATGATTTGGATAATGCAATCAAAAAATTTGAAAGATTGGGAATTGATTTAATAACAATATATGTATATGATGCAGATACTTTCAAACAAGGTCAAAAAAGAATTTCAGACAAAATTGAGAAATATAAAGATTTTATTTATTTTAGTGATGAAAACTTTGAAGATTTTTTAAGTTGTCACAAAACAAGTCCTTTTTATCGTGATAAGAAACCTCATTTAAGTAGACAATTAATTGAAGAAGTTAGAGGTCTTGATTATGATTATGTAAAAACTCATTTAAAGAAACCAAACCAATTTAAAGATTTTAAATCAATTTACATATTATTAATGGAATTGTTTGAGGGAAAGTTATAAAAAATGGAAACTAATCAGTATTATGAAAAAATGTTAAGATTATTAAATAAAAAGGAATTAGATTTCAGCAAAAATATAAATAATTCTTAGTTATCCTTTATTAAAACTGATAATTTTAATTTAAAAATATGTAATAATATTATTCGTTTAATTCAATTTTTGAAAGAAAATGATATAAACTTTTTGGTAGTGCGTCTAATTAACTGATGAATATCTGTCCAGATCCTTTATTAATAGAATGTTACAAAAAACCTATAAAACAAAAATCGCAAAATTTGAGTTATTTCTAGTAATAAATGATGGGATATTTATCACTCAAATTTTTTTACCGCAATTTTTGATCATTCCTTTGAATATTAAAGCACAGAGCAGTGGAGTATTCAAAGGAATAAATTTGGAATTGAACTTGTTCAATTAGGGCTTATAAGGGTTTTTTGATAACACTCTTCTGAGAATTTTTTGGGCTTTTTAAAATTCTTAAGGCTCCGTTCGGAGTTAAGTAATATTTAACAAATATTTCTTAATTAATGAATTT
>CAYSDY010000012.1:0-14703 GCA_964429995.1 uncultured Methanosarcinales archaeon
AATTAAAGAAAAATGGAATATCTTACTAAGCGAAATAATTTCAGGAAACCACACATAAATGCACAAAACGGAACAGATATAAATTCTATACGAATTTCTGGAAATATATGTGAGGGTTTAAATGGTACATATTCAGGCATTGCAGAAATAGATCTTACAGAGTGTTTAGCTAATTTGAGTGGTAATAGTGTAGAAATTGTAATTTTTACAAATTATGGAGTATTTACTAAGTATTTTTTTTTAGATAGCAAATTGCTTAACGAATCTTTAACCCCACCACCACCACTTAACTGTTTAGGACCAGACGGTTCAATAATAAACAACAATGAAAGCAAATTATATTATTATCCATCTCCAACAGATAATAGTTGTTCAGCTGAACTTTTAGAAAACAGAACTTGTAATAATGGAGTTTTAAATGGTAGTGCAGGTGGTATTTCAGCAATAGATTGTTACAGTAAAGAAGATTTTGTAACTTTATGGGATGTTCAAAATGAAATAGAAACGATTAAAGATTACACTTGTGATAATGAGGGTTGTAGACATATATGGGATGAAATATATCTTTATTATAATAAAATTGTTATTTTACCATTACAACCTGATGGAATATATGATTTTAATGTCTATTGGGGGGACGGTACATATGGGCATGTAAGCAGTTATAATGATACAAATGCTACACATATATATTCAGATGGTGGTAATTACATAATAAGAATTGAGGGTCATATAGAAGAATTTAGCTTTAATCCTTTATATCAGTTAAAAATAAGTAGCTCATATTCACTATTTTTTGAATATCCATTACTTGATGGGTATCAAGAAATGGCATCAAACAATTTTTTAGGAATATTAAAATGGGGAAATGTTAAACTTAGTAATAATGGATTTGTTTTTGCCAACACAATTAAATTAAAGAATTTTTCAATGTCATATGATAATTTTAATTTGGGAAATATTACAAATCTCTCAGGTATGTTTTATCAATCAGGATTTGATCAAGATATCTCTGATTGGGATGTAAGCAATGTAACAGATATGAGTAGTATGTTTCATTATGCAGACTCATTCAATCAATTTTTAAATAACTGGGATGTAAGCAATGTAACAGATATGAGTGGTATGTTTCATTCTGCAGACTCATTCAATCAACCTTTAAATAATTGGGATGTAAGCAATGTAACAGATATGACTTATATGTTTTATGATGCAGACTCATTCAATCAATCTTTAAACAGTTGGAATGTAAGTAGCGTTAAAAATATGAGAGGTATGTTCTCTAGTGCAAAAACATTAAATCAGCCGTTAAATGATTGGAATGTAAGCAGAGTAACAGATATGAGTTATATGTTTGAAGATGCGTATTTATTTAATCAACCTTTAAATGATTGGGATGTAAGTAATGTAACAGATATGAGTTATATGTTTTCTCGTGCAGAATCATTTAATCAACCTTTAAATAGTTGGAATGTAAGTAGCGTAGTCGCTATGGGATGGATGTTTAATAATGCATACTCATTTAATCAACCTTTAAATGATTGGGATGTAAGTAGTGTAACTGACATGAGTAGTATGTTTGATTCTGCATACTCATTTAATCAACCTTTAAATGATTGGGATGTAAGTAATGTAACAGATATGAGTTATATGTTTAGTTTTGCAGACTCATTTAATCAAAATTTAAATAGTTGGTGTGTTTTTAACATAAAATCTAGGCCATCCTATTTTGCCTCCGAATTAACAGCAGGCAATGAACCAATATGGGGAACATGTCCATAAGTATTTATATTACTATAAATATTTCAAAAAAATACAACTATAAAGTAATAACTAAGTAATAAAATATAGTTCGCACATTAACTATTAATATATGAACTATGATAATGTTTTATCTAAGATAAAAGAATCTCCTATATGGCATCAGAAATTTAAAGATTTAAATGATGTTTTAGAAAATGCAATATTAAAGGCTGATTTTTTACCAGAACAATGCAAAGCAATTGTAAATCTTAATATTACAAGTCATTTTGTTTTAGAGTTTACAAAAAAATTTTTAAAACGTATTGATTCATCAATACCACAAAAAAATGTTTTAGAGGCTCTATGCTTTTGTGATAAAAAATACATGACGCAAAACCAATTATCAAAATTCATATTTACATCAAAATCCAACATTTCCGGTCTTCTTTTAAGGATGGAGGAAAAAGGATTAATAAAAAGATGCGAAAATAATTCAAACAAACGAGAAAAAATAGTTTTAATAACTGAGCAAGGAATAGAAAAGTTAGATAATATAAGCAAAGAGTTATTTAAGATAGATCTTGAATATCTTATATCAAAAGAAGATGCAATATTGTTAAATGATATTCTTTTAAGGTTTAAAAATAATATGAAACATACAAAACAAAAATGGAACCTGTAAATGTTATAGAATTACAAGATGTATGGAAAAGCTACAAAATGGGAGATAGCACAGTTCATGCATTAAAAGGTATAACTTTTTCCATAAAAAAAGGTGAATTTGTTGCAATTGTTGGAAAATCAGGAAGTGGTAAGACAACATGCGTAAATCAGATAGGATGTCTTGATATTCCAACAAAAGGTGAAATAATTCTTGACGGTTACAAAATATCTTCTCTTTCTGAAAGTAATCTTGCAAGAATTAGAGGCAAAAAAATAGGTTATATATTTCAGAAATTCAATCTTATAAAAAACATTACAGCATTAGAAAATGTAATGCTTCCTATGGTATTTCAGGGAATACCTCCCTATAAAAGACGTGAGAAAGCAAAAGAATTGCTTTCTGCATTTGATATGGAAGAACGTCTTAACTTTAAGCCAACAGAACTTTCAGGTGGTCAGCAACAAAGAGTTGCAATAGCAAGAGCTCTTGCAAACAACCCTGAAATAATACTTGCAGATGAGCCAACTGGTAATCTTGACAGTAACACAGGTAAAATGGTCTTTGAATACCTAGAAAAATTACATTCAATGGGAAAGACAATAATTTTAGTAACCCATGATGATTCTTTAGCTAAAAGGGCAAAAAGAATTTTAACATTAATGGATGGAAAAATAATAAAAGATACTATGCAAAATGGAAAAGATAATTAATAACAAAGGAATTGTAGCATTAATATTATGCACAATATGTCTGCTCTTTATGAGCGTTGAAGTAGTGAATTCTGCTACTGGATTAAATGTGATAATGTCAAGTCAGAATCCAGATCCAGTAAGTCCAGGTAATTATGTTTATGTTAACATAAAAGTGTCAAATATAGGAAGCAATAATTTGGAAAATGTAATAATTAATTTTAATCCAAACGAAAATTTCAAATTAGCACAAGGAGAACAAAACACAAGAGAATTAGGGACATTGTCAAGCTATGGTTCATATCAAAATTCAAATAGTTTTGTTGTTGCAAGATATAAGTTACTTGTAGATTCTAATACACCTTTAGGTTTGAATAAATTAAAGTTTGATATAAGAACTTCTAGTGGTTTATTTACATACGATTTTGAAGTACTTGTACAAGATTCAAAACCAGAATTAATAATAAGCGATATATCTGCACAGAATGTTGAGCCAGGAAAACATACTTCTTTAAGAATGGTGCTTGAAAATAAGAATAATTTTAACCTTAAAAATGTAAAAGTAAGTCTTGATCTTGCAAATGTTGAAAACAAGGCAATTAATCTTAATTCAGGTAGCAATCAGATTCTTATCGATAGAATAGATCCAAACCAGAAAAAAGATATAGAGTTTGATATATCAATAAGTCCAAAATCTGAATCTATACCATATCTTCTACCAATTAAAATAAGTTACAGAGATAATCTTGACAATATTTTTGAAAACATCATATATACAAGCATCAAAGTATATTCAAAACCAGAAATATCATTAACATTAGATTCTCAGGATGTATATTCAAAAGGTAATGGTAATTTTGTACTTGCAATTGCAAATCCTGGTACATCACAAGTAAAAGGAGTACTTATGACCATACTTGCAAGCGATGATTATGTTATGCTTGAAGGAGAAAATCAATATATAGGAGATTTGAATCCAGACGATTTTCAAACCTTAAGAGGGAAAATTCACATAAAGAATGATAAAGAAGTTGTTTTAAAAGTATCATTAAAATATCTTGACTCATATGACAATAGATCTGAACAGATAATTCATGTACCATTTAAAACATATGGGCAAGAAGAATTAAAACTTTTAGGTTACTCTAAACAGTCAAGTTCAGGTGGACTAACAGGTTACATAATAGTAATGCTGATTACATGCATATTGACATTCTTTTTTGTACGAAGAATGTTTAGAAACAGGCTTAACGAAAAGATAAAAAAATAAAAAATGATTTTTGATTATATATCCTTTGTTTTAAATGATATAAAAACAAGAAAGTTTTCATCATTTTTAACATTTTTTGCAATAGGTCTTGGAATTCTTAGCATATATCTTATAGTACTTATTAGTACTGGTTTTGAACAATCAATTCAAAATGAGTTTGAAAAAATGGGTACTAATAGGATTATAATAATGCCCAAAAATTCCAATTTTGCATCTCTTAGTAAAGGTCTTACAGATAAAGATGTAAATCTTATAGAAAACAGGCCATATGTAAAAGAGGTTTTCCCATATTATGTAAAGACATTGCAACTAAAACATGGTAATGAATATATAACAAAAATGGTATTGGGCTCTCCTATGACAAAAGAGCATTTTGAAAGTTTTGGTCTTGATATAGTAGAAGGAAGATATCCAAGAGAAAGTGATAAATATGTAGCTATAGTAGGACCAGAGATAAAGGATAATTTTTTTAGTAAAAGAATAAGTGTTGGATCAAGCATAGAAATCAAAGAAAGAAAATTTAAAGTTATAGGTATAACCAAAAGTTTGGGAAATCCAGAAGATGATTCAAATATTTATGTAGATTTTAATGCTTTAAGAACTCTTGATGATGATTCTACAAACAAAAATACCATTCATATGATGTATGTAACAATTCAGGAAAATTATGATGTAAAACTTGCAGCAGACAATATAAAGGTTTTTTTGGAAAATCGTTTAGGTAAAGATAAGGTTGAAGTTCAGACTTTAGAGGAGATGCTTGAAAGTTTTAATACAATATTAAACATAATAAAATTGACACTTGGTGGTATTGCATTTGTATCTCTTATTGTTGGAGCTTTAGGAATAATAAATACGATGTTTGTAATAATTACCGAAAAGACAAAAGATATAGGAGTAATGAAGGCAATCGGTGCAAAAAATAAGGATATTTTCTCAATATATATTTTACAATCAGGTATGTTTGGATTATTAGGAGGAATTTTTGGAATGATAATGGGAAATTTTTTGGCATTTATGTTTGAACTATGGGCACAAAGTGCAGGTTTTACTTTTTTAGAAATAAATACAAGTATAACACTTATGGCATATCTTTTGATATTCTCATTTTCTATAGGTGCAATATCAGGATTTATTCCATCATATAGAGCATCAAAATTAAAAATAGTTGATACATTCAGGAAATAAAATGGAAATAATTGAGGCATTAAAACTTACTGTAAATTACATGTTGGAAAAAAAATCAAGAGTATTTATTACACTTTCAGGTATAATAATAGGAATATTTACATTTACATTTTTTGTTTTTGTATCAGCAGCACTATCAAATTCAATAGCAGAACAATTTAATTCATTAGGAGGAAATGTATTAGGTGTAAAAAGCATAGGTCAGCAAACAGGGCCAACTGGTGATGGGCTTACAGACAAAGAAATTCAAAAAATAAGACAAGTTGTAAAAGATATCAATTATATAGCACCAGGAATATTTGCAAATTTTCAGATAGAAAATGGAAATGAAATTGGTTCTACAGTAGGATTGGGTTTTCCTGATGAGTATTTAGATGAAGTATCAAAAGATTTTAAAACAGAAATACTAGAGGGTAGAGATATTAGGCGTGGCGATAAAAGTGTATTGGTTTTGGGAAATAAATTTGCAAAAAACGCATTTAAAAACGAAATAAAAGTTGGAAATTCCTTAAAGATTAATGGTGAAAGTTACAGAGTTATAGGAATTTTAAAAGCAAAAGGAGATTTATTTATAGATCAGTCCATATCAATGTCATTTTCTGATATAAAAAAAATAGCCAATCAAGAAACATACAGTGTTATAAGAATAAGCTTTAAGGAAGGTGCAGATCTAGATTATTATAAAGATGTAATAGGTAGAAAATTAAATCCTAATGGCAGTGAAAAAAAATTTGAAATAACATCTTCGCAACAGGTAATTGATCAATTTAACCAGATTTTAGGTCTTTTAACAGGAATAATTGGTTTTATATCATCAGTTGCCCTACTTGTTGGTGGAATTAATGTAATGAATACTATGTACAGTAATGTTATAGAAAGAGTTAATGAGATATCTGTAATGAAAGCCATGGGAGCAACCAATGCAGATATAATAAGTCTTTTTTTGATTGAAAGTTCAATATTAGGTTTTATAGGTGCACTTATAGGATATATGCTTTCATTTATGTTAGCTAAAAGTCTTTCAATCTTAATCACAGTCTACACAGGTTATAACATAACAGTTTATTTTGACTATGTATTTACAATTGAAGTTTTACTTATCACAACAATATTTACTGCTTTATTTGGAACATATCCAGCAATAAAAGCAGCAAGAGTTAATCCTGCAGACAACTTAAGAGACGAGTAACTTTGTTATGTTTGTATTAATGAATTTTAATCCTTACATATTTACATTATTCTTATATAATGCATATCATCATTATTTCTAAAAAAATATACTACTCAACTAAAATACAATTTTTTTTAATATGTTTTGTCCAATATAAGATATGGGGTTCTTAAAAAAAATATTTCACAAAGACAATGATATAATAGATACAGAAGATTTCGATCCATCTACGGGCATGATTAAGAAAAAAGAAACTGTAGAAACAGAAAATTTAAAAGATCAGATAGAGATGGATGATTACATAAGTTCTTTAAAACTAGAAGAACTTTACGAACTAAAAGACAAGTTGCAGACAAGAATAGATTACCTTTTAGATAACCTTGGTCTAAAATCTAAAAAAGAAGATGTTGTTAATTTAGATGTTGAAAAAAAAACTAATGATTATTATACTGAAAAAGTTGAGCGTTTAAGAAAGGAAGCATTTGAAGAGCAAAAAAAGAAGGAAGAAAGATATGAGTCAAAAGATAGATTTGATGAAGATTACAAAAAAGTTTTAGGAAATATTACAAAAATTGCAGTTGAAGAACCAAATTTCAACAAGAGTTCATTTGATGAAAAATCAAAAGAGATAGAACAAGAGTACATAAACATAAGTGTTGATGATTATGATAAAAAGGCTCAAATTAACGATAAAGAACTCAAAGATTTAGTTTTAGAAGAAATTGAATCAATTTTTGGAAAAGAAAACGTGATTTTTAGAATAAAAGATGATTTTAGGATAGATCAATTAAGAGGAAAAAAAGTCCATTGTATAGGAATAAGGGCAAAAGGAGCCTTTGATGACCTAAGTTTTAATGATGAAAAACAAGGTAAATGGTTTATAGGAAACATAAAAAACTTAAATAATCTTAAAGATTTCAAGATGCTTGAAAGCAGTCCAGTTTTAAAAGTTTTAGTATCAGACAAAAAAGATTATAGCATTCTTATCACATACAAATCAACATCAATGTTGATATCAAAAGAGGGTTTTGATTTTAATTTTTAAAATTTTTTTCAAATCTTTTTTCAACAGTTTTCCAATCAGTTATATTGAAAAAAGCATCAATATAATCACTTTTTCTATTTTGGTATTTTAGGTAATATGCATGTTCCCACATATCACAAACAAGTAGAATATCAGAATACATAAACATTATATTTTGATGTTTTTCAATTGATATTATATTAAGTTCGTTTTCATTAAGAACAAGAATAGTCCATCCAGATCCTTCAATTGATAAAGAGTGGTTTTTAAATTCCTTTACAAAATTCCCATACGATGTGAATTTTTTTTCAATCATATCAAAAAGTTTACCTGATGGGTATTGCAAACATTTTGATGATGGGCACAAATTCTCCCAATACAAAGAGTGTAATACATGTCCATTGTAGTTAAATACAAAGGAATCTTTTAATTTTTTAATATCAGAAAAATAACTATTCTTTCTCCTTTTAATTATTTCATTAGATATCATATTAGCATTATCAATATATGCCTGATGATGTTTAAAATAATGAATTTCTATTGTTCTTGAGTCAATATGAGGTTCTAACTCATCAAATTTAAAGTTTAGAATTGGTAATTTATATTTTTCCATAACACTTTATGTTTTTTATCATTATAAAGCTAACTATTTTAAAATAAAATTGTCGTTTTTAAAACATACCAAAAATTTATAAAAAGACATTTATCATTAGTTATAGAGAGTTTTAAAAAACTTAAAAGTTGAGAAATTTTACAAGTGATAATGTAGTAAAAAGCTCAAACTTGGGTTTTGCAAGACTATCTTATGAAAAGATTATATTGTTACAAACTATTTATACAATATTTTTTTAATTAAAGATGTGTCGACTTAGCTCAGTCGGTTAGAGTGCCAGACTCATAATCTGGAGGTCCGGGGTTCAAGTCCCCGAGTCGACATTTTGAAGGGTCTACAGTTTAGGGACTCAAGTTTAGAGTTTTGTTTTGTTCTAAAGTTAAATATTTATAATTGATAAAAAGTAACTAATAAAACGAACTAAGTTGTGTTTTTTTTAAGCCTATCTGAACAGAATAGAAAGATATATAAAGTTTCTTAATTGCTAAATAGTAACTTAAAATGAAGATAGATTTAGTAGCAAGTACGGGAAAATTAAGTACCAAAGAAGATATGATAAGATTTGGAAGAGATGCTGCCAGAATTTGTTATTCTGAGCTTGACTTTGATCAACTTCAATCCGAAACTGATAATGGAGGACTTGCTGATACATTGTTAAACAAAGGACATCATTCTCCTTACGAACATGCACACATGACATTTTATATAAGAGAAATTCCAAAAATGGGTGCAATGATACTTAACAATGAAAATGTTTATGTAACAAGTGAAAAATCTGCAAGATATACAACAATGCAACCAACACAAGAACAAAAAGAACTATACGATAAATGGATGGATATTTTTCTTGAAAAAATTGAAAATTTATACCCATCAATGAATAAGAGGACAAAACAAAATCTTGCAAAAGAGAATGCAAGGTATCTAACAAGCGTTTTTACACCAACAAAAATGCTTCATACAGTTTCATTTAGACAATTAAACTACATCATGCATTTTTTTGATTCTTTTATAAGAGATCAAGATGATACTCATTTCAATACACATATAAAAAATTTTATGAGCGAATTTAATCAGCATCTTAGACCTTTTTATGATGAAAGATTAGAACCAGCAGATAAAAGACGAAGTTTAAGTCTTTTTGCAAAAAGAGATAATTTTAAAGAAGAATTTGGAGAAAATTATTCAACAACATTTAATATCTCATTTGCTGGGTTAGCACAACAACAAAGACATAGAACATTAGGCTATCAAATGCAGATTCCCAAGAAAGCAACAGGTAAAGATGATATTTTTATGCCAGCAATTTTAGATGAAGACCATCTGCTTTCACAGATGTGGTATGAAGATATGTTAAAAATTGCAGAACATGATTTTCCACAAGGACAACTTGTAAAAGTTAATGAATATGGTCATTATAGTGATTTTTTGTCAAAAGCAACAGAAAGGCTTTGCGGTCATGCACAATGGGAAATAATGAATGCAACAAAAAACACACTTGAAAGATATATCAAATCAACATTTCTAGAAAATCATGATGTTCACAAAGAACTGCTTGATTATTCATACGGGCCTAGATGTACATTCCCACATATTAAATGTAAAGATCCATGCATTTTTGGCAAGAAAAGTCTTGAAAGGTTAATATAACATCATTAATTATTCAATAACTTTAATCCTATTTGAAGTAAAAATACTATTTATAAATAAAGTAAAATATCTAATTATTATGAAAATAAAACATAGTTTAATAATAGGAATATTTGCAATGCTTTTTATATTTGCAGGTTGTCAGAAAAATACAAATTCTGAATTTTGGAAAACTAATCAGGCATCAAAACATTGTATAGATAACAATGGTAGCATTGAAGTAAGAAAATATGATAATGGTACTCAATATGCAGTATGTACAATTAAGGAAAAAGAGTGTAAAGAATGGGATTATTATAATGGTTTATGTCATATAGTTTACGATTTTAAAACTTGCATTGGTGCAGGAAATCCTATCTTAAAAAGCAATCCAGCACAATGTGTACATGAAACAATAACATATACAGAAGATCTTAATAAAAATCAACAGGAATCTGCATGTAACTTTTATGGTGGAAGTTTTATTGAGGAACACAATGAATGTTTAGGAATCTCAAAAGTACAATGTAATGAAATGAGCGGTTTTTTCAATGAATGTGCAAGTGCATGCAGACACAATAAAGATGAGAACACAGTATGTACATTGCAATGTGTACAAGTCTGTCAATTGAAATAAAGATTGATAACATTATTAGGTCATTGATAACACTATTAAGTTAAAACAATTTATTAAAAATTTTCTTACCAATAATAAAATAATGTATTTAAATAATAGAATAAAATTGTTAATATCTTTCTTAACTATTGTATTATTTTTTAATTTTTACAATGTTTTTGCAAGCAGTTTTAATGTTTGTGGAATTGACTTTAATCATAATTGGTTTGAAGTAAAAGATGATTCTAACAATACAGTGTTTTTGCTTGATAAGGATGGTGATGTTTTTATCATGGGTAAAAACAATGTTGGTAGTAATCCAGCCTTAAGATCTTTTAAGATAAATGATGCCATATATTTTAATGCTAAAGATGCACCATTAAACAAGATATTTCAGACAGGTTCTTTTCCAGCAGAAAAAGGTATCTTATTTAAGGACTCTTCAGGAAACAATATAGGAAAACTGACTACATCAGGTCTGTATGTAAAAGGAACGCCTGCATATCAGGGATCACAGGCTAAATGTCCTGCTGATGGATGGGGATATTGTAATGCAAACAATCAGTTTCTAAGAGATAATAGAGATTATTATTGTGATATTACAGGTTCAAAATCAGGTCAATGCGAATACAGTGTTACATCAACATACAATTGCAATAACGATAATTATTACAGTTGTTCTGGCAATAATAAAATCTTAAGAAAATTTAGGTGTGAACTTGGAAATTGTGCACATTATCAGGATGATGTTATTTCAAGTTGTTCAGCCTACCAATACTGTTATGGTGCAGGCTTGTGTGGAGATTATGTATGGAATACTGGTTCATGGGGCAGTTGTAGTGCACCTTGTGGTTCTGGAAGTCAGACAAGAAGTGTTACATGTAAAAGATCTCATGATGGAGCTGTAGTTGATAATAGTTACTGTAATCCATCAACTAAACCTGCAACTACTCAAAGTTGTAGCGTTAGTTGTAGTTTTAGTTATGGTTCATGGGGAAGTTGTAGTGCACCTTGTGGATCAGGGAGCCAAACAAGATCTGCTGTTTGTGTAAATCAATTAGGAGCAACCATATCAAATTCATATTGTGGAACGCCTGTAACCTCACAAAGTTGTAGCGTTAGTTGTAGTTGGAATTATGGTTCATGGGGAAGTTGCAGTGCTTACTGTGGATATGGTACACAATATCGTTCAGTTTCATGTAGAAATCAGTTAGGAACAACAATATCAAATTCATACTGTGGCTCAACACCTTCAACCTCACAAAGCTGTTATTCAAGTTGTAGTTGGGATTATAGTTCATGGGGAAGTTGCAGTGCAAGTTGTGGTGGAGGAACACAATCAAGATCATTGTATTGTTATAGTTCACTATATGGATACATATCAACCTATTACTGTAGTAATGCTTTAGGATATACTCCATCAACATATCAGACTTGCAATAGTCAATCATGTTGGCAAAGTCCTGAATCAATGTGTACTTCATTAGGTGGAAGGTGGTTGTCTCAATATGCTGAATGTGAAAGAATATCACAATCACAATGTACTCAAATGTTTGGTTCAACTGCTACTTATTATTCATGTGCAAGTCCATGTAGACATAATACTGGAGGAGGAGCATGTGCATCAGTCTGTGTTCAAGTATGTAAAGGGACAGCACGTTATGGAATTTCTCCATAACAAATTTACATTTTTTAAAATTTGAACCTTATTTCATATCACTTCTAAAACACAAAAAACATTTATAAATTAAATATTGCAATGCAATACTATATGTTTAAAATAGAAATGTTAGGAATTCTTCATGAATTAAGTAATAATATTGATGAATACCAGCTAAAGCAAATTGAAAATAAAGCAGTAGATCTTATCAAACAACACAAAGAGGAATACTTAGATTTTAAACAAAACTATGTAAACACTCAAAATGTAGCGGATTTCTTTAAAAAATGTGAAAATATAATAGAAAATAATACAGAAATAATAAATAATCCAGAGGAAAATAGCAATGATTTTGCATTTATACAAAATCAATATCTTACATGGTTAAAGTTCTACAATCAGAATAGTAAATCTGATAATAACGATTCAAACCTAGTAATTGAAAGAATGTTAAGTTCATATCTTCCAAATAGGATAGGTGTTATCAAAAATCTTCTTTCAATGAATGATGACAATGATTTTGAGGCATTTAAATGGAATATTAAAAACAATCTTAGGAAATATTATGCAATAATGATTAAAGAATATATGAAGTCAGAAAGATATAAAAAAATGGGTTTTTTTGAAAAAAGACGTAAGAAAAAAGAAATATCATATTTAATTGATTCAATCGGTTCATATGATTTTGACATTGCAAAAATTAAAAACGTATTAGACTAAAATGACAGATACTGAAAAACAAATATTAGGAAAAGTAAATTCTCTTGATGATCGGATAGAGAAAATGATAAAAGTTGCAGGTTCAACCAAAGAAAATGTTGTAAAGGCAAGTTGTTTTTTAAGAAATATTCTTGTTGGACTTATTATGCTCATTACGATATACATATTATGGAACTTTTTTCCTGCAAGTATAATAGAAAATTTGGTAAATAAAATTTTTGAGCCTTTGTATGTTTTTACATCAAATCACACTTTGTTATTTAATTTTAACATGTATTTTTTTATAGACATATTCAAGCAATTTTTAATATACGTTGTAATTTATTTTAACATTTTTTTTTTATTACCACTAAATGCTGTTTTTAATACAGAAGATATATCAAAAAAAATTCTTAATATAGAAAAAAATTTTACTATTTTTTATGTAATATTTGTAGTTGTTTTTTATTTGATATCTTTTACAATATACAATCCAGACCATGTTGCAAATCCAATAAACATTATATCAGATAAACAAGCACAGATAGAAGAAAGTTATTCTATGTGTGTTTTTAAAAACATGGATAATCCTCTTATATGTAATCAAGACAGAAGAAAAGCACAGGAAAGTCAGAAAACAGATTATTCATTAGAATTATTACCACAGACAAAATCCACATATACTTTAGATCAAATAAAAAGCTTTCCTGTCAATTATCAAATTAAAACAAAAGGAGGAAGCATAAAGCTTGAAAAATTTGAGTGTTATATAGATGATAAAAAAGAACCAGTATATGTACAAGATTTACAGGGAAAGGTTCTAAGACATGAAATAGAAAAACAACTTAATCTTAAATGTCCAATAGAAATAGAAAAATTGGATAGTCGTTTCAGATATGATTTTAAAATAAGACCAGTTTTGTATTATTCAATAGATACAACTGTAACACATTCAATACCTATAGTTGACATGAGTGGGTATAGTGAAGATGATATATATATAAAAGAAAACAGATACATCATAAATTTTAGAGAATTAAGTCCAATAATGTCTGACAACATATTTAAGATAACTTCAACTTGGTATCCAGATTTACCATTATTTTTTGGTCAACCTGAATACGATTCAAAGACCTATTCTGTTGATTTTGTTATCCAAAAGAATGATTATAGCCAAGCAAGAGCATTTGGTGACATGATATCAAGCAATATAACCTCATTAAAAATTCCAACAGTTTTTGATTATGGATGTGATAATAAGATTGAAGAAACATGTGAAAAAGAACTATACATTACTGAGCAAAATGGAAATCAACAGATGAATTTAAATTTAAATTTAAAACTAAAGACTCTTCCTTTGCAAAAAGAAACATTAGAAATAATACAGATAAATATAACATCAGAAATGAAAAAATCATCAACAATATACATCAATCTTGAAGATAGAAATTTTAAAGCAGAAGAGCCAGTAGCAGAAGAGCCAAAAGTTGAAGAGCCAAAAGTTGAAGATCCAAAAGTTGAAGATCCAAAAGTTGAAGAGCCAAAAGCAGAAGAGCCAAAAGCAGAAGAACCAAAAGCAGAAGAACCAAAAGCAGAAGAACCAAAAGCAGAAGAGCCAGTAGCAGAAGAGCCAGTAGCAGAAGAGCCAGAAGTAGTACAATAGCAGAAGAGCCAAAGGTAACTAGTGAACTACCACCACCTAAATTCTAACTGGAATTTAGGAAGTGGCTTCTTGCA
>CAYSDY010000013.1:0-11139 GCA_964429995.1 uncultured Methanosarcinales archaeon
AATTATAAAAATAAAATATTTTTTAGACTAGTAACATATGTTACTTGATTGTACATTAATTACTTGATCTATATTTAAAAATAGATGTTTAACTGTCCATCATCTGAAATTGATATGTAATCAATAGGATATTTTTTTGTATAAAAATTAAATTTTTCATTAAGGCCTAATTTTGTAACATCATAAATATCATGAACCTTAACATTAAAATTAACTTTTCCATGTGAATAAAAAACTGCAACCATCTTATTTTTTGTATTTATAGTTTTATCTTTAAAGTTGAATTTTGAAAGAATATCTTTTTTATATTTTTCATCTTTAATGTTACAATAATATTTAAATTCATGTGTACCATCAAAACTTAAATCTATACATAACATTTCTATTTGATTAATAAGTTTTTTATTTTTGATATTAAATTCATTTTTAATGTCAAATAATGATGGATTAAAAAAACAAAATGGTTTGCTCTTAAAGTACAATTTGATTCTGCTATCATTTATATTTTCTCTTAAATCAATTCCTAAAATCATAAAATCTGTTTCTTTTTCAATATTTTTGTTTTGTAAATATTCATAAAATATATTTATATCTAATGAAAAATCTTTTTTTAATATGAATAAAAACTTTAACATTGAAAACAACATATGTTCATTCGTTATATTAACACAAAGCCTTTTATCTGATATTATGCTATTTTTTTTATTATTTATTTTTAATGAAAATACTAATTTTTTATGAGAAATGTCTTCATACCTTAATGCAAATACTTTATAAAAATGTTTTATTATATCATTATTTATAAATGGTACAAAATGGTTAAATTTTTTATTTATTGTCATTTATCAAAACATTTTCTTTCTTGAAATCTATAGAAATGTAATTACCATCTTGTATTTTATTTACATCAAAACCAAGTATTACAGGTATTTCATATTCTTGTGCTATTATTGATGCATGTGAGATAATATTTCTACTTTTTACTATTAATGCTTTTGCATTTAAAATTATTTTTGTTAATTGTGGGGTTAAATCATCAATGACTATTATAGAATTATCGTCTATTTGTAATAGTTCTGGTTCTTCTTTCTTAATTTTTATTACTTTTCCTGATATATTGCTTGTAAAGTTTATGAATATGGGTTCGTAAATAGATTCATCTAAATCATATATATGATTCCTTATTACTTTTTTTTTGATGTACGAGTCATAAAACTTTACATAATCAAGGTTATAAAAATCTAAAAGTGTTGAATAATAAATCATGTTTTCAATGAAAACAATTTCTGGATATATCTTATTGTTTGATTCTATTTTCTTTGCTTTTTTAATTTTTGATTCGTCATGATCTTTTTTTATCAATGCATTTTCTGGTCTTAATATATTTAATAATTCTTTGTCGCACATTTTATATTTATTTTTAAAAAGTAAAATTTTGAACTCTGAAATGTTACATATAAAATGATTTATAAACTCTTTAAAAAAATACATCTGCTCAATTTTATTAACGTTAAAATTCTTGAGTTTTTTAGCATACATAGATATCATCTTTTCTGTAACTGATATTATATATGACTCATTTTTTTCATATGAAACCATCTCTTTTATTTTTTGTAAAAAATCTGGAGAAACAAGTAAAAAAAAATCTAAAAATATAAAATCTTCTCTATCATTAGCATTGATATTAAAAATATTATAAATCATGGTTTTTACTAAATCAAGATTTTTTTTAAGTATATTTATTTCATGATAATTTATTCTTTTTAAAAGTAAATATTCTTTATTTATTGTGATATCTCTTGACTGTACAATATGTAATGAATTTTTATGATCTAATATTAATTCAATATTTTGTGCTTTTAAATATATTTGCTCTATTTCATTAATTATTTGGAGCAATTCTATGCTAAAATTATCTTGGATGATAAAATCAAAAAAATTTTCATTTTTTTCAGCAAAAAAATTATATTGACTTTCTGAATCAAAAATTTCAACTCTTACAAGCTCGTCTGAATAAAAGGATGTGAATACAGTTATATGTTTTTTTGTTTTTATATGTTCTTGAATTATTATTTTAAAATCTGATATATCTATATTTTTTGTGTTTTTCAAGATATAATCATTATATGGTAATTCTTCTGTAATTATTTGTTTTATTCTTTTTATTGATGATTTTAAGTCGGAATCATCTTTAACTACAAAAGATGGAAAAATTCCTGCAAAGCTTTTTTTGGATGAATCTTCATATCTGTAACATGCTCTTATTATGTAGTTGTGTTTTGTAAAATCTATGCATGATATTATATTATCTATTATATTATTATCTATATTAAATGAATCAAACCATGGAACATTAAACCCATTGTCTCTTAAATATTCTAAATTTCTAAGCTTATTAAACTCGTACATAATAATAAAATTATTAAAGGATTAAACATATATAATATTTATGAATTTTGAAACAATTGTTCTAATTTACATTATAATAATTGGAATAATTACATCTTATACTGACATAAAGTATTACAAAATAAAAAACAAGCATTTATTATTTTTTTTGCTTTTATATATTCCTTTGTTAATAAGTTATATGTTTATTTTTAAAATTAGTAATATTTTTTTTGTTAATATATTGATATCTATTGTTTTTATATTTATATTTCATTATTCAAAATATTGGAAGCCTGGTGATGGAAAATTATTTTTTTTATACACATTAATCTTATTTCCTCAAATATCAGATTTATCATCTATTAAAATACTTTCAAATTCTTTTTTTATAATAATGATGGCACTCTTACTTGTAATAGTTTTAAATCTTAATAAAAAATTAATATCAGTAAAAAACCTTAATTTTAACAAAATAATACTAAAAATAGTTTCTTTAAATTATGTATATATAATTGTTTATTTCTTAAGATATTATTTTAATCAAATTAATCCTGTATTTATATTTATTATAATATTTGCTATTAATTCTATATTTAAAAATAAATTTTTATTAAAATATAACATTTTAATAACATTTATATTAATTGTTTTTAATAGTAAAATGTTTATTTCATATGATTATCTAAGACAAATGATTATAATTGTTGCTTACTGGTCTGTAATAAATATCTTTTTTGTATTTTTACCTTCAAAGATTTTTATTAAAAACTATTTTTCACATGATCTTAAGGAAGGAATGATTATTGCAGAATCAATATTAGATAATAAAAATATAAAAATCATAGATTCTAATCAAATTTTAATTAAAAAAGATATAGAAAATATAAAAAAACTTAAGATTGAACATGTTAAGATAAAATCACATACTTTTTTTGCACCTTATCTATTTTGTGGTTCACTTATAACATTTTTTTTTAACATAAATATTTTTGTTATTATTCAACAACTAATTATGTAACCGTTGTTAATTTTAAAATTATTTGATTTCATCACAAATTTTATCTTTTATATAATATTTAACAAATTCTTGAATAGATGAATAATATTTGTATTGTAGATGTATTTCTTTACAAAATTTTTCAAGAAAACAATACTTGCACCTAGTTGGATAACAATAAAGGGGTATCCCTTTAAGTATTAAATCACTAAATTCATCATTTTTTGATTTTATTTCATTAAAAAGTTTTATAAAATTTTGTGATTCATCTTTAAAATAATTAACAAGAGATAGTGGAAATCTATTTGTATTCAGTGTTATTTTTTCTTTTCTTGCAAACAAAATTGCTTTTTTTAAATATTGATAATTTAACTCATCATTTATTATTAACATATCTTTATTATCAAAGGCTCTACCAAATGGCATTATTCTTAGAAGATCTATCTTGTTTACATTCATGAGTTTTAAAAAATAAATTGTTTTCCAAATATCTTTTATGTTGTAGTTGTTTACTACAATATTAACTGTAAAATCTACCTCTTTTTTGCTTGTTATATTATTTATTGCTAAAATTGCTTTTTCATACATTAAATCGCTTTTAGTTAAAAAATCATAAACGGATCTTTCATGTGAATGAAATGATAATTTTATTGAATTTAAACCATTTTTAACTGCAGTGTCTAAAAATTCTTTGTTTGAAAAAGCAATCCCGTTAGTTATAACACTTATATTTACATATCCTATCTCTTTTGCAAATGCAATTATATCTAAAAAATTTGGATGGATTGTTGGCTCACCACCACTTATTACTAGTATTGAACTATTAAGATTAAATTCTTCTCTAATTGATTGTTTGATTTTTTCAAATGAAAAATTGTTTTTAATCAAACTTTCTCTTGAAAAACAAAATATGCATTTTAAATTACATATTCCGTTTATAAGTATGTGTGATGCTTTCAATTTTTTGTTGTTGATTATGTGATATTGCCTTGTTACAACTATACCTACTTTAAAAGCATTTAATGAACTATCACCAAATTTGTTATAATAATCTAATCTTAAACCTATACAATTATTTTTCTGACTGCAAAAATTACATTTATCTGTTTTAATATAATCTGCCATACCTTCATCTTTTAATTCAAAAGATGTATCTCCATCAAACATAGTTATTTGATCCTCAGATCTTTCATTATAGAAATATTTTCTGTAATCTTCTAAAAAACATAATGGAAAATGCATTATCTTAATTTGTTTTTTATGATTTTCTAAAAGTTTTACAGAAGCAAATAAAGAATCCTTAAAATACTTAAATTCTATTATGTTAACATCATTTGAAGCAATTTGTTTTGAAGAAACATACCAAAAATAAAAGCAGTTTATATCATATTTTAAAAGATATGAAACTATATTTAATATTTTATCATATGAATACTTATGAATGAGTATATTTGCATTAAGTATCGTTTTCTTATTATATTTTTTTATGTTTTTTAAAGCTGACTCAATTTGAGAAAATATATTATTCATGCCTGTTGTTTTATTATAATTTAAATCATTGTCTGCAAATATGCTAAAACTTATTATATCAATGTATCCTATATTGTATTTTGTAAAGTTTTCATCAGAAAATTTTACAAGATTTGTTTTTACTTCTACTTTTATGTTTTTTTCTTTTACACGTTTTAAAAAATCTGAAAAATTATTTGATATTGTAGGCTCACCACCAGTTACTGATATAATATCATAATCCTTAGTGTTTATATTATCTAATGTTTCTATAATTTTTTGGTATGAAATATGTTTTTTAAAATTAGCATTTTTTCTGGTTGGACAAAAACAACAATTAAGATTACAATCATTTGTTAATATGAATGAAATAATTTTCATTTTAATATCTTTTCTATAATCTTTAGTTTATCCTCAAATACGGGTGAGAGTTCAAAATCACCAAACTTGTTGTAATAATCAATATCAATTCCTGAACATATATCATAAAGGGAACATTTTTGACAATTATTATTTTTATATTTTCGCTCACTTAAAAATGAATTTATCTTTAAATCTAGTATATTTTCTTTACCTTTATCCTGAATAAATGTACATCTGTAATCCTGTTCTTTTACTATTCTTCTTGTTTCTGTTGAACAATCCTTAAATCTACCCATATAACACAAAGGTACTCTTTCAACCCTAAAAGTTTTATTATTTTGTTCTAATAACTCTAGACTTTTGTTTAATTCAAGTTCTATTTCTGAGAGTTTTGCAATGATTGAAAAATTAACTCCTGCCATGCTTTGATGTTTTTTATCAGAAAAACCAATATCAAGATTGTTAAATACATAGTGATTTACACTTGGAAAATTTTGTATAAGAAAACCTATAAGCTTACTTAAATAGTCCTTATTTATTGAGTTAAGAGTTATATTAAAATTGACTTCAAAATCGTTTAATATACAATTATGTATCCCCTTTAGTACCTGTAAAATATTGTCTGTATTTGATAATGTTTTATAATCCTCTCTTCTATGAGTATGTATTGAAATGTTTATATGATGTAATTTTGCATCTTTTATTTTTTTTACAAATTCATTATCACTAAGCAATATTGCATTTGTCATCATTTTTGTGTCAAATCCAAGACTGTTTGCAAAAAGGATGACTTCTGTTAAATTTTTATGAAGTGTTGGTTCTCCACCTGTAATTATTATCTGATTAATTTTACCTGATTTTTTGTAATTGTAAATAATGTCTTTTATTTCATCAACATCTAAATCTTTTTCAAATTTAGGATTTGAACAGAATATACAATTATTATTACACCTTCTTGTTATCTGAATGTATCCTGGATAAATATCATTTTCTATTATCATTTTTATTCTGGTTTTAGTTGATTAAATCCTGATTTTTTAGCTTTTAAAACAGATATGCCCTTACATTTATAATTATAAAAACAATCTTTACACTTAATAGGTTTAACCTTAATATGATTTATAAATATTTGTGTACAATACATAAGATCAAAATTTTTCTTATCATATGTTAAATCTTCAAATGATATCTTTTCTCTTAAATGTTTAGGCATAATACAAAAGGGAATATTTTTAAATTTTAAATTATAATAATCAATAATTTTTATTTTGGATTTATTGTGATAATAATTATCCATTTTACTAAATATTATTGTATCTTTAGTATTTAGTTTTTTTTCTTCTTTGTTACATTTTTTAAATGAATCAATTATAAATTGGCAAAGATCTTTTAAAAAACAATATTTGCATCTTTTTGGATAACATTCAAGAAACGAATCACTATTTAATCTTTCAATTATTTGTTCAGATCTTCCACGTATCTCATCATATAATTTTTGTGGATTTTGAATCTGATCATAATTGTTATCCAAAATATTGTATGGGATCTTATTTGTAAAAACAACAACATTATTATTTTTACATAAAGCTATTGCAGAATTTATTTTATCCTTTTTTTTTTCAATATCATAGTATAACATATCCCAATTTTTCCATGCAGAACCAAAAGGCATAAGTTGCATAATATCAAACTCTCTTAATCCTATTTTGATTAAAAAAGCAATTGTTTTATCAATTTCATCAATATTTAATTTATTAAGAACAATATCGCAACTAACTATTATCTTTTTTGAAAGAGCATTTATAAGCCCTTTATATGTTTGTTTATAAGACATTGTAGAATTGGTTATCTGTTCAAAAATATCCTTTCTGTGTGAATGAATGGAAAATGTTATTTCATCTAATCCAGCACAAATACATTCATCTAAGAACAACTCATTTGAAAACATTCTGCCATTTGTGATCGTTTGAATGTGTTTGTATCCTACAAGTTTTGAATATTTAATATATTCCTTAAAATTAGGTGATATAGATGCTTCTCCTCCACTTAATACTATTCTTGAACAGTTATTATTTATTCCTTCTAAAATATTTTTTTTTATTTGAAAATCAGATAAAAATATATTTGATTTGTGTTTTCCATCAAGACAAAAAAGACAATTATTGTTGCAAAAAGATGTTATTGCAACCCAATGTGTTTTATCATTCATTTTGTAAGTATAACACCCCATTGATTAGAGCTCTTGTTAGTGATTCTATCTATTATTTTGATGTTTTGAAATTTATAATGTTTATTTATAAATTCTAAAAAATCTGATAAATCATAATTTCTATAATGCTCAAAATCTGCTTTCTTATCATCGTTTACTTGTTTTTCGCTTATAATTTGAGCATAAATACAATTATCTACAATAAGTGCTTTCCCATTCTTTTTAAGCATTTTATGTATATTATCAAAACACATTTTTATGTCTTTTAGATGATTTAACGATCTTAAAACCAATATGTAATCAAATTTGTTTTGATATGAATTATTAAATTCTTCAAAATTGCAATTAAATAGTGACACATCTGCAAACTTTAAAAATGATTTTTGCATGTTATGAAATAATTTTTTATCTGGTTCTACTCCAAAATATTTAATTTTTTTTTGAATCAATTTTTCTTTAATTTTATTTTTATAAAAACATTCTCCAAATCCTATATCTAAAATACTTCCCTCTAAGGAATCTATAATTTTTAAAACCTTTTTATCATCATTTTTAAATATGTTTTTTTTATCTATTTCGTATATTTTTAAATAATTATTTGTCTTGTTTGTTTGAATTTTATAATTACCTATACATTTTAACTTCCTAAAATCGTTACTAAAATTTGCTGTTTGAACCTTATTAAAATTTATGTTAATGTATATCTGTTCTTTATCTAATATTTTTTTTTTAATGTTTTTTGAAAACATACAATCGTTATCTACAAAATATGAAAATTTTTCATTTTCTTTTAATATTACACCATGTTTTTTATTTTTATATATTTTTTTTATGTTATTTAAATTATCAGCTTGTGATAAATATTCTAAAATAAATGAATTTGGAATTTTTTTTGAATATGTAAATCCATCATATGGAATAAATGAGCTAATTCCAAATATATCTATATATTCTTTAAAAACTCCCAAACAAAATTTAGAATATTTACAATCAGCACAAAACATGTGTTTTGTTTTTGTTCCATTATCAACTTTAAAAAAACCATACTCATTGCAATTTGAAATATGAGTAATTTTATCATATGAAAAATCATAAATGTACTTGTGATACTTCTCATCTAATATGCATAATGGAGTATTTTCTATGTAAACTGTCTGATCGGGATTTATACTGATTATAAAATCAATACATTCTTGAATCTCTTTTATTATTTTTAATGGGTGTTGTAACAATTTTTGTTTCATCATAATAGTTTTTTTCTCTGGTATTAGCATTGACAACCTAATTGTGTGAATATTATCCTTATAATTTTCATATAAAAATTTATATGTTTGTTTAAGATACTTGTAATTAATTTTATTTACTACAATATTAATAACAATAGGAAAATTTGGATCTATCTTTTTTATATTAGTAAGAGCATTAAATGTTTGATTGAAACTTAAGTTATTTTCTGTTATTTTGTTAAAAACTTCTTTTTGGGATGAATGTATGGATGTGAAAATAATTTCTGGATTTAAATCAAATATCTTTTTTAAAAAAGCCTTGTTTGAAAACAATCTAAGATTAGTATTCAACCCCCAATTTATATTATGTTTTTTAAGATAATTAATATATAAAAACAAGTTTTTATCAATTGTTGGCTCTCCACCAGAAAATAATAAAGTATTTATATTTATTTTTTCTAGTTGCATTATTTTGTTAATGTTTGATTCAAATGTATTGTTTTGAAAAATATTATAAGCATGACAAAAAATACAATTATTATTACATTTATTATTTATTCTTAAAATCGCCTTGTTATTGTATGAGTTTGTAAGTTTATTAAAATATACTAAATTATCTTTATTTTTTATTTCAATAAAACCAGCTAAAATTTTAATTGTATAATTTGATTTTTTATCTTTAAAAATATTACTTAAAGAATCTTTTATTATTATATTCTTTAAAAAAAAAATCTTTTTATTGTTAAATAAAATATAATCTAACATATAATATTGCTTTATTGTTAAAGTATATCTAAAGTTTTCAAATACATCATAATAAATTTTTATACCAATCTGATTATTCATATTATTATCATTACACTTATTAATGTCTAGTTTTAAATTTGTAATATAACATAAAAAAATATACAAATCAATTTCTGACTTATCAATATCTAAATTAATGCCATTAATTAGAGAAATTGTATTTAAATCACATTTTACTTTATTTATTAAAAGCTCATTTAATTCATTTAATAGTATTTCTTTAAAGTTCATTTTTAGACTTTATAGGGACAAATTCCTTATCTGAAAGCATAATTGGATATTCTCTCCATGGACCTTCACAAATATTATTATAAATGCATTCTAAACATTTTGAAAACTTGATTTTACCTTGTTCTACTCTTATTTTCTTGTAATTATTTGTATTTTGAGATTTAACTCCTCTTATTTCTGTTTCTGGAATATAAAACTCTGATGCAAATTCGTAATATTTACCCAAAATACACATTGGAATAGCCTCAATCATTATATTTGTATCATGTTTTTTTGCTATCCTAATTGATTCTTGTATGTATTTAATTGTCATGCTCATTTTAGGTGTTAGCATGTAGAATTTTTTTTTTGCATTTCCTAGATGATGAACAAATGCTAATTGTATCTGATCTACTTTTAATTTTACTAAAAGGTTTGTTATTTTAGGTAAAGATTCATAATTAGATCTTGTTATAACTGTATTTGTAATAACTTTCTGATTCAATTTCTTAAGATTTATTATTCCTTTTACTGTTTGTTTAAAACTTCCATTTGCATTTGTTAAAAAATCATGTTGTTCACTGCAAAAACCATGAAGTGCAGGAGCAAACTCATTAGCACCCGCTGTAACTGTTTTCTTTGCAAAATTAAAATCAGAGAACATTCGTGCATTTGTTTGTATTTGTATAGTTTTAAAACCAAGTGATTTTGCAAAACTAACAATGTCTAAAAAATCTTTTCTTATTGTTACCTCTCCACCTGTTAATACTATTGAATCACATCTTTTTGATGTATCAATAATATCCTTTTTGATATCTTCAAAACTTCTGTTCCCAACACACTTATTATCAGCCTGAACACAGAACAAACAGTTATTATTGCACAAAAATCCTGTTTTTATATCTGCTCTTTTATTCATTTACTTAAAATAATTAATTATTAATATAATTTAATACTTACTATTATCTGCAATAGCTTGTACAAACCAATTGAAACCAATTCTTTGCATAATCATATGGATAGGCATATCTACTTATATAATATCCAGAAGGGCAACATATTGGAGCATAACCATGTTTTTCTGTTGTACAGGCCTGTGTATTACAAGTCTGGCTTGTTGATGGGATATATCCTAAATAACTACTACAATCATAATTTGAGACATATCCGTACACATAACTATAACAATATAATGGTCTTGTCTGCGTTCCACCACAGCATGTTTTGCTACAACTTCCCCATGAACCAAGATGCCATTCACAACCAACACTACAACCCTGTGCTGTTGCAGGTTTAGAACCAGAACAATAATAATCAGCAATACTTTGACCTAGTTGATTTACGCAGTAAACTGAACGATATTGTGTACCATAACCACAGTAAGCACTACAACTTCCCCAAGATCCAGTATTCCAACTACAACTAAT
>CAYSDY010000014.1:0-10879 GCA_964429995.1 uncultured Methanosarcinales archaeon
TTCATCCACCACCAAAAATATTTTGGAAGTGGTCTTCTTGAGAATTAAGATAAAATATGAAATATTATATTGAGAATTTTGAAAAACCCCAAAAAATTCTTAGAAGAGTGTTATCAAAAAACCCTTATAAGCCCTAATTGAACAAGTTCAATTCTAAATTTATTCCTTTGAATACTCCATTGCTCTGTGTTTTAATATTCAAAGAAATGATCAAAAATTGCAGTAAAAACATTTGAGTGATAAATACCCCATCATTTATTCATAGGAATAACTCAAATTTTGTGATTTTTGTTTTATAGGTTTTTTACAACCCTCTATTAATAATTTGATAAAACATTACTTATTAATATTTTCAATGTTCTTCTTATCTACTTTAATAGTACAAAAATCTTATGTTTTTTTATTCAAATTAGTATTTTTTTATGTAACAACTAAGCTATGTTTTTTAAAATCCATGCAACAAAGAAAGATATATAAATAAGTTTCTATATAAATAAAATATGATAAAAAATATAAGAATATTTCTACTAATAATACTTCTTTTAATCTTTTCAGGATGCGAAACAGTTAGTATTAGTAATATTTTTAAATCAAGTTCAACAGAAGATACAACAGGTTGTGGTTTAGATGTATCATTAAATTTTAAAACAGAAAATGTTGATATAGGAAGAATTCTATACGAGATAAACATCAAAAATACAGGGTTTGATAAAATAATATTAACAAGAAGTAATTTTAGGTTATATACATTAGAAAAGTTAGATGGCCAAGACGTCATCACTCAGGAAAGCATTGAAGATTTTTATAAATCCATGTTTGAAGATAATCAGGTTCTTGAATTATATCAAAATGATTACTACAAGAAAAGTGGTCTTTTAAGAGTAAAAGAAGAGTTTTTAAAAAATCCAAATTTTTCAGTTGTTACAATTATACTTGAAAGCAATTATGATTCACACACACAAATGTCATCAAATATGGAACTTTTAAACAGTTATGGAATTTTTAGTATAAAAAGTGGTTCAAATCCTAAACAGGCAAGCGAAATACAGTTAAATAAGATAACCTTAATTCCAACATCCTCAGATAAGGACTATATTTTAAAACTAAAGCTTGAGAATACAGGGTGTTTAAAAACAACAGATGATAAAATATCAATAGGAAAGTTTGATGTTGAGTTTTCTAAAAACCCAATTTCATGCACATATAATGAAGGAACTGATATTTTTTTTCCACAGGATGAAATTTCAATAGAGCTTGAATGTCCAATAGTTATAGATTCTAAAGATGATTTTTCAACACAAATTAAGGCAGATTTTAATTATGTTTATAAATTTAAATTAAAAAAAGAAATTTCATTATATAAATAAATTTTAATGCTTTATTTTCGATAGGTTTATAAATATTTAATTACTGTAAAGTAGTATGAATGATAAATATAAAAGAGCAATTGCAATTGTAGTAACTGGAGCTACTCTAATGGCATACGGTGTATCAAAAAGTGACGTATTTAAAAAAGCAGAAAATGGACATGCAAGTCAATATGCTACTAGTGCTGATATTGAACCTAAATCAGATGATAAAAGAGTAGTTTATACTGTAAAACAAGGAGATACATTGTCAAAAATAGGAACACAATACGGTGTTTCATGGCAGTATATAGCACAAGTAAATGGCATTTCTAACCCTTCCAAACTGGAAATAGGGTGTGAATTAATAATTCCTAGTAAATCAGAAAAAACTAGTGGTGGTTTAGAACGAAAAGTTACTCATAGAGAGGGTTCTACAAAGCCAACTCAAAGAATCACTCCTGTTGTAACATCTCCAAAGGAAGATATAAAATATCAACCAACACCAACACCACAACAAAGAGCAACACCAACACCAACACCAACACCACAACAAACATTAGAAGATACACTTTTGGGTTATTATCATGAAGGTACTGAAAGAAATATGTTAGAGAATGATCTTGTAGATGGTCTTAGTTTCTACAGATTGTACAAAGGAAAAAGTTTGTATTCAATTATAGCAAGTGAAAATGGTTCAGAAAATTTATTTAACTTTGTAGATTCTAATGGAAATTCATTAAGAATGGAAAAAGTTTCAAATTCTCAAGAAACAAATGGTGCATATGTGTTATTTAAAAGACAATTAAAAAAATCAGGAAAAATTGATTTGCCTGAAAGAATGGATGCTCTAAGAACAAATGTTTATGATAACCAGTTAGGATCATCATTAAAGTTTGATGAAAAGAGAATGCATAGTACTAAAAGTGCAGGTTCAGTTTTATTAGTTGCTGGCGGAAGCATTGAAGATTTTATTGAAAGAAGAAAAACAATAAGACAAGCATTAGATGAATCAAATATAGATACAATTAGAAGCTATGTGTTTGGAGGAAGTAAAGGTAAGGTTACAATTTCAGTAAAACCATTGCCAATAAAATCCATGGCACTTTCTGGCGGTGATGGCTCAACTGGCTCATCACCAGGAGGAGGAGATCCCGATCCAGGAAATGATGGAAGAGATGGAGATGATGGAAATAATGAAAATGGAGATGAGACTAGCTAACAAGCAGTAACAAATCTTATTATCATTTAACATACAATTATTAAAATTTCCAATTATTTTATCTTAAATTTTAACAATTTTTATAATTAAACTAGTGTTTCATATATTATGACAAATTCAAGAAAACAGTTCTTAGACAAAAGACAAAAGGAAGAATATCATAAACTTGCAAAAAATAAGCAAGTAAGGGCACGTTCTTATTTTAAGTTAGAACAAATCCACAAGAAATATAATATTTTTAATGACAATACCTCAATAATAGACTTAGGTTGTGCTCCAGGTGGTTGGTTAGAATATATAGATAAGACAATAACTAATGGAAGAATTGTTGGTATAGATCTTTTAGAAGTAAAAAAACATAATGAATTTTCAGAAAAGGTAATGATAATACAAGATGATTTTGATAATATAGATGAGTACATAAATGAGAATTTTGATTTAGTTTTATCAGACATGGCACCTGAATTTAGTGGTGATAGCAGGGTTGATAGAGGAAAGACACATAAATTGAATATTAAAGTTTTAGATTTTGCAAAAGCACATTTAAAAGAAGGTGGAAAGTGTGTATTTAAAAGTTTTGAAGGAGAAGATCTTGAAAATGTAAGAAAATATGCAAAAAAAATATTTAACAGTGTTAAAGAATTTAAACCTAAATCTTCTCAAAGCAAGAGTGCTGAAATGTTTATGATTTGCTCAGATAAAAGACAGAATATATAATTTTTTTATATTTATTTCTTAAATAGCCTTAATAATGAAGAAATATACCCTTAATTAGATACAATTATTAAGATTTTTGATTTATTTACGAGTAAGATATTGGCTTATAATGTCAAAATTTATAAATCATAGCAATTTACTGTTTATATATATATGTTATATATAAAATTGTTATAAAATGGCAAAAGATTTAGGAAAAGCAGTTATGGAGGCTATGAAAAGGCCAAGTAAAATCAGAAACATTGCTATTGCCGCACATATTGATCATGGTAAAACAACTTTATCAGACAATTTATTATCAGGTGCAGGAATGATTTCCTCAGAATTAGCAGGAAAACAAAGATTCATGGATTTTCATGATGATGAGGCAGAAAGAGGAATCACAATAGATAGTGCAAATGTATCAATGATACATAGTGTTGATAACACAGATTACCTTATCAACCTTATAGACACTCCAGGTCATGTAGATTTTGGTGGTGATGTAACAAGAGCTATGAGAGCAGTAGATGGTGCAGTTGTTCTTTCATGTGCAGTTGAGGGTATAATGCCTCAGACAGAAACAGTTCTAAGACAGGCAATAAAAGAAAAGGTAAGACCAATCCTATTTATTAATAAAGCAGATAGACTTATTAAAGAGCTTAAGTTAACTCCAGAAATGATGCAGGAAAGATTTGTTAAGATAATAGCAAGTCTTAATGCATTGATAGAGAAAATAGCACCAAGCGAATATAAACAAAAATGGAAAGTTAATGTAAGTGATGGTTCAGTTTGTTTTGGTTCAGCTTACATGAATTGGGCTTTAAGTGTTCCTTACATGAAAAAGAAGGGTATAACCTTTTCTAAAATCATAGAAGCTTACGAAAGTGAAGATGAAGCAAAAATAAAAGAATTAGGAAAAATAGCACCTTTACATGAAGTTTTATTAAATTCTGTTGTAGAACATCTTCCAAATCCTGTTGAAGCTCAAAAGTATAGAATAAAACACATCTGGCCAGGAGATCCTGAATCACAGGTAGGAAAAGATCTTATTACATGTAATCCTGAAGGAGAGTTAGCACTTGTAATAACAAAAATAACACAGGATAAACATGCTGGTGAAGTCTGTACAGGAAGAATGTTTTCAGGAACAGTTAGAAAAGGTATGGAAGTTATAACATCAAAAGGTAAGAAAGGAAGGATACAACAGGTATTTATTTCTAAGGGTCCACAAAGAATACAGATAGAAGAAGCCGTTTCAGGAAATATTGTAGGAATTGCAGGGATAAGAGATATTAATGTAGGTGAAACTGTTTCTATAAAGGAAATGGATCCATTTGAGGATATACAGCATATATTTGAGCCAGTTGTAACTGTTGCAGTAGAACCTGCAAAACCAGCAGATCTTCCAAAATTAGTTGATGTATTAAAAATTGTTGGAAAAGAAGATCCTTCTTTAAAAGTTACAATTAATGAAGAAACAGGAGAATTCTTAATCTCAGGAATGGGAGAATTGCATCTTGAAGTTGTAACAAACAGAATCAAAACAGAAAAAGGAATGGATATTAAAGTATCCTCACCAATTGTTGTATATAGAGAATCTGTTACAAAATTATCACCAGAAGTTGAAGGAAAATCACCTAACAAGCATAACAAGTTTTATATGACAGTAGAACCATTAGAAGAAACTTTTTCAGAAGCTATTTCAAATGGTGATATCCACGAAGGAAGAGTAAAAAAGAAGGATAGAGAATTGTGGGATTTGTTTGCTGAAAAGGGTTTAACAAAAGATGAGGCAGAAAGAGTTAAGGATATTTTTAATGGAAATATCTTTATAGACATGACAAGAGGAATCGTTGCATTAAACGAGGTTATAGAACTTGTTTTAGATTCTTTTGAAGAAGTCATGAAAGCAGGTCCTTTAGCAAGAGAGAGTTGTGTTAAACTTAAGATTAAATTGATGGATGTAAACCTACATGAAGATTCAATACACAGAGGTCCAGGTCAGGTTTATCCAGCAGTAAGAGAAGGTTTAAAAGAAGCAATGCAACAGGCAGGAGCTTTGCTTTACGAACCAGTTCAGGTTATACAGATAGATTGTCCACAGGATATGATGGGTAATGTATCATCAGTAATCCAGAATAGAAGAGGTCAGGTCTTAGATATGAAAATAGATGAAGACAATATGGAAATAATAGCTAAAGTTCCTGTTGCTGAAACTTTCGGTATGACAGGGGATATGCGTTCTGCTACAGGAGGTAAGGGTTCATTCTTTGTAAAATCACAGACATTTGAACAATTGCCAAGAGAATTACAGGACAAGATTACAAAATCCATAAGAGATAGAAAAGGTTTAACAGAAAACCAGTAAACATTTTCTTTAGAGGGTTACGAAAAACCCCTAGATTTAGAATTGAACTTGTTCAATTCGGGCTTATAAGGGTTTTTTGCCAACACTCTTCTGAGAATTTTGGGGTTTTTCAAAATTCTCTTTATATTTTTTAATTTTACAATATTTACGTATTAAGTTATAATAAAAAACTTTATTAATGATTGATTTTAAGTTTATATTAATCATGAAAAAGATAATAAAAATAAGCAGTCCTACATGTATGGAATGTTTGGCTCTTGATAAGATGCTAAAAAAAGATATGGTGGATTTTAGCAATATCGACTGCATAGAAGATCCATCTGCGGTTAAGAAATATGAGGTTTTTGCAGTTCCTACATTAATTTTACTTAATAATGATGAAGAAATTCTGCGAATGACAAAAATCAACTACACAGAGTATAAGAATATAATTGAAGAATTCAAAAAAAATTAAAAATTTTAAGTTATATGTTTTTTATTCTGCTTCTTCTTCACTAGCAGAAGGAGTTGCAAAATCAACTTCTTGAATAACTATTATGTCTCCAAAAGCCTTAAAAAACTTTTGTGGTATTATAACTCCTTTTGCATCCTTTATTTTACTGGATAAAAGAGATCCAGGCACAGCCTTTATCTTCCAACTCTGTATCTTATTGTCCTTTACTAAGGCTTCTTCAATTTCCCCAAAAAAATATCCAGAATCAGTAAAGACCTTCATTTCATAAACATCTGAAATCCTTTTAAATCTTGCCATATACTATTCAATTTTTGAGTATTTATAAATTTTTTCCCTTTCCAGTACTTATTTTATGTTTTATTATTGATTAAGAGTTTCTGAAACATGATTAGACTTTGTAATTTTTATTACAATATCAGATATTGATTCAATTTTTTCATCATGTGAAACAAGTATTATTTGTTCAGTGTTAAGTTTTCTTAGTATATTACCAAACTTTGAAATTTGATTTTCTGACAATCCATCTGTTGGTTCATCAAGTATTAATAATGAGAACGAGTTATTCTTAAAATTTTCTTCTATTATTCTTTTAAGTCCCAACCTATAGGCTATTGCAAGAGCACTAGTTTCACCTCCTGATAGGTTTTTTATATCTATATCATATCCATTTTGTTCAATAAGCACATCAAATTCATTATCTAATCTTACATCAATCTCATTATCTTCTATTAACTCTTTAAAGATTTTTTCAAAATTTTCATTAAATTCTATATAGTATTTTGTAAACAATTTTTTTTCAATATCAAAAAACAAATTATTAAGCTTTTTATCTATAAAAGATTCTCTTTTTTCAATGTTACAAATTTTTTTAGTATTTTCTAATAAATTATCTGATTGTTTTTTATTTAAAAGAATATCTTTTTTAACATTTTCAATCTTATTTTCAATATTTACATTAGAAGATACAACTTTAAGCTTGTTCTCATAATTTTTTGCGTATTTTTCATCATAGTCCTTTTTAAGTATATCATTTTTGTTTTTAAACACATTTATTTCAATTATTTTGTCCTTGATTAGTTTTTTATTATCTATTATCTGTTTATTTTGTTCAATTTCTTCTTTTAATCTTATTTTTTCATTCTTAAGATCTATATGTTTTGAATCTGTAAGTTTTTGTTTTTCAATAATAATTTTTATCTCATTTGCCTGTTTTATAAGTTCAGCATCCTGTTTGATTTTTTCATCATTTTTTGTAATCAAATCTTCTATCTGTTTTTTTTCTTTTTCTAATTCTTTTATGTTATTTTCATATATTTGAGTTTTTATCCCAAGGCTTTTTTCATTTAAAGCATTGATTTCATCAAGTTGTGCTTTATAAATATTTTTTATATCATCAAGTTTACTTGTGTTTTGTATAAGTAAATATTTTAATGTTTCACCTGTTTGAATCTCTTTTTCAATTTTTTCAATGTTATCCTGATTTTTATCATAAAGCTCCTCTAAGCTTTTTATTCTTATTTTAGCATTATTTGTATCATCTATCAATTTTGTTTTAATTTTTTCTTTATGTTCTTTATCAATTTTTTGATTACATAATTTACATACATCCATAAAGTCAAGTTCTTTTTGTGTTTTTTCAAAACTAATTAGATTTTCATTTAGTATTTCAATTTCAGATTTGATTTTTGCGTTTTCTTCTGAAAATTTTGTTTTTTTGTTTAAATTCTCTTCAAGTTTTTTTATGTTTTTTTCATCTTTTGATATACTTACTTCAAGATCCTTAATTTTACATTTTGTAAGAACAATGTCAATCCGATTTTTCTGTTCATTAATATGTTTTATTGTATTTTGCTCTATAACCAGTTTTTGACTATTATTATTAATTTCATCGTTTATTTTCTTATTTTTTTCGATTAATGCTTTGTTTTCTAAAATTAAATCATCAGACTTTTTTATCTTATTTTCTATTTCTTTTAATTTTTCATATAAATTTTCATTATTTTGATTCAATTTTAATTGTTCTAATTCCTTATTCTCAATATCAATACAGATTAATCTTTGATTAATATCGTATTCTCTTTTTTCCAGTTGTTCTATTTTAGAATTCTCTTTTTCATATTCTATAAGTTTATTGTTAATTAAATCATTTTGTTTGCCAATTTTGTCAAGAATGCCCTTAATTTTAATAAGGTTTTTATCAGACAATATGATTTGCTCTTCTACATGTTTTTTGTTTTTTTCAAGTTTATTAAGTTCTTCTTTTAGTATTTCATCATTCTTTACTAATTCATTCTTATCAGGCATGTTAGATTCAATAATTTTCTTTTCAATTTTTATTTCATCTTTGTAGATTTCTAATCCATCTCTTAATAGTTTATATTTATCAATATCTAAAAGTTTTCTAATAAGTTCAAGTTTATTTTCCTTAGGCGTAAAAAGTATTTCTTTTAGTTGCTGTTGTGGTGTATACACTGTAAATCTGTATAAAAGGTTTTTGTCTTTATTTACAAAAGATAACGGCATATTCATAAGTTTAAATACATAAGCATTAATTTCTGTTGGTGCAAGTTCTAATAAGTTATTATTATGCATAATATACCCATTAATTTGTTTTATTAGGTTGTTTTTTGATTTTTCTATATTTCTGCAGATTTCAAAATCATTTTTACTATCAGAAGAATTGCCCACCAAAAGTTTTACAACAGCATTATTTGCTCCTTTTCTTAATATTTGGTATCCTTCAATTTCTCCTTTTTTAAATCCAAACAGTGCAAATTCAATTGCCATAAGTATACTTGATTTACCAGATCCAATATCTCCTGAAAGAAAATTTATGCCACTTAAAAAATCGATTTTTATTTCACTATAAGAACGTACATTTTTTATGTAAATCGATTTTATTATCATAATAATACAAAAACATTTTCATTAATAAACATTTTTAAAATTTTAAAATGAATAAAAAAATCATTCATTTAACGAAGGATATATTTTTATCAATTCCTCATAAGATTCCCTTAATATAATCTTATAAACCATATAAATAGGTATTGCAAAAATCATTCCAAAAATTCCAAAGATATTTGAACCAATAATTATGAGTATAAGGCTTAATAATGGTTCAATTTTTACTTTTCCTGATATCATAAAAGGTATAAGATAAAAGTTATCAACCAATTGTGCTATTATTATTGTAATTAATACTATCATAAGAACGTTAAAAGAATTAAAATATGCAATTATCATAGGCAATATTGCTCCCATTACTGGTCCAAGATAAGGAACTATGTTTAAAAATCCTGCAATTATACCTAAAAAAAACCATCCCTTTATTCCTGCAATATAAAATCCAATACAGCAAATAGTGCCTACTATAAAACTTTCTAATGCTTTTGCTTCAAAATAATCGTTTAGTTTAGATATTATATCCTTTAAACCCCTTTTAAAGCCATCATGATATTTTTTAGGAATTGATTCTGTTATTGTATCAAAAATCATCACTCTTTTATTGTAATAAAGATCAAACATTAAAGGAATTATGAGTACACCAACAAACAGAAAATATGACAGTTTAGAAATCATTTCGTATAATTTTGCAAAAAACAGGTTTTCAAGTTTTGTAAGGCTTTGTTCATCTATAATTTTTTTACCAAAAAACTCTGGTATGTACTCATCAAAATCATCTATTATTTTTTCAGTAAATGTCTGATTAGAAGGTTTTTGAACAAGTGTTGATATTTGTGCAATTTGCAATGATATTGCATAATATAACAATATAAGTACAGATATTATAAACAATATTCTAACAATAATTCTAATACTTCCAGATATTACTAAAAAATCCATAGATTTTTTAAATATTTTGCCTATTTTATGAGTTATCATTATTATTATTGTTCCTATTATAAGTATAGATAAAAGATCCTGAAAATAATACGAAACAGCAAATACCAATGTAATTAAGACTGCTATAATAAACATGAATTTCCAAACCATAGGATTGTTTGATAATTTTTTCATAAAATAGAACTTATAAAATAGGTTTATAAACATATCGTTTAAAGATTATTCTATCTGTTTTACGATTTTAATATTGAGAATTTTAAAAAACCCCCAAAATTCTCAGAAGAGTGTTAGCAAAAAACCCTTATAAGCCCGAATTGAACAAGTTCAATTCTAAATCTAGGGGTTTTTCGTAATCCTCTATTATCAATAAATATAATATAGCTAATATTTTTAAATTTTAAAAAATAAATTTATATGTATTTTTTATGAAAAAATTCAAGAACTGCCTTAGTTTGTTCTATTGCTCTTTTTCTATAAGATTCAATAATTCCAAACAATCTATCACATTCCTCTGATGAACTAGAATCTATAGATTGATCTAGTTGTTTCATTGCTAAAATATATTGTCCAACATATCCAATATCACTTGTTTTTGTAAGATCAGTATCAAGTACCTGTGATATTCTGTGTTTTTTGCCCATATCCAAAATAGAGTCTTTATATGAATCATCTATAATATCATGATTTAAAAGCCAAAGTGCTTCTTTTGCAAGTTGTGCTTCAAGATTTACATATTTTTGTCTAGATGTTATACAATCAAATAAAAGTGTTGATTTTTCCAATCCAGATGGATTATTTTCTGATTCTAATACCTTTTCTTCATTCATAAAAACCATTGTACAATAAAACAAATTCATATATTTATAAATTTAATCATTATTGAGTAATTATGTGGTTTCCCAAAACTTTTTCGTAATATCTACAATATTGATATTATGAAGTTA
>CAYSDY010000015.1:0-8321 GCA_964429995.1 uncultured Methanosarcinales archaeon
AATTAAAGAAAAATGGAATATCTTACTAAGCGAAATAATTTCAGGAAACCACACAACACTTTAAAATATAACAATATAAAAATCAGGTAATTGATTAGATTATTGTTGCAACACCAAAAAAGTAATTTTTCGATAAATGATTATGTAAATTGACTAGATATTATTGAGAATTTTAAAAAAACCCCCAAATTCTCAGAAGAGTGTTATCAAAAAACCCTTATAAGCCCTAATTGAACAAGTTCAATTCCAAATTTATTCCTTTGAATACTCCACTGCTCTGTGCTTTAATATTCAAAGGAATGATCAAAAATTGCAATAAAAAAAATTGAGTGATAAATACCCCATCATTTATTCATAGGAATAACTCAAATTTTGCGATTTTTGTTTTATAGGTTTTTTACAACCCTCTATTGTCAAAAAAGGGTTAATAAACAAATTTTGTCCACAACCTAAGCACTTACAAAAAATCAGCTAATATCACTAAGCAATATCCCTTTTAGATATTCATAAACTTGCGGATATTTGCAAGTATCTATCAAATCATTATGAAGATTTGTCGCAAACAAATCTGTACAACTTCCATTTACAACATAATTTTTAACAGCATATTCTAACATTGAACTGTTAATAGTAACTACTCCATCTCCTAAAACTCCATCTGACATACTGCAACCAGTGCCTGAAATAGTATAAAGTTTTACACCTTCTAATACATAGTTAGGATCGTTAAGTTTTGCAATAAGAATACTATTATCTGCCATATCATCACATTCAAGTTTCTCGCCAACAACAGAACATAAATATTTAACTCTACCACTAACACCATGATTAGGAGTACCTATAAGAATAACTTTATCAATAGAATCAGTACCAAAAATCTGCATATACCTTCTTACTACAAGTCCTCCCATAGAATGTGCAACAACATTTACTTTTGGTCTTTTTGTATTACTTTTAAGAGCGTTTATTATTTCTGATAACCTTATCGCGTATGTATCTATATTATCATTTTTCTTTGTTATGTAAACATAAGAACCAAAACTGTAAAAACTATCATAATAATAACTTGCCTTAACAGAAATAGGAGCATTAAGAAAAGCAAGATTAGAATCAGACATTGTAAGATTTGTAAAACTTAAGACTCCTGCATCAATAAAACCATCTTCCATAAGCTTGTAACTTATCATATCAAAAGAACTTAAAGATGGTTCAGCGGGTGTTGATTTAACAAAAGAATGACCATGAATAAACAATAAAGGATATGTTTTTTCATCATTTCTACAAGTATCATCGATGCAACAATCAGCACAAATACCACCTAAACAACATTTAGGCATGTTATATGTAACTTTTGAATCCAATTTATATTTTAGTTCAATATCATCTAAATTTCTTGAAAGATTAAAATCAAATGTAATAAAAGTCAAATTTTTCAAATCATTAAAATTTAAAGAAAAATTATTACCACAAAGTTTCTGATAAAACTTTTTAGAATCATTATCTAAAGTTATACTTATAGATTCTTTGTTGAGCACATGTCGTAAAGAATCTAAAAAAAGTATCTTTTCATCTTTTGGTATCTGATTACATTCAGAACTATTTACAACACAAAAAAAAGAAACATTTGCACCATCAATAATGTAATACGAATTATTATAAAAAATCATGCCATATTTTTTGCTTAAAGAATCAAAAGTATAGTTTAAATTTAAATCATCACTTGAAACAATAGAATCAAACAAATTGCAAAAATCACTAACATTAATTATATTTAACTTTTCATTATCTAATTTGCAATTTCCAAAAACACACCTTAAATCGTTTTCTTTCTTTATTATTTGCAATGAATCCTTATAAAAAGCACTCTCTGTTTCATTTAATAAGAAACTATACTTATCCATCAAAGATTCTAAAATAATAACTTCTTTTGAAAAATCATCAACACTAAGATATAATGATCCATTATACCTTTTAAAAATATCAATAAATAATTTATTAACTTGGCTTAAAGATGGTAATAATTCATCTTCAAAAATCATAGTTTTATCAAATAATAATGATTTACTATACAATACATTATAATCATCAACTAATTTATTATACCCTTGAACATATTCATTCTGCTTTTGCATGTTTTGAGCCATTTTAGAATAAAATATCTCATATTTATTCATTAACTCATTTAAATCATAAATGTCATTCTCAAGATTATATCCACTAAAAAAAGAATATCTTTCATTTTTCCAAAATCCTTCAAGTACCTTTAAATAAGAATATTTAATTTTCATTTCATCATCAATATCAGTTAATGATTCTGAAAAAAAAATATTATCAAACCATTTATTGTTATTAGCCAATATTCTGTTATTTAATTTTGACTCTAAACTTATATTATTAAATGACTCAAACAATAAAAGAAGTTTTGGCCTTATTTCCTCTTTCATTTTTTTTTCAAAAGCTGTAAGTTCATATGATAATAAAAGAAAAGATGTCTTTTGATATGTTTTGTTTTCATCTGACAAATCATTACATAATACCTGCATATTATATATTTTTTTACCACTACCATATAAACCAGCATAAACATTTTGTTTTACAGAGAAAGGGCTTTTTTTAAGATCAATAACTGAACTGTCCAAAACAACTCCATCACTAATATCAACAAAACTATAATTACATTCAATATCCACATAAAATGGTTTATCTATATAGATTGAATAATTTATTACAAAACTTTCATTATTAGTAAGATTTATATACATTTTATCAGGTTCTATTTTAATCGTTGGCGAAGAATTCAATAATAAATTAACAGAAAAATTAAGCAAAAACCATACGATGAAACAGATCAAAAAAAAAATAGAAAAATATATTATTTTTCTTTTATAAGCCGTGAAAAATAAAAATTTATTGTCTTTTTCCATATAAATAAAATTATTAAGAGCATTAATTATTAATATTTTTGTATTTTTTAAAAAAGTAATAATTAATAGATAACCACGAAAAAAACATAAATTATCTGCAACAATATGCATAAGGAACACTAGTAGATCCTGCAGTTGTACAACTCCATCCATTTGAAATAGGAAACCCAAAATCATATTGATCTGGAGAACAAGTTCCAACAATCAGTTTTTCACTTCCAACACAGGATACTGTACCACCTGCTGACCCACTTCTTACAGTACATGTCCAATTTGCAGGAGAAGATGGTGATACACTAATATTCCCTATTTTGTAATCTAATTCATTAACTTTCTGATTTATATCATTAACCCTTTGATTCGTATCATTGTGCATTAAATTACATAGTTTATTTCAGGAGTAGAAGAAGGTTCAACAAATGCATAAATACCGAAAATTAACACAAAAACAAGAACAAATCCTAACCCAAAACCAATTCCTTGATTTAAACCATCTTTGATTTTATTAAGAAATTTAATCATTTTTCATTATTTTTATTATACATTATTAAAATTAAATACTTTATATATATTAGTTAAAATTAAACAGTTAAGGCAATATTACCAATCAAATGTATTTAACAAATCTATGAAAAATCACTATATAGTTACAAATATATTTTAACAATAATATTATTACTGCACTAATATATGTTAAACATTCATAAAAAAAATATAAGTTCTATTGTCGTTGTGTTAATATTAATGCTTGTGACAATTACATCCATAATAGAATTTAATTCCTGGTTTAAAACTTATCAAGAAAAAATATCTTTAAAAAATGAAAAAACAGATATGACAGATTTTAACACTAATATTGAAACAGTAATTGGTAATAGTTTATATGTAAAAGCTATTAATGGATTAAACATAACAAAACTTATGATAGATAAGCAAGAATGTGATTTTAAGGGTTATATTGATGGAACAGAACAAATAGACATATATGATTGCATAAAAAACAATTCCAAAGATTCAATTTCAGAAATACTAATTGTTTCTGATAAAGGACTTCTAACAAAATATGTTTACATTAAAAACACATGTACAATTAATAATAATCAAACAACAGAAGAAAATCTTACACAACCTTATCCAAAAATAGGAGGTTATTTATATCTTTCTAATAGACATTCAACAGTAAGTTTACCAAGTCCTTCATGGATTGGTGATAATGAAGAAAATCTTTCAATATCAACAAGTACTGTTTATTATACAACAGTTTCAGGATCAAATATAATATCGCCTTTTTCTAGTCGAATAAATATGACAATATATGCACATCATATGTGTTGGAACAATGATCAATCATTTTTAAATATAAGTTTGCACAGATCTGATGACGGTGTTGATGGATATCTCTATTTTTCAAAAGATGGATCAAGTTATTCTGGCAGAACAATCATTGTTAAAAATGGAACAACCATTGTAAACACAAATGCACAATTTGGCTCTTACAGTGGAATGATATATGGATATTTAGATTTTAATGGCGGAACATTAACTTTTCGACCTATAGGGTCCTATGGACAAACACTTAAGAATATACCATACAATTCTAGCAATGTTTCATATATTAAAGTTTCAGGATCTGCAATGACTAGTTATTCTGGAGGAGCTTGTGGCTCTGATGTTTCTATAAGAGTAAACGAACCAACAAGTGATTCAAATCCTTGGGACAAAGAATATCCAGAAACTGGAGGATACATATATATGGCAAACAGACAAGGATATACAGATATGCCAAATGAAGCATGGATTGGCAATAATTCAGATAATTTAATAGCTGTAAGTTATAGTACATCAGGAAATACTGCATCCGGCTCCAATCTTATAATACCCTTCAAAACAACTCTTAATTTATCCGTTTTTGCAAGTCATATGTGTTGGTCAGGAGACCAATCAACAATAAGAATCAATTTTTTTAGAAAAGATGGAACACTAGATGGTTATTATTATTTTTTAAAAGGTGGATCAAGTTACACTGGAAGAACAATCATTGTAAAAAATGGAGTAACATTGATAGATACAACCAGTTATTTTGGTTCATATGGTGGACAAATAAATGGATATATCTCATTTTCTAACAATCTTTTTACATATACTCCACTTGGATCATTTGGACAAACTAGTAAAAGTGTTTCATACAATTTTAGTGATGTTGCATATCTTGAGGTTTCTGGATCAGCAATGACTACTTATTCTGGAGGTAGTTGTGGTTCATGGGCTTATCTAAGAGTTGAAAAACCAACTGATAATTAAAAACAAACTATTTTTTAAGAACCTAAAATAATATAAACAAAAATAGTAAATCAAAAAAAAATTACAAATATAAAGATTAAATATTATTTAAAAAATAATTATGAATATGTACAACGAAAACCTATACTTGCTTCCAACACTGTTGGGCCATTAAACAAATCTAAAGTAAATGCACCACTCTCAGTACTATACATCCAAAATCCTCCTGATATGAATGCATGAGTTCCTCCACTTGGGTATGCATTTCCTACTGCTGCATATGTTTTACCTATACCATTAGAAGATGTATAAGCAGTATTTAAAGGTTTTAGATGATTATATGAAGAAGGTACGACTGTCCATTCGTAATAACCACTACTTGATTGTCCAAGACTACTGTTTTGATTTGGATATGTATCATTATTCCATTCTCTAACATTACCTGAAAAATCCCATATTAACTGACCGTTAGCTAATTTCAAGGTTCTTCTTTGATTAGCACCAGAGAATGCAGAATTCCCTGTCTCTGTATATTCATTACTTGTAGATGCAACGGGTAATGCAGAATTTGGTGAAAAATCTGTATGTCCTTTATACATTGCACTACTCTTCCAATTGTAACTATTTGCTTCTGCTTCTCGTGCAACAGTTACCCATTCAGCACGAGTGATCAATTTATACCCTTCTCCTAAAGATTGACAAGCTGTCCTTGCCTGAGCTTGTGTAATATATCCTATAGGTTCAGGTGTTGGATTGGATCTTATACTCATATCCCCTGTTGCATCGCTATATTTCCAAACCTTATATGTTGAATCTTGTGTTTTGCCTGTTGTTGTAGTAAATTTTGCTTCATATTTCATAACGCAAAATTTTTCTGTTCCCAAGGCAGCATTTGCAGCAACTTCTATCCAAGATCCTCCAGATAATGCAGCACAATTTAATACTTCTTTTGTTGTAACACTCCAACTTGTTGAATAGTCACCAATTGTTAAACTTACAGTTGAAAGTGTTAAAAAACTTGAAGATGATGTCATTCTTATCTGTAATGTATCTGCAGAATTAATTTGACCTGATGATACCCATGCACCACCATTAATTCTTAATTGTGGATTTCCATCACCTGCAACTGCTACATTAATAGGTCCATCAAATCCTGTTGTCAACACAACTTCTGATTCTACTAAAGTATTAACAGAAACTCTAGTAAGATTTGTAAATGTAAATGCATCAGGCATACTATCAGGTACTATTTCAGGAAGAATTCTTTCATTATCATGTGTATATGCACAACGAAAACCAAGATAAAACCCAGAAGTATCATCAGAGAACCCCAAATATAAAGTAAAAGGACCATTTACACTACCATATCCCCAATAACAACTACGAGCAAAAGCATTTCCTTGATATGTACAACCATAATAATACCCCATTCCATTTGAAGAATCATAATTTCCAAGCGGTCCTGCAAGAATCTTCTCTAGACCATTAATATTTGCAGAAGTCCATTCGGTCAAACCTCCACTATACCATGGAGAACCCTGAAAACAAGTGTCATTATTCCATTCAAAAAGATTACCTGACAAATCCCATATCATTTCATCATTTGAAAGCTTTAATGTTCTTCTTTGTGTAGATCCAACAGAATTATCCGTATTATAATATCCATCATTATCATTTAAATCAGCCGCCAATGAATAACCTGGAGAACTGTCGCTATGACCTCCCATCATACTCCCAAAACCCACAACTTCAGTATCCCAATTTTCATTTATTAATTCTGCATTTCTTGCTATAGTTGTCCATTCTGCATTAGTTATAAGATGATATCCTTCTCCTAAACTTTCACAAGCATTTTTAGCCTGTAACTGATTTACATATACAATAGGCTCTGAGTAGGGAATTGATGTAATATTTAAATTTCCAAGTGCATTATTATACCTCCAACCCTTATACGTATCTTGTGTTTTCCCAGTTAATGAATAAAATTTTGCTTCATACTTCATAACACAAAAATCCTCTGTTCCAAGATCACTATTTCCTGGAACACTTACCCACATACCTCCAGCAAGAGGTAATGTTGAACAATTTAATATGTCTTTTGTTGTAACATTCCAAGATATTGAATAATCTCCCATTGTTAATGTTGCAGTAGACAGATTCAATACATAAGAAGAAGAATTAAGTTTTATCTGTAAAGTATCTAAAGGATTCATCTGACCTGATGTTATCCATTCCCCAGAATTAATCCTTATTTGTGGATTTCCATCACCTGTAATACCTATACTAAGTGGTCCATCATAACCTATGGGAGTTACAATCTCTGATTCAATCAAAGTACTTAGTTGCACATTATTTCTATTTGTAAAAGCGAATGGTTCAGGTGTTATATCCTGATCCTCAACATAACAAGACGAATACTGATAAGAAGAATCTCCTGTAAATGTTCCATTATTACAGTCCCTTAAAACAAAAGTACAAGTTTTACCAAAAGAAACATTACTAGAATTGTAAAATGTATAACTTTTCCCATGAGACAATGTAACAGATCCAATAGTACATGAAGAATATGGTATGGTATTAACCAACAATGTTTTTGAAAAAATTCCCTTATTTGTAAAAATATCAACTTGCATTGTAGGGTGTATTGATGATTCAAGACAAGAATCAATATTAGCCAAATGTAAACCTGAAGAATAACTTTTATCTAAAACACATGAATTGTTATTTACGACTATTTTTTCAATAGTTATATTCATATATTCATTTCTAAAATATAATTCATTTCCAATAATTTCATCAATGTATACATTTTTATTTTGTTCCAAATCATTTTTTTCACCACCAGCAATAATATTCATTTGAAAATCAAAGAACCAATCTTTAAACACAGTAACCGACAACACTGTCAAAATCAAAACCAATGATAACGCAACAATTGGAGCTATCGTCTTTTTACTCAAAAATAAACCATAAAAAAAAAGTTTACCTTTACTTTTTTTATTATATACAACCATATATGATAAATTAATTACCTCTACATTTTATAAAGTTTATCATCAATCGGCTCCGTTCGGAGTTTAAAACTTTTAAGCAGAATAAAGTATTTAAAGATTAGAA
>CAYSDY010000016.1:0-6163 GCA_964429995.1 uncultured Methanosarcinales archaeon
ATTAGTTGTAGTTGGAATACTGGATCTTGGGGAAGTTGTAGTGCTTACTGTGGTTCTGGTACACAATATCGTTCAGTTTACTGTGTAAATCAACTAGGTCAAAGTATTGCTGATTATTATTGCTCTGGTTCTAAACCTGCAACAGCACAGAGCTGTTATGCAAGTTGTAATTGGGAAATAGGTTCATGGGGAAGTTGCAGTGCAAGTTGTTGTGGTGGAACTCAAACAAGATCTTTATATTGTTACAATAATTATGGAAGTCTTGTTCCTAATTCTTATTGTAATACTTTTTTAGGTTATACTCCAACAACAAGTCAAACTTGTAATACTGGAGACTGTTGTACTTACAGCAATTACTATGGATGCTTTGATTATAACCCTTCATGTACAAATTCATACTATTCAAGTGGCATATTAATATGTTATGATGGCTGGGCTGTTTATCCTGGAAATGATATAGGATCTAATCAATGGGGATGGTGTCCTGGACCTAATGGATATTTCAAAAGTTATGTAACTACTGGTAGTTCTGCATATAGATTATATATTCAATCAGGAAATGGATGTCTCACAATGCCTGCAGGAGATCCAAGAGGAGCTTGTGCAAAATGGGAGCATTGTACAAGATGTTAAACAAATTTTAAATTTAACTACTTTTAAGAAATGAAATAAAAAGTATTATAAAGTCATTTTGCAATTATAATATTTAAGATTGATAGTGATTAAAAAAAACAGTGTTTATATTGGGATTTTGGTTTTTATAACTGCAATAGTCTCTATTTTTATTATAAAAGATTATATTGTCCCTTTAATTTTTACGATGATAATTGTTTATATGTTTCACCCTTTTTACTACAAATGCAAAAAAATATTTAAAAGTCATTTTATAGCCTCAATGCTTTCTATAGCAATACTCATCTTCTTGATTATAATTCCTGCATTGTTTACTTTTTTTCAATTATCAAAAGAAATCTCTAATATGGATTTTGCAGGAATAAATGAATCTATTGTTGAAATAGATGATTATATCCGTAAAGAACATGCAATAAACCTTAACCTTTCAAATGAATATGAAAGTTTTAAAATTTATATTAATAATACAATTAGAGATACGTTGTATTATGATGTTCCAAAATTTGCTTTTAATATATTTATAATATTATTTTTTTTTTACTATTTTCTAAAAAACTATGATAGGGATGGAAATTACATCAAATCTTTTTTTGATAGAAATACTTTAAATAAATGGAATAAAAATTTTAAAGAACTCATATATGGAATAATATACGGACAAATTATTGTAAGACTTGTACAGGTTGGCATTGGAATCACATTATTGTGGATTATTGGTGTTAAAAATATTTTTGTTTGGGGTATTATTATGTTTTTTACTTCTTTTCTTCCAGTAATAGGGACTGGTTTTGTTACAATTCCACTCTTTATCATAAGCTTTATTGCTAAAAATTATGAAATGGCATTATATATTGCAATTATTGGAATAATTATTTCTTTTATAGATAACCTTATAATGCCTTATATAATATCAGAAATGACTAATATGGGACCTATTGTAACTCTTATTAGTATTTTGGGAGGAATTCAGTTTTTTGGCATATATGGAATAATACTTGGTCCTTTTTTTTTAGGATTGTTAATAATACTGATAAAAGAATTCATAGTAAAATTAAGAGAAGATAATGATAAAATGAAAAGATACATCTGGACAGATGAAGAAAGAAAAAAATTTAGACAGTTAAAAACAGACATAGGACGTGATGAGTTTATAAGAATGTTACATCAAAAATATGAAAAAGAAGAAATGATTCATCCTGAAAATGTAAAATTCAGATAATAAATTATAATGTTTTAAAAAATTAAAATAAATATGTTAATTATTTACTGTTCTTTTTTTGTAACTGGTTGTTTTTTTTCGTAAAATTCAGTCCATTTTAATTTTCTTGCATCTCTTTGTAATTTTAACATGTTTTTTTCACATTTTGATTTGCAAAAATATAATACCTGACCATTGTTCTTAACATACATTTTACCAGTTCCTTTCTTAAGCTCTGTACCACAAAAACTACATTTTGCCATTTTATTTCTTCATACCTCCAGCTGTTTTTGTGTTAGCAGTATTACTTTTAAATACTTTTCTGGCTTCAAACTCGGTTTCTGTCATCATTAATGTATCGCCTACTTTAACAGGACCTCGCACATTTCTTGTTATTATTTTACCCTCATCTCTTCCTGATAAAACTTTAACTCTGACTTGTGTAACTCCTCCTTTTGAACTTGCATTGCCTACAATATATTCAACTGTTCCAGGGATGCTTTCAGAAAAATCAGCACTATCATCTTTAACCTTAGCCATTTGATATTTTACTCCTCACTTGATGAAGTATCTTCTTTTGTTGATTTCTTAACACCTTTTATTTCAGAAATCAGTGCTTCTATTTCTTTTTTTGCACTTCCTGCATCAACAACTGCAACAGCTGTTGTGGACTTGATTCCAACTACTGTACCTAACTCAGCCTTTGTTCCTATTTTAGCACACACAACTTGCATTTCTTTACACAAACCATCAAAATGTGCAACTATTTCTGCTGGACTTACATCATTAGCATAGAAAACTGCTTTTGCCTGTCCCCTCTCTATTGCTTTTGTTACTTCGTTTGCACCAATCTTTATAAAACCGGTGTCTTTTGCTTTCTGTAATATCGAAAATGCTTGTTTTTCATCGATTTCTACCATTTTTTATTTTTGATTAAATAGTTTCACTAATCTCTTAAATTGTTATTAAAAGATTAATATTTGTTAATCGTTAATTGTTTATAAAACTTGTCTGTATTTTTGTTTGTAAGATTTATGTTTATGATTTTCTATTACAATGTTTAAGTTTGTTTAAATAGTAACTCTTTTTTATTATTACAAAAATATAAAAAAGAAAATATCAACCGTTATAATATATGAAAAAAATTAAATTGACACTAAAAAAAGAACTTGATGATTTTTTTTTGAGTGAAGATGGTAAAATTGCAAAAGAGGATGTTATGAGAGCTGGAGTTCTTGTTTTGGGTGCTGCAACACTTATTGAAAGTGCTTATGGTTCCTATCATCCACCACCACACAATAGTCACTCTAATAGTTTTGGACAGTCTACTCAGTGCATAACAAGTCATAGCAATCACACATCTCATACATCTCATGGTTCGCATGGAAGTCATAACTCTTGGTAAAAATGGAAATATCGCAAAAACAAATTATATATGCAACATCATTATTATTACTAGCAATTTTAGTATTATTTGGCATTTATTATTTTTTTAACAATAATGATGATTTATGTTCTAATGTAGATGAAAAGGATATTGTATGGATAGAAGACAACAATGAAGAATTTAATCTTGATTTTGAAATGATTAAGTACCTTGACCTAGCATACAAAGACAATAAACCTGAATATTGTGATTATATGATAGAAAATAGTAATGTTTATGGTTTTGATGATAAAACAATAGATGTAGTAAAACAAAGAATGAAAAATTGTAAGCTTGATATCATAAAATATAATTCGATAAACAAAAATTTAGATATGTGCAGTAATTTAGATAATATAGAAGAGGAAGAGCATTGTAGAAGAAAGTTTAATTTTTTCCAAAAATATAGAGGAAGGGAAATTGAAGTTTGCAGTGCTAAAGAAATATCATCAGATAAAAATGTAGTAAATGAATGTTTGTCTTTTGTATTAAAAGATCCATCATACTGTGAAAAATTAACAAATCCTGATGAAGATTTAAATGCATTATCTTTTAAGATTATGTATTGTCAGGTTTTAGCTAAAGATTACCATGAAAATATTATTAGTTAATCTGCCAATAAATGGTTTAAAACAAAATCATACTGATTATCCATATTTTTACAATTATTATCTAATATTTCTTGCAAGCATCTTAAAGAAAAACAATTATTGTGTTGAATTAAAAGATTCATTTTCACAAGCAAATAGCAATTGTGTTTTTGACACTATAAGTAAAACTTATTCTTTAGGAGATATTTATTATGATTATGATTTGATAAGCGATAATTATGATAAAATATTAGTCATTAATCATCCATACCTTAATATTAATAAACCATCTATGTATAATTTTTACAATAAAATTTTTAATCAACTTAAAACAAAATGCAATCAACTCATAATCGCAGATTGTTTTGTTTCTGGAATGAGTTTTTTGGATTATGATGAAAATTCTATAATTATAAATTATCCTCAAATTGATGTTGTACTTAAGGGTAGTATTAATAATGTTTTACAGTATTTTAAACTAAATGATATCAAACTTAATGAATATATCATTGATTTTGATCTTATTAATTTAGAAAATTATATTAATTTTTTAAAACAGGTAAAACAACTTAATTATTATATTGATGATAAATTTAAAGTTCTGCCATTACTTACATCTTTTGGATGTGTTTATAATTGTAAGTTTTGTACAAGTTGCATAAATAATCAAAAATATTTAACATATGATCTTAAAGTTATTGAAGAATTATTAAAAAAATTATATTTAAAACATGGAATTAACAAAATAATTTTTTTTGATGATCTGCTAAACTCAAATGAAAATAGACTACATAATCTGGTTAAAATTATGAATAAATATGATGTTAAATATGATTTTGCAAATGGATTAAGAGCAGATAAAATAGGATTACAATCATTAGAACTAATGAAGTTAAAAGTAACTGATATAACTGTTTCACTTGAAACTGGAAATAAATATTATAGAAACAATTATATTAATAAACATATAAATGAATCATCATTTTTTAAACTTGCAGAAAATTGTAAAAAACTAGGAATTTGTCTTAAGGCTCATTATATGTATGGATTGCCATTTGAAAATATAGAATTAATTAATGAAACTATTGAATTTGCATTTCAAATATATGAAAAATATAATGTATATCCTCTGATACAAAAATATGAATACTTTCCCAATAAAAAAGTTGATAAAAATGACATAAATGATTTAAACTATGATTTAATAGATAAGATTATTAAAACAAAGTTTAATCAAATAACGTATTCAAATCCTTATAAAATAATCATAAATACAACATATAAATGTAATAATAATTGTAAATTCTGTGCTGTTTCAAATCTAAGATTAAATGAACCTGATTTAGAATATCAAAAAAATGAGATATTAAAATTTAAAAAACTTTCAGATAGTATAGATTTTGATGGTGGAGAGCCAACACTTAATAATAACACCTTAAAACTTGTTTATTTTGCAAAACAAAACGGATTTAACAATATTTCTATTACTACCAATGCAAGATTGTTATCTAATTTTAAATTGGCACAAATGTATGCCAAATCACCATTAAATAATATACTTGTATCATTGCATGGATTAAATGATATTCATAATAACATAGTTATGAATAAAAATGCTTTTGAACAAACAGTTAAAGGAATAAAAAATTTACTACAACTAAAGAATAATTTTAAATTTAATCTGTTAATTAATATAACTTTAAGCAAATATAATATATCACAACTTGATGAACTAATACAATACATATATTATTCGCTTAATATTAAAAATATAAATATTCAGGGATTAACCCCTTTTGGAAGTGCAGAAAAAAAAATGTTATTGGAAGAATCTGATTATGTTATTTTGGAAAATATAATTAGAAAATATTTTAAAAGAATAAAATTTAATATTGTAAATATTCCATTCTGTAAATTAAATGTTGATATTAAATATTTTTTTGATGATATGGGAAAAAATAGACGAGAAATGTTATTTATAGGAATGGAAAAAGAAAATCTTGCAGATTTTTTATTAAAAAAAAGAACCAAAACGAAAAAATGTAATTCTTGTTATTATAAAACTATATGTAAAGGGGAATGGGATTTTGATTAAAATGGTAAAGAACTGAATAAAACCTAATATTTTATTAGTGAACCATATGAATGCTTAGAATATTGATGTTTTAAAAAAAACTCTATCTCATAGAGAAACTTACAAACAACAAAGTTTTTTTAAATTCTCATTAAAAAAGTTTAAAAATTTTATTAATTACTTGATCTTGTGTAGTCAGGTAACATATGTTACCAGATAACTTTTTTCTAAATCCATTTTGT
>CAYSDY010000017.1:0-5073 GCA_964429995.1 uncultured Methanosarcinales archaeon
TTAACTTCATAATATCAATATTGTAGATATTACGAAAAAGTTTTGGGAAACCACAGCAACCAACTCATAGCAACATAGAAATTCTAAAGATTCTTTACAAAAATTTGCATAAAAAATAATATAGAACTTACGAAAAGCAGGGTTTTTTAAATTATCAATAAAGTTTTAGATATAACTTGACATTGTAAGGTTATCTATGTCTTTTCTTGGGTTTTTCATCTCTTTTTCAATATTTTTATATTCTTCCTGAAGCCTTGGGTTAACACTTGGTTTAACTGCCTCTAAAGCTTCCATAAAATCTTCATATAAAACTTCATCTGCATTAGAATTTTTCCTTAATGCAATAAGTGCAGCCTCTCTTACCAAAGCCTCAATGTCAGCTCCAACATAACCCTGTGTTCTTGCAGCTATATCTGAAATTATCTTTTCTTTATTTTTTACAGGTGTTTTTGTAAGATATATTGATAAAATATCTTCCCTTGTTTTTTCATTTGGAATATCTACAAATATAAGTTTGTCAAACCTTCCTGGTCTAAGCAAAGCAGGATCTATAAGGTTAGGTCTATTTGTTGCAGCTATAACCTTAACATTTATAAGATCTTCAATTCCGTCCATCTCAGTTAATATTTGGTTTACAACACTATCTGTATTTTTCCCCCTATCTCCTCCAAGACGAGTCTGTGCTATTGCATCAAATTCATCAAAAAATAAGACAGTAGGAGAATTTTGCCTTGCCTTTTCAAATATTTTTCTTATTGTTTTCTCACTCTCGCCTAAAAACTTGTTAAATACTTCAGGTCCTTTTACATAAATAAAATTACATGATGTTTCTGTAGCAACAGCTTTTGCAAGTAAAGTTTTTCCAGTCCCAGGAGGACCGTAAAGTAATATTCCTTTTGGTGGTGTTATTCCTAATCTTTTAAATGCATAAGCTTTTTTAAGTGGCCATTCAACTGATTCTATAAGTACTTCTTTTACTTTTTCAAGCCCTCCTATTTTATTCCATTTAACGTTTGGCACTTCAACAAAAAATTCTCTCATTGCAGAAGGCCTTATTACCTTTAGTGCATCAATAAAATCATTTTTTTCTATTTCAAGTTTGGAAAGTATTGACTGGGGAATTTCCTTGTTTTTTTCAACACTAAAATCCATTTTTGGAAAGTTTCTTCTTAACACATTAAAAGCCGCTTCTTTTACTAAAGCCTCAAGATCAGCACCAACAAATCCGTGTGTAATTGCAGCTATTTCTTTTAATAGTTTATCTACTGATTTTTCATGATATTCGCAAGCTTTAACAAAAGTTTTATCTAATATCTTATTTTTTATCAAAAATTCAAAATCAGCATATATATCATCATTTTCATTAACATCAATTTCATTTAAATGTTTTTCAAAATCAAAATCTTCAATAATAAGATCATTTATATATGTTAACAGTTTTGTAAACTGATTCCTATTCTCTGAAAATTCATTTCTTTTCTCTTTAAGTTTTGCAAGTATTTTTTTACCATCACCTGATTCAGAATCATTTATTTTTTTTATTATGTCATCAAGTCTATCCATTAAAACAAATTTTAAAACAGATTTTGTATATACACCTTTTACTGGCATTGCTCTTGTATGTATCTTTAATATTTCAAATCTATCATCTTCTTTAGGAACACCTATCTCAAGCTCTCTATCAAATCTTCCAGGTCTTCTTAAAGCTCCATCTAAAGCATCTTGTCTATTAGTTGCTGCAACAACTATTATTTTCTTATTTTTCTTTAAACCATCCATTAAAGTCAATAATTGTGCAACTATCCTTTTTTCTGTTTCTCCCTGTATTTCATCTCTTTTAGAAGCAATAGCATCAATTTCATCTATAAATATAACCGCTGGTGAATTTTTTGATGCCTTATCAAATAACTCTCTTAACTGTTTTTCACTTTCACCATAATATTTATTAACTATTTCTGGAGCATTAATTGAAAAAAAATTAGCTTCTGTTTCAGATGCAATAGCTCTTGCAAGCAATGTTTTACCTGTTCCAGGAGGTCCATAAAGCAAAATTCCTTTAGGTGCATCTATTCCTAATCTTGCAAATATTTCTGGATGTTTTAAGGGCAATTCTACAAGTTCTCTTATTTTAATCAATTGTGATTTTAATCCACCAACATCCTCATAAGAAACAGATTGTTTTTCAGCATCATCTAAGACTTTATTTGAAATTTCAAGTATAGTATTTGATCCTATATATAAAAAGCCTGTAGGTTTTGTGGTCTGCACCTTAAATTTCATTGATCCTATATTAAAACCTAAGAAATCTCTTTCTAATGCGTTAAACAAATCTATTGCAAAAGCATTAGTAGAAGAAAATGCAACTTTTTTTTCCTGAACATTACTTGATATTGCAACAATATCACCTTCAGTAACCGGTTTTTTATACAATCCTTTTTTAATATTAGCAATAACCCCTGAATGCATTATAACATCCTGTAAAGGAACAAGAACAATTTTTTCAGCTTCTTTAATATCAACCTTGTATATATCAACAGATTCACCTATACTTGTCTTTGCATTTTTTCTTATGGTTCCATCCATTCTTATTATAGGATTACCAAGATCTGAAGGATAAGCCCTGTCAACAATTGCCAATGTTTTTCTTTCTCCTTCAATACAGATTATATCGCCAATAAAAGCTCCAATAGCCTTAACAAAAGAACTATCTATCCTTACAATACCTTTATTCACATCATCCTGATGTGCTTCTATAACCTTTAATTTTACAGATGCTGTCATTAATAAGTAATATAGATAATCTTTTTTATAAATTTTATGTAGCAAACATACATTAGAATATAAAGAGAATTTTAAAAAAAATTCAGTTTTTCTTAAGATTATTTAAAAGATTACATTGTAAAACACCCATGTTTTAGGTTTTTACTACATTATCATTTGTAAAACCTCAAAAATATAGGTTTTTTCATAGTCCTCTAATAATATTCTCTCACATTATTGGTTTGCATGTAAAAAAAATCAATTATCTAAGTTTGATAATTACTCTTTTGTTTTATTTTTTAATGAATAAATTTTTAATGGTAGAGAGTTTTATTGAAAAATATTCTGTAATGTATAAAAAAAAACTTTGTGGAAAAATATACCTAGAAAAATGAAATATCAAACTTTTAAGGTAATATTAGATTATTTACAATACTTATCTAAAATTGCAATCGATACATAAGGAAAAGTTGTTTGGATTGGTTATGAATCAATTTTATTAAAAAACAGTGTATGGTTAGATGAAGAATGATTTCAAAACCAACAAAAATTAATTTTAAAAATTTAGATATTAAACCGTCAGACTTCGGACCTGTAGCTTTATTACGAATGTATGTCAATTCTGTTTAATAGCTCGCATCAAGAGTTGTTGTTAAACAACTACCGAGCACAACAAAGTTGTGTGACTGTATCGCTTTAACAATTCCACAATTCCACAAATCGTTTTACAAACGATTCCACAATTTCTTAAAAAGGGTTACCCACTAAAATCTCAAATCAAGGATCATATGAGCAACGAAACCCGAGGTAGCTGTACAAGCCCGAAGGAGCATAGCTCAAGTCCAAGGTAAAAGAACCAGCAGAAGCACCAGTGTGCCAATAACCGCCAGAGAGGAAGGCATGTATTGTTCCGCTTGGATGTGCATTGTCAACATCAGCATAAACTTGTCCTATTCTATTAGATGATGTTAAAGATGTATTGTATGGTTTAAAATGATTGTAAGATGAACTTATAGATGTCCATTCATACCAATTGCTTGTACCTTGACCTAATGAACTTTCCGCATTAGTATTGTAAACATCACTGTTCCATTCCCATACATTACCACCCAAATCCCAAATGATTTCGCCATTATATAATTTTAAGGTTCTTCTTTGTTCTGATGTCCCACTTTGACCTGTTCCAATATAACCATCATTTACATCTGTTATTAATAAAGCATGACTAGGTTCACTATCACTATGTCCTCTATACATGCTTCCTGAATATATTTCACTTGTATTCCAATTGTATGTATTGTTTTCTGCTTCTCGTGCTGTTGTTACCCATTCAGCACGAGTTATCAGTTTGTAACCTGCACCCAAAGAAGAACATGAAGAAATTGCCTGAGTCTGAGTAATATATGTTATTGGTTCAGGTGTTGGATGTGATCTTATACTTAAATCACCTCCAGCAGTATCATATCGCCAACCCTTATATGTTGCATCCTGTGTTTTACTTGCTGTATTTACAAATTTTGCCTCATATTTCATAATGTAAAAATCATTGTTAACGCCTAAATCTTCATTTGCAAATACAAGCACCCATTCTCCACCCTGTGTTGGTGCTAAGCTATCATTACATGATAAATATGAATATTCATTTGTGCCACTTAAAACACCACCAGAACATGTTCTTTCCTGTGAAATTGCAGAGCATCCTGACATACTATTATATGGTTTGTTATATTTATAGAATGTTTGTGATGTTTGTGATTCAAGTGTAATTCCTCCAATTGAACATGTTTTAGGTCTTGGTTTGTAATAAATTTTTTTTTCAACCAAACCCTTGTCTGTAACTATCAAAATCTCTGGATCATAACTACTAACATTGTCAAGGCATAAACTGACATCTATTTCAAAAATTCCTTTTTCATAAACCGTATCATTATCATAACAACTAACACCATCAATTTTTATATCTTTAATTGTAAAATCTGAACCAATGTTCTTTAGATACAAAACATTTCCAACAACTGTTTCTATTAAAAAAGATGAAACATCATTATAAGAAGATGTTTCAACTCCTGTAAAAACATTTGCTGAATACATCAATACCCAATTCTGAAAACCAATAACAGCAACTACTGCAACAACTAATAATAAAGCTGTTGCAACAACTGGGGATATACACTTTTTATATCTTCTAGAATTAAAACTCAACAAAGTAAACAGACAGGAAAACTTGAAAATTCTATTCTTTGCCATCTTTCCTGATCTCTGTTCCTGATTTCTGTTCCTGATTTCTGTTCCTGATTTCTGTTCCTGATTTCT
>CAYSDY010000018.1:0-4745 GCA_964429995.1 uncultured Methanosarcinales archaeon
TAATCTTTAAATACTTTATTCTGCTTAAAAGTTTTAAACTCCGAACGGAGCCATTTTTTAATAAAATATATAAATGAAATACAATTTTAACTTAATAGTAATTAAAATGTCATTACCAGTAAAAGTAAACGGAAGATATTATGATGCCTCATCACTTAATGTAGGATTTAATAGGGCCAATAAGATATTTGCAGATTATTTTAACCAAAGAAAATTATCATTATGTTTACCGGTATTGATTGAAAATTGTATTGATATTTATGATGTATTAAAACATGCAATAGGAAGACCACATTTAACTTCTAGTTGCATTGCATATTGTAATGGGAGTGTTAAAATAATTAAAAATGAGGAATTTTTAAGAAATGAAATATTTGAAATGCGTAATTTTTCAGATTCAAAAATAACAAGAGGAAAATTTGATAAGATACATGCTCTTTCTATTCCATATGCAACATTTATTGAAGAAAACAAATCTTACTCAAGTAGAAAAAAACTCTTATCTCACATTTTAGAGGCGGATCTTTTACGTAAGTATGAAGAAAAATATTTAAAAAAATTATCAAAAGGTTTACACGATATACAGGATTTATTCAAATTTGCAGGCATATCTCAATTTGAAAGAGATGTTATGGATAAAGGGAATTCTGGAAGGTATTATCCTCTTATAATTGGTGATGCATTTGAAGGATCAGCATTAATTCCATTTTCAGGTTATACGGTAGGTAAAATTTATGATAGTGTAAGTACGCTTTTAATAGATGCTTTAGCAAAGCAAACATTCAATCCATCAGAAGTTTTAATGTCATCTGTTTCTGCAGAACATAAATACAAATCAAAAAGACATTTTAGAACAGTTGCAAGTGTACATTAAAAAAGTATGGTTAAAAATATAAACTTAATTTTAACATTTTTATACTATTTTTTGTAATCATTAAGGTTAACCTATAAATTTATATTATAATCAATGTTAACCAATTATATATAATGGTACAAGTACTTGTAAAATTTTCTGAAATTGCATTAAAGGGTTCAAACAGGTCTTTTTTTATAAGTAGGTTAGTTGCAAACATTCAGAAATCTTCTAACAGGTATAATCTTGATGTAAAAATAATAAAAGAGCATTCAAGAATAATATGTATTTATGATGAATCATCAAAAAAAGAGGATATAGTAGAATCATTGTCTAATGTTTATGGAATCAAATATTTTGGTTTTGAATCCATATGTCAAAAAAATGTTACGGCTTTAAAGGATAAAATAATAGAGTTACTTAAAGGATTTAAAGACAAACCCATAAAAACTATCTCATTTAAGACAAAAAGAAGTGATAAAGATTTTGAGATGACATCTCCTCAGATAAATTCGTCACTATCACAAATTACAAAAGAGATGGGTTTTATTCCTGACTATAAAGAATATGATATTGAAATCAATATAGAAGTTGCATTAAAAAAGATTCATATATATGCAGAAAAATATGAAGGTTTATCTGGTCTTCCAGTTGGCACAAGCGGAAAAGTGCTTGTTTTAATGTCAGGAGGAATAGATTCACCAGTTGCAACAACAGAGATTCTAAAAAGAGGATGTACTGCTGATTTTCTTCATATACATACATTTCCCAACAATAACATAGCATTAGACAATAAGATAAAAGATTTGGTTAAGATTCTTAATAAATATCAATTCAAATCCAAATTATTTTTACTTCCCTACTATAAGTATGATTTTATGATACAGGGTAAGATTCCTAAAAGATATGATCTTATATTTTTTAAGCATTATATTTTTAAACTTGCAGAAAGGATTGCAAAAGAGAAAGGATACGATGCAATTATTAGTGGAGATAGTCTTAATCAGGTAGCATCGCAGACCATTGAAAATATAAAATGCACTAATTATAGCATAGATTTACCTATTTTAAGACCTCTTATATCCCATGATAAAGAAGAAATAATAAATAAGGCAATAAAAATAGGAACATTTGATACAAGCCTAATAAACTATAAAGATTGTTGTTCTTTAATGGCCAAAAATCCATTAACACAGACTAATATTTCCAAATTCATATCCGAAATATCTAAAATAGAAATGAATTCAATATTATCTGCATCACTTAATGAAATGGAGGAATTTTGGATAAAATGATAAAGCATGATCAGCATTTTTTAATAGATCAAAATGTTGTAAACCTTGCAATATCTGCTTCTAAGATAACTAAAAATGACATAGTTCTTGAAGTAGGTCCAGGGAAAGGAGTTTTAACAAATAGCATATTGATGGAAAAACCATTAAAATTGATTTCTGTTGAAATAGATGAAAATTTTAAAATATTTCTTAAGAAAATCAAGTCAAAATATGACAATTTTGAGTATATATTTGCAAACATTTTTGATGTTATAGATAATATAGAATGTACAAAACTTGTTGCAAATATTCCATATTCTATTACAGAGCCATTATATCAAAAGATAATAGAAAAAAAAATAGAACACGTTGTTCTGCTTGAGGGTTATTCATTTTATGACAAAATATCAAAAAATTATTCAAAATGGAGCTACATATTAAATGCAATGTATAACATTAAGCTTATTGAAAAAGTAAGAGGGTACAAATTTATGCCCAAAACAAAAGTAGATTCAGCGTTAGTCTGTCTTACCATAAAAAATGATTTTAATCAAATGGATAAATTTATATTATCAATATTTGAAAAGAAAAACAGGAATGTTAAAAATTCAATAATGTATTCATTTTGTGATGCATTTAGCTATACAAAAAAAGAGGCATTGCTTTTATATCAAGAGCTAGGTTTACAAAAAGATATTGAGACATTAAAATTTAAGAATCTTTCAAACAAGGACTTCAAATTAATAATATCAAAACTTGAAAAAAATTTAGAAAACAACTTAAAGTGATTAAAAATATATATAAATAAATTACAACGCATATTCTTATTATGTCAGCTATTAAAAAAAAAGGAGAAGCTTTGCCGTTAAATATTGTAGTAATGCTTATTTTAGGGATAGTTCTTTTTGGATTAGGTTTAGGGTTATTTTCAAAAATATCATCAAGTGGTGATAAACAGGTAGAAGATCTTGTAAATCAAGTTAATGAAGACATCAAGTCCTTAGAATGTACAGGAGATGCATTTATATGTTCTCCAACTCAAAAAGCAAAGTTAGGGTCTATAAGTACATCATATATATTCGTATCAAATAGGGGTGATAAAACAAAAAGTTTTAGTCTAAAATTTAAGGACATGAATAGCAATAAACTTATAATTGAAAAGGAAGGGTGCGGTCAGATAGAAATAAATTACCTTGAAAGCATTAAAACCAATATTAAAACAGGTGAAAGTTCAAAGATTCCTTTTATAATAAATACAAAAAAAGTATCCAAAAAAGGTTGTTCTTTTACAACAGTTGTTGAACTTAAAGAGTCTGACAGTTTTGTTGATAATAAAAATTATAAAACACCAGTAATAATAGTTGTTGAATAATAAAAATTAATTTAACAAAGTTTTAAAACAAATTAGGATTAATAATTAAATATAATAAAACTTTAAGATGACTGAAGATTTAAAAGCAAGGATTTCTGAATTAGAAGACGAATTAAAAAACACAAAAGTAAATAAGAGAACAGAGATGGCAGTAGGGCAATTAAAAGCAAAAATTGCCAAAGTAAAAGAAGAATTAGAGGCAAGATCATCATCAGGCAAAAAAGGTGAAGGTTATGCTGTAAAAAAAGAAGGTGATGCAACAATAGGTCTTTTAGGTAAGCCATCAGTAGGAAAATCCACATTACTATCAAAGATAACGAATAAAGAATCAAAAATTGGAGCATATGAGTTTACAACATTAGAAGTGATTCCAGGTCTTTTACATTACAAGTTTACAAATCTTCAGATACTTGATCTTCCAGGAATAATAGATAAGGCATCAGACAATAGAGGTTTTGGAAAAAAAGTTTTATCTGTTGTAAGGGCATGTGATCTTATAGTTTTTGTCGTTGATGCCAAATGTCCATTAGAAGATATGCAAATGCTGATAACTGAAAGTTTTAATGCAGGAATAAGAGTAAATAAAGAAAAGCCTTTTATTGAAATCAAAAAAACTTTTAAGGGAGGCATAGATCTTCCAATAAACCAAAGTAAGGATACAATTCCTTATGAATTCATAAAAAGGGTTCTTAATGATAATAAGATAATAAATGCAGAAGTATTAATACATCAGGAGAATCTTTCAATGGATGACTTTATTGATTCTGTTTATTCTAATCTTGAATATAAAAGAGGAGTTATCTGTTTAAATAAGATAGATAAATATTCATCACAAGAACTTGCACCTAAAATAGAAAAATTAAAAAAATACTATCCTACTTTTGCAGTTTATGGAGTATCAGCAGAACAAGGGATTAACCTTTTAGGATTTAAAGAATTTATATGGTCACAATTAGGTTTTATGTGGGTATACTTAAAAGAACAAAAGAAAGAACCAGATTTTGAAAAGCCACTTTTAGTATCAAGAGGTGACACCATAAGAGAAGTCTGTTTGAAGATTCATAAGGATATATTAACAAAGTTCAAATATGCAAGAATAAAGGGTGAATCTGTCAAATTTGAATGGCAAAGAGTAGGTTTAGAACATGTTGTTTCTGATAAAGATATAATTGAAATTTACGCTAAGTAGATTTTTATCTTAATTCTCAAGAAGACCACTTCCAAAATATTTTTGGTGGTGGATGAA
>CAYSDY010000019.1:0-2602 GCA_964429995.1 uncultured Methanosarcinales archaeon
CTGTTTCTTCCTCAACAACAATCGTCTGACCGTTACTTTCAATCTGCCGATAATTAAACTGCTTTTTAGGACAAGGAGGAATGTTGCTTGGCCCCCAAACCGGCTCAATGCTGGAAATTGAATTAATCATCAAGGTATATTTGCCAACTTGAACAAAATTTTGCCCCCTCTCCATTGCGGCAAGAATAGCATTTCTCGTTTCAAGAGAGATATACATATTCTCTTCTTTAATTCTTTTAAGAACAAACTTTTCTTGCCATTTACTTGGGATTGATAAAGGTGATTTTTGATTTGTTTTCTCTTGTTTCACTGACAATTCTCACCCCCTTATAATAAAGCGTTACAAATGAAGTAATTTTGTTAGCCCAAAACTCGCTATCGGCGGCAAGATTGATTAGCTCTCGCACCTTGTCCGGCCCGCCGAACTTGTTAATCGCTAGTTGACAATAGCGACGGTTCTTTTGGACTGTCTCGTCTAGGACGGGGAGGTTAAGGCGTTCCTTAAAATACTCGACAAGCGAGTTGATGTCGGGATTTCCATAAGAGGTTTTTTTAAGAGAGGTGTTTTTTTTATCGCTTTCAGTATTATCTTTAGATAATATATGTGTATCCTTCTTATGTGTATCCTTTATGTGTAGTTTTTCTGTAGGTGGTTTTGTAGTTTTTATGTAGGTGGTGTCCACCTGCTGTTTTTCTACAGGTGGCTTCTTCCATTCGCTTTTATTTAATAAAAGATAAATATTATAGGCCCATTTCCCTCTTTTACTTCTTATTTTCTTCTTTTTTATTATCTTCCAGTCGATAAGGATGGCAATCTTATCCATAACAGTCCTTTCGTTTATCCCAAGCTCTTCTGCTATTAGCTTCTGTGAGGGGAAGCATTTTTGTTCTTTGTCGGCGTGTCGGCAAAGTGAGAGGTATACCATTGAGGCGGTCGTTCCGAGGTGCTTGGCGTAGCCATTCAAATATATATCATCAATGATAAAAAATCCCTTATCTCTAAAATCTCTGACCTTAAAACCACGAACTTCAAGCATAATATCTACATTATATTAAAACTCAAATATCTTGTCAACTCCTAAACAAATCGAGCCACCCAATTAATGAATAGCCATTAATGAGTAGCCCGATAAGTGGTTGTTTGGCCAGCCAAAGTAACCAATTAAACCAAGTCCTTAGTAAAATGAGCAGGGCTTGGTTTTTCTTGAGCAGGAGTCATAAGCAATGATAACCATAGGTTATTAAAAAAGTCAACCCTACTGTTACATTTTTTATAAATGTAACACTAGCCCCCCATTAACCGCCGCAAATCCTTAAGACGATATTTCTTCCTAGTCTTCCTTTTAGGGGCTTGATACAGCACCCTCTCCTCCATCCCATCGACTTTCTCGTGTAGCTGACGATGTTCCTCTTTTAGCATTGGGATAAGGTTGGCCTTGCTATCTTGGTAGTCTTGGGGCCAGTCGGGGTGGTTGTCAAAATCTGATTGAAAACAAATGTGGTGGCAGTTGTAGCGTCTATCTTTGGGGTCAATTCCATAAATAGAAAATACTCTTTCCCTGTTGGCTTGATATATTTGTTTTTCTTTGTTTGACACTTTTTTATTCATTCAAGTCAGCAATCTTTTTCCTGACAAATTGTAAATCAACCGCGTCTTCAATCGAATAGGCTTCAAAAAACCTCTCCTCAGTTCCCAAAATAACCGCTACTCCCATTTCCTGCCCCCTTCTAGCAATACCGTGGATTCTGGCGTATCTATCTCTAATCTTAGCTGTTCCTGGCCTAATATAAAGTCTTTCTTTACCATCAATTTTTTCCTTCATGTAGCCCCAAACATGCTCATGAGCCACAGTAAAGATATCAGCGTCTGGGTATTCGTTCTGTCTCAAATTAACGCAAACATTAAATATATTTTTCTTTGATTTCCCCCAATAGTTATGAGCCATGGCCCAATCATAATTTTGGTTACCGGCCTTCAAGTGTAACAGCCCCATGCCAGCAAAAACTGGCCCTTTCATTAGTTTAGCAAAAGTGGCTTCCGGTTTAATTCCGGCTTGGGTAAACATCCACTCAGGATGGTTGCCGACAACACAAGCTCCATATTTGTCGCCAAATTCCCTAATAATATCCTCGACAGTAAAAGCCTGCATGTAAGCAGGAATTACCCCCTCATGGGCTAGCCCGCCCCAAATCCCATTGTCAAATGTATCACCAACATCAGCCAGAAAGGCATTGGGAGTAGCCAAAACTGTTTCTAACATATCTCTGATTAGGTCGTGGTCGGAGGTGTAAGAACCGATATGGCTATCGGCAAAGACCAACCCCATGGCATATTTAATCTCTGGGTGGGAAAGTGGAACATTAAAAGTTCCCTCTTCTTGAACAATCTCAGCTCCCTCAACAAGCCTGCTTATTTGGGAAATCTTATCAAATGTTCTTCGCCAATCAACATGAATTTCTTTTTTATCGGGGAAAGTAATGATATTTTCTTCGGGGGTGGTTATTTCAATACGGGGAGGGTAAATCTGGCGAGTCTCGCCCTTAGCGTTTATGATTAACTCATTCGGTCTTATCTCTTTCATCGGTTTGAAAGCCTAAATTT
>CAYSDY010000020.1:0-2199 GCA_964429995.1 uncultured Methanosarcinales archaeon
GGGGGCCTGGCCGGGCCGGGTAGCCTCCCCAGGCGAAGACCCGCCAGGTCGCGGATTCAGGCTCACCCCGTCCCCCGCTGCCCCGGCCACCGTCCCGGCAGGACAGGCGCCCTTCCGCACCGTAAGGCTCGTCCAGCACCGCCTCGTCAGGGGGAACCATCGTGAGAGACCTGGACCGCGCCCTCGAGAACCTGCACGACCCGGCCCTCAGGGCCTCCATGGGGGCCCTGGCGGACCTCGTGCGGCGCGGCCTGCTGCCCGAGCACGCCTTCTGGAGCGCCTACGAGAAGACCGTATCCACTCCCCCCGCGGCGAGCGCGCCACCTCCCCTCGAGGGCCTGGACCCCGCCGCCCTGCCCACGTTCCTGGCCGGCGCCCTCTCCCACTGGGAGCGCGAGACCCACCCGGTGCAGCGCCTGTGGCGCCTGTCCGATGCGGTCGAGCTCCTGGTGCGCTACCTCGCCGCGGTGGGCCTGGCAGCGCACGTGCGCGCCGGCGGCGGGAGCCTTCCCCTGGACCTCGCGCGCCGCCTGGCCGGCGGCATCGAACGCCCCACCTTCGGCCTCTGGCTCCACGTGGCCCGGATCGCCCTGGAGGGGGAGGGCGATGGGCTCCCGCCGCTGCTGCTCGAGGCGCGCCGCCTCCTGGCCGACGTGGTCCTCCCGGTGGTGTCCCTGCCCGAGGGGGAACAGCCCGAGCACCCCTGGGAAGTCGCCGTCCTGCCCCTGCGCAACATGCTGGCCCACGGCGGAGGGATGAAGCGGGCCCAGGCACGGCGCCTGCTGGAGGACTGCGGGCACGAGGAGCGCGCGCGCTCGCTGTGGCGCGCCGTGCAGGCGTGGCTGGCCGGCCCGCGCCTCCTCTTCGTGGACCACGAAGGCTGGGGCGTGGAGTTGCGCGGTCCAGAGCCCCGCCGTTTCCCACTGGAAGCGCTGGCCGAGAGGCTGCGCGAGCACCCCGGCCAGGTGGTGCTCCTCGAGCCCGAGGGCGGCGTGCTCAGTCTGTGGCCGCTCTTCGGCTACGGCCTGGCCGAGGTGGTGCGGGCGGGGAGCCGGGTGCTGCGGGGCACCGACCCGGCGCCGCAGGTCTACGTGCGGGCCGAGCCCGCCTCGCTGCTGTACAACGCCCTGGGCGGGGACCTCCCCTTCTCCCAGCGCAGCGGCGACGCCCTGGAGTGCTTCCGCCGGCTCTTCGTGGTGGAGCGCGCGCAGCCCGCGGAGCGTACGGGTCGGGCGATCGCCGACTTCAGCGAGGAACTGGTGGCGGCCGCGGAGGAGCGCGTGGGTCGCGAGGGGCAGTTGGAGGCCGTGGTGGAGGCGGCGGCACGCGCCCGGGAGGGCATCCTCTGGATGTCGGGGCCCGCCGCCATGGGCAAGAGCGTGCTCATGGCCGCGGTGGCCTGCCACTCCCGCATCGGCGGAAAGGAGCCCGTGAAGCAGCTTCCCAAGGGAGGCGCCGACCCGGGCAAGCTCCTGGTCATCCCCCACCGTTTCAAGGTGGGAGACTGGCGCTGCTCCGGCGAGGCGTTCCTGCGCCAGGCGGTGGAGCGCCTGCAGGGCTGGGGGGTGCTGGCGCAGGCGGCGCCGGCGGTGGACGAGGCCTTGGCAGTGGCCTCCGCCGACCTGAACGCGCTGGGGCGCCGCTTCCGAGACCTCCTGGAGCGGGTGGCCGCGCTGCCCGCGCCCTCCTCCCACGCCTCGGCCCGCCCCCCGCGGGTCCTCTTCGTGCTGGACGGCCTGGACGAGATCGTGCGGCTGGAGAAGGCCTTCGTGCACCTGCCCTTCGAGCACGCCTACGCCAACGTGGTGTGGCTGTGCGCGGGCCGCCCGGAGCCGGCGCTCAAAGAGCGCTTCGAGGAGCCAGGGCGGTGCACGGTGCTGTTCCCGCCCACGGAGGAGCGCCCCGAGGGCGGGCTGCCGCCGATGGAGCCGCACGAGGTGCGGGGGATGCTGCTCACCGGCGCGGAGCGGATGCGCTACCTGGTGCTGGAGCGGGATCGGGAGGAGGCAGGAGGCGGCGCCGCGACGGTCCCGGCCGACGACGGGGCCGGGGAGCGGGTGCGCAACGACTTCGTGGAGGCGGTGGTGGCCCGCGCCGCCGGGCTGCCGCTGTATGTGCGCCTGGTGCTGGAGGACCTGGTGCGGGGGCAGGTGCGGCCCGACCAGGGGGAGGCCCTGCCGGAGTCGCTGGAGGCCTACT
>CAYSDY010000021.1:0-1809 GCA_964429995.1 uncultured Methanosarcinales archaeon
CAAAATATTTTTGGTGGTGGATGAATTGTGCTTATGATTTCAATCATTTTTAAATATTTTTGGGTGTTGTAAAATATAGAAACCAAAAACCTTATAAATAACTAAATTAAATTATTAATATGAGTTATAAATTTGATTTGGCAGGACATAGTATATATGCTTTAACATACCATTTAATATTAGTAGTTAAATATAGAAAACAAGTATTTACTGATTTGGAGATTACCAATACTCTTAAAGAACAAGTTTTCTATGTTGCTCCAAACTATGACATTAAAATAATCAACCAAGAAGTTGATAAAGATCACATTCATATATTATTTAAAGCAACACCTAAAACTGACTTAGTAAAATTCATTAATGCTTTAAAAGGATCAAGTTCAAAAAAGATACAACACAGACACCCACAAGTTAAAAAAAAATTATGGGAGGGTACTTTTTGGAGTCCATCTTATTGTTTGATAACAACAGGACAAGTTACATTAGATCAGTTAAAAAAATATGTTGAAGAACAAGGTAAAAAATAAAATGGCTAACCAACAACTTACACAGAAAATTAGAATTTTTCCAAACGAAAAACAGGAAATTGTTTTATGGAAATTGTCTGAGAGGTGTAGATTGCTGTATAATTTTGCTTTAGATGAGCGAATTAAACTTTGGGATTTAGAAAAGAAAAGATTAACATACATTGAGCAAGCTAATAAATTGAAAGATATTAAAAAGCAATATCCTGAATATAATTGGGTATATTCAAAGGTGCTTCAAGAAGTGCTTAAATCTTTAGATAGTTCATATAAAAGCTTCTATAAGCTTATTAAGAAAGATAAAAATGCTAGATTACCTAAATTTCGTGGTTCAAAATATTTCTTTACCATGAATTATAATCAATCTGGCTTTAAACTGTATCAAGATAAAATTAAGTTTTCTCATAAGTATGATAAAACTAATTTGGAGTTTAAGATTCCATCAAACTTCAAATTTGATAAAGTAAAGCAAGTAAGTATTTTTCAAGAAAAGAATAATTGGTATATCTTAGTTGTTCATGAAACCTTACCTAAAGAATTTGTTTGTAATAACAAATTTCAAGCAATAGATTTAGGCGTTACAAATATTGTAACGGCTATAAATGAGAAAGGCAAATTTTTACAGATAAAAAATAATCGTGCAGAAAAATATTGGAATCCTAAGATAGATAAGTTAAAATCTCGAAGAGATCATTGTAAGAAATTTTCTAATAAATGGAAGTTTTTAAATAGTAAAATAATCAAGTTATCAAAAAAGAAGTCCTCACAATTAAAGGATTTCCAGCATAAGTTATCTCGTAAAATAATTGATAATACTAAGGCTAATACAATTATTGTTGGTGACTTAAATGTCAAAAGCATGGCTCAATCAAAAAAAGTAGCTAAGAAATTAAAGAATGCAATTAATACAAGTACTCAAAATACAGGTAGTTTAAGTAGATTCACTCAATTTTTAACCTATAAAGCTAATTTAGTAGGTAAAAGATTAATAAAAATTGATGAATCAAATACTTCTAAGTGTTGCTATAATTGTGGCAAGAAACATGATATGAAGTTATTTAATCGTTATATGATATGTGATTGTGGTGTTAATATTGATAGAGATAAGAATTCTAGTATTAATATTCTAAAAAGATACCTATCACAAATAGGCTTGTGGATAGCCCACTCAAAAACTATTTTGAGTGTTTTGCAACCAGGTAATGTTGATTACAAAGATGAAGCATTATACTTGCAAGAAGCCACTTCCTAAATTCCAGTTAGAATTTAGGTGGTGGTAGTTCAC
>CAYSDY010000022.1:0-1726 GCA_964429995.1 uncultured Methanosarcinales archaeon
AGAGGAACCGTCTCTTCGAAGATCTCGAGGATCGTTTCCCAGTTGTCGATTCTCTCATGTTCTCCGAGCACATCGAACGACCAGTCTTGAAGAGGATCCATAACTTCGCTTCTCATGCTTGCGAAATCCCTGTCCATACTCCAGCTCGCAGCGTAGAGATCGAGATCTGAAATTGACAGTGAAGCCACACGAGCCGCCCCCGACAGCGATTCTTCAAGCTCTCTGATTACTGGTTTTGTGAAATTGCGGTAGGTGAGGTCGGTGTAAACGACCTGGCGGATTTCATCTCTGACGCTGCCCTCATAAGAGTCTTCGCCGCTTCTTACCCATCCGACCATGTCGCCCTTTATTAGACTCAGTAGCTCCTCGGCCTTTGAAGGGTCGGAAAGATATGCCCTGAGCTTATTCTTCACAGCCTCAAGTACATCGTCGAGCAGGTCGTTCTTCACATAATCTACAAACTCATCCAGCAGCGCTTCGATTGATATCTGCTGTGCCACGCCGCTCCAGTTACCCGAGATAATGTCGGCGATAATCGATGCAGTGGAGAGTATTATGTTCTTTGCAGAAGATATCATTGCGGCCACTTCTTCCGCATGCTGAACTATGCTTCTCGTATCACGCACCATCTGCAGCAGATCACTCTCTACTCTCTCCGATTCAATTGCCGCATAGGCCATTCCATTGAGAAATGCCCCTACCGATACATAGAATCTCTTCATGGCTTCCATTTCCCTGAGGTTCAATCCGTCAGAAGAGATTTCATTTATCCAGTGTAAAGACTTTTCGGCAAACTCTTTGGATTCATTTACAGCGATCTTATTGTCGACGAACTCATCCATGAGGCCTCTAATCTTCACTGACTCGATAAATGCGTCGCCCGTTCGGGCAACAACGGAATCTGGAAACACTTCTCCCTGAACGAATGAAATCTTTCCTGAGCCTTTCAGTCGAAGTTTTGAATAGCTGTAAGAGCTTCTTCCATATCCATAGAGTCTATAGAGGTACTCTCCCGGATCCACCGACCGCAATTGCAGAACTCCATCTCTCGCAACATAGCCCCAGTTGGAATCGATGAATGCTTTCAGATCGCCCAACTCTCTCAGCAAGTCCATTTCCACGACTTTGTCGGGCAAGGTGTTACCCTCTTCATCGAAAACGGAAAGGTGGAAGTCCTCTGAACTCTGGAGATAGCCTTCATCATCGAAAAATGGTGAATACGTGAATGAGACTTGTTCATCACCGCTTTTCACGTTCACTTCAACTTCGAACCCTTGTTTCCGATAGTACTTTGTGATCTCATCAAGAGCGGATTTCCAGGAGAGGTAATAAATCGATTCGGAAACGGGCAGAGCATCGACTTCGATGAGATCCTGTTTGAATGGCCAGCCCAGAAAAACGGCTCCTGCCAGATAGTTGAAATTCGATTCGCTCAACGCGGGGTTTATGAGCCTGTCATAATTCTCCATGTGAGCCAGAGCAGACTCCTCGGGCTGGAAGTATTCCAGCTCAATGTCCCTTTCCTCCAGCGCGATTTCTACGGCCCTTTTCGTGGCGACACTGCCTCCGGAAAAGTACCAGAACGGTCCGTAAACTGTCTCTGGGAGAGTATCTGTAATCACAACGATAACTGCCCTTGAGTCTTCTCTGAAGTCAAGCTGACTGCCGAAAAGTATTGCGTCATAACTCCAGGTGTTTATGTGCCATTCGCCGGCCGTTTCGATTT
>CAYSDY010000023.1:0-1699 GCA_964429995.1 uncultured Methanosarcinales archaeon
CCTGGATTCCCGCCTACTCATAACGAGGTAGGCGGTGGCACCCCCAAGCTATTATAGATTTCCTTCTGCTTTTCGAGAAGCTCACCGACACGTAGCTTCTGGCCGGGTGCCTCAAAGCATTCGATGACATCGAGTTTATCAAGAGCGCTTTGTAATGTATAGTTTTTGAATAAATCCGTATCCTGCATCTGCTTCTTGATGTAAGAAAGATATATAAGTGCTACAAACTCTACAAAAAGTTTACCATCAAGGCCTTGCTCCGAGGAAACCAGTGTACGGCGCATGTTCAGGCGTTCCTTAAGATTGCCGAATGCTTTTTCGACCACATCCTTATTACGGTAGAGTTCTAGTGCGGTAATGGCATCCATGGACTCGTTAGTAAGCAGTGCAAAGAAGCCAAAATATCGTTTAGATTTAGTAACGGCATCTTCGTTAACAGTGACCTTTGTACCACGTGCGGGTGTAGTTTTCGTATCGAAGTATTTTTTATAGAGGTTTTCATGTTCCGGGACCCTTTTACCTGTTTCCAGCTCATGGCGTAGTGCTATTAACTTTCGGTCAAAGGCTTTTTCATCCTCAGCGGCTTTGTCAATGTTGTAATAGTAGTGAATGTAGATACGTCTATGTTCCGACAGGGTGTCCCCTTTATACGGGCGATACTGTGTATAAAGCCACTCTGTTTGTACTGTATGGCAATACAGCTCGTATTTCTCACTATAGTGTTCGAATGAGCGAAACCGGTCGTAGATGATATCTAGTTCTTTTCTGATAAAAGCAAGGGACATCCTCACTGAGATTAGGAATTTCAAGTGTTCTTTGAAAAGAGCATTAATATTATCTTTACTGTAGAAGCCTCTGTCCATAACCAGTTTCACTTTGGAAAAGCCAAGGATATTAAGCTCAGCAAGCAAATTCTTAATTGTCTTGGTATCAGGTATATTTCCAGCCAGTTTACGGTAATAAAAAGGGAGGTTTGAACTTTCACCAAATACCAGCGCCAGACTCAGTTGAGCCAGTGGATCGTTCTCTTTATTCTTGCCGTATTGTACCTGGCGTAAGTGCTCCGAGTAACTGGATATGGAAGTGATGTCATACGCCCAGAACTCGTTTTCTGTACGCCTTCTCCCTTGCAGGCGGAAGAACTTGTTCTTTGCTTCTTCGGTGATAGACGCAAATAGTTCACTGCTCCGCTGTGAGGGTATGTTATTGCCGTAAGGGTGCTTATGTAAGCTGCTCCATTTTTCAAAACGGTAGAGCGGGTTTTTATCCTCAAGGATAAGGTAGTACGCAATTGAAAGCATCTGACGATAGCTATTTGGGAAGCACTGTTTTAGGTCTTCGGTAATACCAAGCTTTTCACCGATAGCATCCATAAGATAAGTTGCTCCGTAGAAAGACCTTGAGGTTTGAACAGATGGTACAGGGCCTCTTTTTACAAGCACATGTTCTTCTTTCTTTTTTCGGCCTCTGCCATCTGTAGGTACAATCTTGCCTGTTGTATTATCTACCCGGCCTATGAGAGTTCTTTTTGCCCGGGATTGCTGCTTATCCTTATCCCAGTAAGAAACAGACTCATAGGCGTATGTAATACCTGAACGTTTGTCGGTCTGAAATACGATAGCCGCCATTTGAACGCACCCCCTCGTTATGTATATTGTAACACATAACGATGTAAGATGCAAGATAATAATGGCGTGGG
>CAYSDY010000024.1:0-1550 GCA_964429995.1 uncultured Methanosarcinales archaeon
TAGATAATTTAAATCTTCCCTATCATTTAGACGGTATTATAATTGATGAATTTAATAACATTATTTCTGATAAATTTGGTTTAACTCCTTACCATAAGTCAGATTATTTCTATGAGTAACATCTTTTGAATACAAAATAAAGTCTACCAGTTTTTTTCCTTGCTGATAGACTTTATTTTTTATTTAACTAATGATTTTAGTATTGTTAATTTGGCTATTTTAATTTTTTATAGTAAACGGTAAATTCATTTTCTCCGTCAACTTTAGATAAGGTATGAATAATGTACAAGTTACCATTTTTCTTAATGCTATATGAAGCCTTATTTAAAACACCTTCTGAATTGTTCGCCTTAATTGTTCTTTTTACATAATCGCTAGTATCATAGTTTAATTCAGTATCATCTTTAGTCGTAACTGCCATTAGTAAACTATTTATATCTTTTTTTTCAATTATCGTGTATTTACTTTTAAAATATAAAGTTCCTAATAGTAGAGAAATAAAGATACAGAAAACAATGAATATAGACTTACTTGATTTTAACATAGTCTACCTCTATTCAATTTGCAATACAAGTAACAGTCCCTTTGTAGTCTAAAGTAACCCATGGTCCATTAATTGTTGAATATTCACTTACTTTCACTAGATAGATACGTCCTGTCCAATTTGTCAAATATCCGCTTGGAGCATTTATATCAATCCATGCTGGTCTGTATGCAGTAGCCCACTGACTTTTAAAAGCCGTCCATGTTTTGCGTAAAGTCATTAATCTAGGTTGAATCATTGTTGAATCATCTATTATCTGTATAGAGTCAATAAATTGTTCTGTAACATCAATACCGCGATCATCAGTGATTTTAATTCCATTATTTAAAGTAGCTGGATTAGATTCTGTCACCCCTTTTGTTACTTCATCAGCAGTGATAGTTTTCAATGGTATTATACTAAACACCATAAAACTTAGAAGAGCCATACAAGATAACAATAACGAAATACTTTTTTTCATTTTTTTGCTCCTTTTAATCATCAATATCTAACTAATAATGTTCAAATATTGATAAACATATATATCAGTAAAACAACTAATATCCAACTCTCCTTTCTATCACTTTTAATATATAGAAATTGTTACAATTAAATTATACACTTTATTTAAAACGTTTTCAATAATAAAAATGGAATTAATTGACTAGAGAATTACTGCTTTTTAGCAGGATTCGTCTTAGGTTTGACATCTGCAACACTAGACAACATATAATTAGAAACTTACCATATTAAAACAAATACCATCTTACCATGAGTCAGATTATTTCTATGAATAACATCTTTTGAATACAAAATAAAGTCTACCAGTTTTTTCTCGCTGATAGACTTTATTTTTTATTCAACTAATGATTTTTTGATTGCTTGGTTAGTTTTTTGGTTAGTTTTGAAATTTAAATTAAATTTCATAGCTACAAACCCACTGTTTATAAGTATTTACAAATAAAGTGATATATTCTAACAAAATATAAAATATTAGGCCATGTGATACTCTCATATCCTATAAACC
>CAYSDY010000025.1:0-1549 GCA_964429995.1 uncultured Methanosarcinales archaeon
TCCTTCGACCGGAGCCGATCCGAAAATCTTGGCTGTTAGGCGCTTGACAAGCGCAACTACGAGACCTTCCCCACAAAGGCAGGGGTCCTCAAGGGCCAGGAGGTCTCTGGAGACACCGCCCGTGTGGTCTGGGAGGGCCGGGTTATCGGCTCAGAGGTGGGGGAAATCTACACGAAGATCAACTACCGACTGGTCCGGGTAGGAGGCAGCTGGAAGGTGGACGGGGAGCGCTTTGAATAGCGGGGGCTTTCCCCTTCGCTCCCGGCACGACAGGCAAAGCTCCGGATCGATCCTACACACCCGCAAGACCATCCGGACACTAGCGAGCGCGCCGGGATCGCTCAGTCTACTTGCCTGCCTCTTGACGGATGCTCAGGGCCCTATTTCGGCACCGAGTCCTCAGGAACCGATGAGCCCCGTTGCTTTCTTGGATAGCACACAAAGACTACGAGAAGGATGAAGGGGGTTGCCATGCCGATCAAGTAGGCGGGCCAAGTCCACCGAGACATTTCGACCTGAAACTGCTGCCACCAAGCGTCCATACGGTGCGGGTTCTCGGGCCTGTCAGCGGGTCCTGCTGACAGGGGGTCGAGGCCATCTTCCTCCGTAAGTTACCTGGGGACGCTCGGGGACCAGCAGATAACGCGACTTGGCCGGGTAGCTTCCCAGGGCTCAGGTGCCCCGCAGCGGACCAGTCCGGCCCGCTCAGACCCAGGTTGGCATCGAATACAAACATCACCGCCGCGTCGACCATCTGAAGTGTCCTGTCTCATGACAGAAGCGACAGAGGAGCAGAGTGGGCTTGAGCAGAAGGTCACGTCCCAAACCCGACAAGATGAGTCCGATAATCTCGGGTCTGGCGGGTGGGCAGAGTTTGACTATGAAGACCCAGTCAGCAAGAGGCGCCTTGCTAAGATGGATCCTGCTTCTTCCCGCCTTCCTGGCGGTAAATTTCTGGGCTTGGACTCTCTGCTCGCTAATTTTCAACGTCTTCCCTGAATCGTGGATGATCTTCCTACAATCCACAATCGGGGCAGCGGTGTCATTCCATCTCAGTTTTGCCACGCTATCGACCCTGGTGCCGCGGTCGCGAGCGCCAGTGACCATAACGGTGGGCGTTCTACTGTTGGCGCTGATGTTAGGCTACACATTGCTTGAGGCGTCATTCCCCGTGGCTGAGCGGCAGGGGCCCTTGTGGGCGTCAGTTTGTGTTCTTGTGTTTGGAGGTCTCGGGGTACTTCTGGTAATGATCAGAGCACTGCAAGTCAAAGACTCGACCTCCGCCTTTCTCCCAGGTTGCTTATATGGGATGATCGGAGGCATTCTCTTTCTATAGTGCCGCTCCCTGATCGTGCCATGAACTACCCCGCCTGGGGGGCCCAGGACCTGACTGCAGCAGAGAGGGCGACTGGGTTGCCCTGGAACCTGTTGAAGCGCCGAAACACGTGCTTGTGAAGCTCTCCTTTGGTGGCGAAATACCGGTTGTGCGTGGACTTCCGCTTCGTGATGCGCCAGACTCCTTCGACGGGGTTCAATTCTGGAGAGTACG
>CAYSDY010000026.1:0-1484 GCA_964429995.1 uncultured Methanosarcinales archaeon
TGAGCCTACCATTTCATACTTTGGTGATATGGAAAACGGCACAACTCCTGAACCAGTCGGCAACTTGACAGGCTGTGCCGAGTTGAACGTATCTGGATTGTATTACAACCTGACTACTGACATTCTCAACTCCAACGAATCAGTGTGCATGAATATCACTGGCACTAATATCACACTGGATTGTCATGGACATACGATTGACGCGTTTTCAATAGGTACAAGCATAGGGGTTAATATTCAACGCAGTTATCATTCTCCTGAAAAATCAGACATTATCATCAAAAATTGTGTTATTACTAACTATTATGATGCTATATATGTTTCAGCTTCAACTCATAATGTTTTTGTAAATAATACTTTTAGGTATAATGCTGACGCTTTTCATTTAGTCAAAGGCAGTTCATCCCAAATTTTAAACTCTACGTTCATTGGCAACTCAAATGATTTAGAATTGCGTGACAATTCTAATCACTTAAACATATCTAATAACGTCTTTTCTGCGAATAATTCCAACAACCCTCGGATATATGTAAGAGATGGGCCTCTTCAGAATATCAGTATTTATAATAATTTTTTTAACAATTCTAATCCTTTAGAGTTCTACGATACAGTAATCTCACTTAACTGGAACACCACGAACAGCACAGGGCAGAGAATTGATAACAAGACTGGAAACATTGGGGGCAACTATTGGGCGACCCCCAACGGTACAGGGTTCTCGCAGTTATGTACTGATGCTAACGAGGATGGGTTCTGTGACGAAGCGTACACGCTTGCAGTGAATAATATCGACTATCTTCCATTGTATTACGAGTTAGATCCTTCCGAAGTATGGTTCGGTGCTTATGACGAGGCAATGACTCCTATTACCTCATTCAACATTACAATAAACGGCACAACTAAAAACAATAGCGTACCTTTCATGCTTCAAGCAGGGGCTTATAATGCCACCTTCTCCAAAGAGGGATGGGTCAATCAAACGATAGAGATCAATGTAACTGCATTGAGCAATTCAACTTTCAATTTTACTGGTTTATATCAGTCGATAATCAATTTTATAGCATCAAAATATATAACTGACGAGTTCATAACTGATTTTTATGTCACAATTAATAACGTGACAAAACCCAGCTCAGACTACTGGTATGTATTGGGTGGCGATTATATCGCCACATTTTCGAAGGTAGGTTGGTTCAACTCATCAATAGATATTCATGTTGTAAATGGAAGTTCTGAGACTTACACATTCACTGATATATACGACAAGATTTGGATGATTTACGCAGTAGATCATAACGGTAATAATCTGACTGAGTTCGAAGTCAACCTAAGTAACTCAGAATATTCATGGCTGGATATGTGGTACACATACACGGGTTATATGGATGTTGAAGTATTATCGGAATTGGATTATAACCTGTCATTCGCTTCAGTCGAAGACGGTGGATATTTGCCAAGAACATATCTTGACCAAAGCACAGCTT
>CAYSDY010000027.1:0-1452 GCA_964429995.1 uncultured Methanosarcinales archaeon
CCAATAGATTCTCGGCAACCTAAACTGCTTCCAGTTGTATGCTATTCGAATGAAAGACGGATTGCACAAGGTGAATCAGACTACTGGGATTATGCTACGCAATTAGAATTAGCCGTATTAGGCTATAACCAAGCAGTTGCAACAGTGGCATTGGAAAAAGCATTAACTCTTATAAGAGAGCCATGGGAACCAGAAAGTACTGCACGTAATCTTAAATTAATTCGACGAGCACGGAGTGAACGGGGAAAGACAATAGCTTGGGCAAACGAAGCTGAAGACATTCTTTTGAATCAACTTAAAACCTATTAATTACATCACTATACCAGTATCTATATAAGTTGCGATTAAGACATTACAAGGCACAAAATGCCAAGTTGAAAACTGAACCAACTATTGCCACAAGCTAATCCCCAAGGATTGTAGTATTATGTTAACCATAAATACAATTAGAATGGTGGTTAACACGATGCCAAAATCCGATAAGATATTTGAACAAGATAACCAAAGCCCAGAAATCCAAGCAATAAAGGCGTCTATGAAAAAAACAAAAGACAAAAGAATGTATCAGCGTTATAGGGTAATCTACCTTAATCTTAAAGGTTATACCAATAGAGATATTGCTAAGGCAGAAGGTTTTTGTGAGCATACGGTTGGTACCTATATTTCAAAATACAATAAGGGTGGTCTAGATGGGCTTATCCCTAAGCCTATCCCAGGTGCGCCCCGCCTGCTTACACCAGAACAAGAGAAAGAATTAGTGTTAGTAATAACAACAAAAACCCCTGACGAAGTTGGATTTCCCAACCGAAAAAACTGGTATATCAACATCGTACAGCAATGGGTAAAAAACACTTGGGATGTAAAGTACAGTCACCGAGGCATGGCAGAAGTACTATATCGATTAGGACTTAGCTTTACAAGACCAACTTACACACTGGCTAAGGCTGATCCCAAAAAGCAGGAACAGTTCAAACAGGACTTTGAACTTTTAAAAAAAATCTGATTGACGGAAAAATCGACCATATCCTGTTTGAAGATGAATCCATGATTCGTGATTATCAGGCGATACAAAAAACATGGTTTCATAAAGGCAGGCAGCGAATTATTCCTACCTATGGGAGACACCAAGGGGTAAAGCTTCTGGGCATCCTGAATTATGAAACAGGACATATTTATTGTGAAGAAAACGAAAGATATGATGCTAAAGTCTTTCTAAAATTCTTACAGAATGTCATAAAACTCTACCCTACAGGCAAGATTGTTATGATACTGGATAATTCACGAATCCATCATGCTAAGCTGCTTAAGCCATTTTTACAGGAACACGCGCACCGCCTGGAACTTGTTTTTCTGCCACCCTATAGCCCAAAATTGAATCTTATTGAAGGTCTTTGGGGATGGTTAAGGTCAGAAGTTATCAATAATGTGTTTTTCAATACGGTAAAAGAAATT
>CAYSDY010000028.1:0-1430 GCA_964429995.1 uncultured Methanosarcinales archaeon
CAAAAAAGATGATCCTGTCAGGTGCTTTCTTAATGGCTGTTGCCCTGACCATTTTTGGACAGGCGCAAAGCTTGTTCAGCATCTACCTTTCTTACGGACTATTATTTTCTCTGGCAGCGGTTGGGGCAGGCATGGTGGTTAACACTACCATGATATCCCGCTGGTTTGTCCGTAAAAGAGGTCTGGCAGCAGCCATTGTGGGAGTGGGAACCGGGGTCGGCCTGGCCATTTTCAACCCGTTATTGGCATATTTAATGGAAGCATATGGCTGGCGTAATGCGGTAACCGGACTGGGGATAGTAACCGGACTGATAGTTATTGTGCTGGTAGGTCTGCTGGCTAAAGACCATCCGCAGGATGTAGGTCAATATATTGACGGAATGAGTGCCGACGAAGCCGAGCTGATTAAAAAGGCGAAGAGCGACTTGGATAAAAGTTCAATTTGGCATGGCCGCAACTGGTCTTTTAAGGAAGCGATAGCAACCCGTGAATTCTGGTTGCTTCTTTTGTCTTATTTGTTTTATTTGGCCACCTGGTATGGTATAACCAACCACGCAGTTATGGCCATGTGCGATATGGGGCTGAGCCGTATGAAAGCCGCGACTCTTTTCGGTTACACCGGTCTGATTGGAGCGGTAGCCGGAGTAGGCGGGGCATGGCTGGCAGATATGACGAAGGATCGGAAGTTTATGCTTATTGTTGCTTATGCCCTTTTCTGTCTGGGATGCTTGATTTTCGCCTTCAATCCCGGAGGATATCAGATGATCCTATTGTGGGTTGTGATTATTGGTGCTGCTCACGGAGCGGCCCTAATTCTGTCAGCTGTTGTAGCAGACCGCTTTGGAGTAAAATCAATGGGTAAAATTTGGGGTACAATAACCATGTCCGGGTTGTTGGGGGGAGCTATTGGCCCGATTTTAGTGGCTCGTCTATACGATCCGGTATATTCCTACAGTGCAGCCTGGAAATTACTGGCCTTGCTTTCGCTTTTGGCGGTTTTTTGCATAGTATTTGTCCGGCGAACCCCCGGGAGATTTTTCTTTCTAAGCAAGGAAAATAATGGAGAAGAGAAATAAAAGGCTTTCGAAAAAAACTGCTAACTAATCCCATGTTTGGCTAGTTTTTCATATAATGATGAACGGCTGATTTTGAGCAGGCGGGCGGCAGCACTTTTGTTTCCTTTAGTATTTTCCAGGGCATCCAGGATGATGTTTTTTTCAACATCATCCAGCGAAGATAAAGAGGGGCTTCCTGGTTCGGTTTGGCTGATATTGTTGTTTTTATATATCTGAGCCGGGAGGTGCTCTTTACCAATCTGACCTTCCCAAACATAGTTGGCCGCCCTTTCTATAGCATTTTCCAGTTCTCTGATATTCCCCGGCCAGGAATAAGAGGTCAAAATATTGCGAGCCTCAGGTGTAAGCCCGGTG
>CAYSDY010000029.1:0-1411 GCA_964429995.1 uncultured Methanosarcinales archaeon
TAAACATTTGCCAGAGTCTGGGCCTCAATGCCCTGAGAAGCGTCCACTACCAGCAAAGCGCTTTCACAGGCAGCCAGGCTTCGGGATACTTCATAGGAGACATCTACATGCCCAGGAGTATCAATGAGATTCAGAATGTACTCCTGCCCATCCTTACTGCTGTACTTCAGTCTTACCGGTTGTAGTTTTATGGTAATTCCCTTTTCTCTTTCCAGATCCATCTTGTCGAGAAACTGTTCTCTCATTTCTCTTTCACTTAAAGCACCAGTTATCTGCAACAGGCGATCTGCCAGAGTAGACTTGCCATGATCTATATGAGCGATGATACTAAAATTTCTAATCCTTTTATGCAATTAATTACCCTCCAGAACAGTCTAATACACGCATAAATTATAACGAATAAATTTGAGCTATTCAATTATGATTCTACTGCCCCCCACTATTTAATCGCATATTAGTGAATACGTAGTCAAAAGAGATCGTATTATAATTTTGAATTCTTAATGTTGAATTTTGAATTTTGGTGTAAATACTCCGTATTTCTCTTTATTGTAAAGCTTTTCAAATTCGCGTAACTCGCCCTAAATTGCGTTGATTTAACTCTGATTATGCAATCAAATGTATATTTATGCCTTTTTGTAGTGGAATTAATTTTATCCTTATATAGGTAATTGCACGGTTTCTTATCCCCAAATATCCTTAACACAATATTAAGTAAATCCCGAAAATATCAATATAATAATAACCGCACCTGTATTTTTGGCAGCACGGTCTTTTATAAATTAGTCCACTTTGATATGATAAAAAAAGCCTTGATTCAAGGAGGACCTGATGTTTTTTAAAATTGCTCCGTTCCTTATAGCTGTCTTTCTGCTGTCTTTTTTTAAAATCAACTGGCCAATCCTTAAGCAAAAGCCCCTGATGGTTTTTCTGCTTATCCTGTTTACTGTTATAATAATCCTTGGTATATATTTTGTTGACTACATTCCGCTATAGGAAACTGTTAAGAAAGGACGATTCGAAATGTTATGGCAAATACTTGTGCTCCTGTTGCCTTTTCTGGCTTTGTTTTATTATTTAAAGAGCAATTGGTCAGATATTAAAGATAACACTCCCATAGTCTCCCTTCTAATTGGAGGAACTATACTTTGGTTTGCTGGTCTGTTTATGCAGCAATATAATTTTGCTAACGGTTCCTTGCTTTCACTTGTAGGCGTATGTATCTTCTTTACTGTTATAGCCGTTCACACGGCCAAGTACAGAAAAAAAGAAAAAAGCGATGATGAAGCAGAATAATTTTTCAACTCACGCAGTAGACAGGGGGACACAGGGGGGGGGGGGGGGGGGGGGGTGGGTTTTTTTTTTTTTTAAATTTAAAGACAAAAAAAAACCCAGAGGGGGCGCCCCCCCC
>CAYSDY010000030.1:0-1185 GCA_964429995.1 uncultured Methanosarcinales archaeon
GATTGATCGGGCCAATCCCAGAACATCTGACTGGGTAATGGCGGAAGAAAGGCTGCCGGTAAAGGGAGTATGTTTCGCTGTCTTTATTTTTTTTGCTCTTCTTTTTTATTCGGCTGCCCAGTTGAATCCCCTCTGTCTGAAATTGGCACCACTGGCAGTAGTGGTTCTGTGGTTGTATTCATATACCAAGCGCTTTACCTGGTGGTGTCATTTAATCCCGGGAATGGCTATCGGAATTGGCCCGGTGGGTGCCTGGATTGCCGTCACCGGTACCTTTGACTGGGAACCTTTTGTTTTGGGAATGGCTGTAGCCTGCTGGATTGCTGGATTTGATACCATGTATGCCTGCCAGGACATTGAGTTTGACCGTGAGCATAACTTATACTCCATTCCCTCTCGTTTTGGGGAAAAGGGAGCGTTAGTAGTTTCCGCTGGCTTTCATTTTGTTACTGTCCTCTTTCTTATTTTAAATGGCTTGATTATGGGTTTGGATTACTGGTATTATACGGGAGTAAGTTTTGCAGCCGTAGTCTTGATATATGAACATTGGATTGTCAGGCCCGGTGAACTAGGCCGAGTCAATTTTGCTTCATTTAAAATTAATCACTATGTAGGTCTAATTATTTTCGCAGCCAGCCTGCTGGATATATTCCTGTAGACCTGTAGGCCTGGAATAAACCACGGATATACACGGATGAACACAGATGTTTTTGTTGTTGATGTTTGTGGTGTTGCAGAGTCTGATGGCTGTGAGAAAGAAAGACCCGCAGGTGTGGAATAAACCACAGATGAACACGGATGAACACAGATGATATTTAGTTGTTGGTGTTTGTGGTGATGCAAAGTCTGATGGCTGTGAGGAAAAAAGACCCGCAGGCCTGGAGTGAACCACGGATATACACGGATGAACACAGATATTTTTAGTTGTTGGTTTTGGAGTTGCAGAGTATAACGGTTGTGAGAAAAAAACCAGTAAGTGCTTAATAAGCCAAAAACGAGCGAGCAAAGCGAGCTCAAAAAAAAGACCCGCAGGGTCATAAAACAGAAAAGAAAAAAATCCGTGTATATCTGTGTTTCATCCGTGGTTATTAAAAAAAGGACCGCAGGTCCCAAAAATTACTAATTAGTTCCCCCTGAAAAACTCCAGATTTTAATCGAATGTAGAATTGACCTAGAGAATAAATC
>CAYSDY010000031.1:0-1086 GCA_964429995.1 uncultured Methanosarcinales archaeon
CCTTCTGTTGAAAGCCAATTATTGGAAACCATGTGGAAAGATTTTGAGTATCAATTCTGGATAGACTATAAAAAGGGCCTTTTCAGAAAAGCGGTCTTAAATGCAAGCAATAAACAGACACCTGCGAACAAATTGAGATTAGAGGTCAATTTTTCAGACTTTAATAAAGATATTACAATTGAACCACCTGATACCAGTACAAAAAACAATAACTGAAGATAAGAGCCAGGGCTATCATGAGTCCCTGCAGATTAAATAGCAAAAACAAATCGCCGACTAATAAGCTCGTTATTTTGACGCATTCAAGTGTGTTAAAATTGCGGGCTTTTTTTATCTTGTGACCAGGACGGCTTTTGCCCGTTTTTATCTATACCACCGACTTTGTTTTTAGTCCCTGTTTTTGTTTGCACCTAATCCCAGTTGTTGTTATAATCCAATTGATAGGGAGGGATACAATTGGATTTGGTTCAACTGGAAGTATTATATGATCGGGAAATGATTAAAACAAGGGTTGCCCAGATGGGGAAGCAGATTTCTGCTGACTATAAAGACCGCGAAATATTGGTAGTGGGTATTTTGAAGGGCGCCTTTGTATTTATGGCCGATCTGATCAGGGAAATGGATGTAGTTATGGAAATAGACTTTATGGACGTATCCAGCTATGGTATTTCGACCACATCTTCGGGTGAGGTGCGGATAATTAAGGACCTGGAGTATTCAGTTCAGGACAAGGATGTCTTAATAGTAGAAGATATAGTGGATACCGGTTTAACCTTAAAATATATATGTGAAATCTTGAAGCAGAGAAACCCCAGCAGTGTGAAAATTGCCTGTTTGCTGGACAAACCATCAAGGCGTAAAACTGATATTACCCCGGATTATGTTGGTTATTCCATACCGGACAGGTTTGTGGTGGGCTATGGTCTGGACTATGCTGAACAATACCGTAATTATCCCGATGTTCGGGTATTGAAACCGGTAGTATATGATGACAAATAGAGGTGCATTAATGAAAAAAGAACTGGTTCTGGTTATGGATTTTGGAGGCCAGTATAACCAATTAATTGCTCGCCGGGTCAGGGAATT
>CAYSDY010000032.1:0-1070 GCA_964429995.1 uncultured Methanosarcinales archaeon
ATCTTCAGGAGCAGTTTTTTCTATCTCCTCCACCCTCTGTTCCAGGGCATCAAAATCAATCTCCTTCACCTCAAGGATGGAACCGTATTCCTTGGCGTCATGAAAGACATCGATTAAATACTCCACTTCTTCCCGGCGCATGTATTCCACTATTCCCGTTTCTTTGGAGCCAACCAGATAGTCCACAGCCTTAGGGGGAATCCCGTTACTCTCCTGGATAGAACACAAATTTAACCTGGGAACATGCCTGAAGATCCTCCTGTTCTTGCTCCTGGCTTTCATAAGCAGGGCAAATGTGGCCAGCTGGCCCGCCCGGTCATCTATCTCCAGGCCATAGAGATTTTTCTCCAGGATCAGGCCCGGGATCTGCCGTTCCGGGTAACCGGCACGGAGGTAAATATCGTAGAGAACATCAAAAGCATAGACGAGAATGTGCCCGCTGCCCATGGCGGGGTCCAGTATTTTTATCTCTTCGGGGTTCAGGTTAGGGTTCTTCAACTCTTGCAGCTGTCTCTGCACTTCCGGCTCCTGCTCTGCTTCTTCCAGATAATATTTCCACTTCGCCTGCAAATCCTTATCAGGATGGGACTCCAGCCAGAGGCGGCCCAGGGAGTTTTCCACCATGTATCTGACGATCCACTTGGGGGTAAAAAGCTGAGTGGCGGCGGGGATGTTCTCTTTGGTAATCTTGATATTTTTCTTCAGCCCGGCAAATACTTCGTCTTTTTTCTCAGAGATGTAATACTGGTAAAGCCAGCCGATTATTTCAATGCCGTGCTCGCCCTTTTCAGCTTCCAACTCCTGTTCAGCATCGCTTAATTCAATTTTCCAATCATACTCATCGATGCTGTCAACCAGATCCCTGATTACGAAGCCTTCTGCCAACAGGTTATCCGGCAATAACAGCTCCGTATAGTCTTTAATCTGTTCAAACACTGCAGGCATGATCTCGCCCAACTGGTTGCACTGCCGGATGAGAAGATATCTATAAAGATCTTCCGTGTTACCGCTGTCCTGGAGACGGAAAACTATCTCCCTGTCTACATCCAGGTCAATGTTCAAGGCTTCGC
>CAYSDY010000033.1:0-1058 GCA_964429995.1 uncultured Methanosarcinales archaeon
TTCTCTTAATATATCAAGTCTTTCTCTGGTAATTTCTCCAATAATTCTAATTGCCAGACCTGGTCCCGGGAAAGGCTGACGGTAAACAAGGGTGTCTGGCAGTCCCAGCTCTCTTGCTACTTTTCTTACCTCATCTTTGAACAGGTGTCTGAGGGGCTCGATTAAAGCGAAATCCATGTCTTCAGGAAGTCCTCCAACGTTGTGGTGACTCTTAATTGTTTCTGCTGTATCTGTACCACTTTCAATTACATCTGAATAAAGTGTTCCTTGTACCAAAAACTCTGCATCGTCGAATTTTTTTGCTTCTGCTTCAAATACGCGAATAAATTCTTCACCAATAATTTTTCTTTTTGTTTCAGGATCACTGATTCCAGTTAATTTTCCTAAAAATCTGTCCTGGGCATTAACAAAATCAAGTTTAATTCCAAAACCTTCGGCAAAAATATCTCTAACTTCTTCTGATTCATTTTTTCTCATAAATCCATGATCCACATAGATACAAGTAAGGTTTTTGCCAATTGCACGGTGAACAAGTACTGCTGCAACTGATGAATCAATACCGCCACTTAAGCCGCAAATTACTTTTTTATCTCCAGCAATAGCTTTGATTCTGGCAATTTCTTCTTCAACGAAGGAACCCATGTTCCAGTCTTTATTACATTCACAAACATCTAGTAAAAATCTGTCTAATATTTCATTTCCATGTTCTGTATTGTTAACTTCTGGGTGGAACTGTACTCCGTAAAATTTCTTTTCGTCATCTGCAAAAGCTGCATATGGTGTATGGGGAGTGCTGGCAATACTTTTAAAGGAAGCAGGAGCTTCAGTAATACAGTCACCGTGGCTCATCCAAACTACCTGTTGTTTTGCCAGGTCTTTGAATAAAGCGCTTTCCTGATCAACTGTAATTTCTGCCTTACCGTATTCTCTTTTGTCACTTCTCTCAACTTTTCCACCAAGCTGGTAGTTAATTATTTGCATTCCATAACAAATTCCCAGAACAGGAATTCCTAAATTATATATTTCAGGATCTGGCTTTGGAGCTTTTTCTGCATATA
>CAYSDY010000034.1:0-1022 GCA_964429995.1 uncultured Methanosarcinales archaeon
CAGGTCTTTGGACTCGGGGCCTTGCTACCACGGTACAAAAGCCGACTTGAAACCGGGGGACTTATTTTTGAACTGAATTCTGATAATTATTTTATCGTGGAGGTGGTATTGTGAAAAACGATAAGAAATCAATCATCGGATGGATTGGCGTTTTTATCACACTAACATTATCCAGCATTTGGGCTTATTGGGGTGCAATCGAGAATTTTCATGAAGGGTGGTATTCCACTTCAATATGGGAGAACCTATTCATGTTGTTCTTTCAGTATTTACTGTTCACAATAATCTTTGTATCCCTGGCTGTGATTATTCTGAAATGGAAGAAAATAGGGCTGATACTACATTTCATAGTGGCTGCGGTCAGTGTTTGGTTTTTTTCTGGAGCAAGCTTCAGTGTTATTGGATTAATGATTGTAATTCCAATAATTGCTCTTGGGTTAGTCTATTATTATGGAGAGCCAAAGCCAAAGAAATGGACTTATAGACTGCTTATTTCAATACCACAAGGGATAAAGGTTTCACAAAGGATCAATGATAATGATTTTGGAGAGAGAATCGTTCAGGGTAATGGGGTGACATTGGCCTAGGCACCAAGAGGACCAGGTTGGCCTGATAAAGGAACATCATGGGATGAGGCATACAACCGCAATTCCTGAAGAGATATTTAATCTTATAATTGGGGCCTTTAATACTCTATTGAAAGAGGCTAAGTAACCAGCCGTCCACCATTATCGGTGTTTTTGGCTCATTTGCCAGGGGCGAAGCTACCGAATCGAGCGATGTTGATATTCTGGTTGAGTTTAGTGTAGATTTATTTCATTTCATTTCCCTACAGGAGCGCCTGGCAGAGATTCTGGGGCAAAAGGTTGACCTTGCAACACCTGGATCACTAAAACCCTTGCTTAAGGAGCAGATACTTAAAGAGGTATTGGACATATAACCCGAGAATAAACTTATACCATAAGAAAAAATGGTAATGTATTTGAACGGGTTGAGAAATCCAGGGACCATTGAAAATATCA